>NZ_CP036295.1:1790000-2090000 GCF_004801255.1 Desulfovibrio desulfuricans | reverse complement strand
CGCGGATTCGGTCATGGCCTGGGTCGTCTGCTCGGACATGCTGTTGGCGTGCTCAATGGAATTGTTGATGGCCTCGCTGGCCGCCGACTGCTGCTCGCAGGCAACGGCGATGGCCCGCACCTGCCCGGCTGTGGATTCCACATCGCTGACAATCAGCTGCAGCGCTTCTCTGGATTTGCCCGCGCAGCCTGTGGCCGTTTCAACCTGCTGCAGGGCGTTGTCCATGCCGGAGACGCTTTTTGTCGTACTGCTCTGGATGGCGGTAATGGCATTGCCCACATCCTGCGTGGAGGTCATGGTTTTTTCCGCCAGTTTGCGCACCTCATCGGCCACAACGGCAAAGCCGCGCCCTGCGTCGCCCGCGCGGGCCGCTTCAATGGCCGCGTTAAGCGCCAGCAGGTTTGTCTGGTCCGCAATGTCTGAAATAACGCCCATTATGCGGTTGATGGCCTGCGCGTGTTCGTTGAGCTGGGTCATGTCTTTTTTCAGCTCCATGGACACTTCGTTGACCTTGGCAATGCTCTGCAGGGATTCCCGCACGATGTTTGCCCCATCCTCGGCGTTCGCCTTGGTTTTTTCAGACATGCTCGACGCGCTTGAGGCGCTGGCGGCCACATCGTGCACAGCGGCGGTCATCTGGTTCATGGCGTCGGCGGCCTCAGCGAGGCATTGGGCCGACTCTTGCGTGGTCTGGTGCGACTGCGCGATTTGCGCCGACAGCTGCGTTGATGCCGAAGAAATGATTGACACCACTTCCTCGAGCTGGCCTGCGGCGGCAAGCATGCCCTCGCGCTTGGCTTCTTCCGCCTGGCGGCGGGCTTCTTCCGCCTGTTCCATGGCTGTCTTGGCCTTACGGGTCTGCTCCTCGGATTCCGTCGTCTTGATTTCGGCGGTGGCCACCATTTCTTTAAGCTTTTCAACCATGATGGACAGGGAGCGGCCAAGCTTGCCAAGCTCGTCCGTGCGGTTGATTTCAAGCTGCTTGCCAAGGTCGCCCATGGTGACCGCCTCGGAAAATGCGACGCACTTTTGCAGGGCGGCCAGGATGGGATTGACGATAAAAATGAGGATCAGACACACAAGCCCCACGCCGACGCCGCTCAAAACCATGCTCGATGTCCATATGACCCGGGCAACGGCTGTAGTGTCGTCCTCGCTGACAATGGCGCACACAATCCAGCCGGTGGATTTGACCTTGGCATAGATGGCTGTTTTTCCGTGCCCGTCAAATGAGTACTCAGTGCTGCCGTTGCCGGTGGAGAGCATTTTGCGGCCCCATTCAAAGCGGGAGATGTCGAGCTGCATGATCTGCGCTGCGTCCGGGTGGCTTACCGTGATGCCGTTGCCGTCCACAAGGTACACATAGCCTTTTTCGCCTATTTTAATGGGCGCGATCATGTTTTCGGTAAATGGCGACAGGTCTATGCCCACAATCAGCGCGCCGGTGATTTTACCGTTGCGGATGATCGGCGTTGATATGACGCATACGGGCAGGTTGTTGGCCCGGTTTATAAGCGGGTTGCTTATGTTGGTCTGGCCTGTCATGACCTTTTTAAAATAATCCCTGTCCTTTACATCTATATTGGTAATCCCCGTATCGCTGACGATGCATTTGCCCTGCGTGTTGTAGACGCGGGCTGCGGAAACAAGGTTGCTGGTTGCAACGAGCTTTTTGAGCAGCTTGACCGCATCGTTAAATTCACTCTCTGACGGGCCCTTGTCGGTTAGCAGCCCGTCAAGTATCTCGTTGCCGCTCTCGAGCGCCAGCACGTTGCACACAAATGACAGCATATCATCAAGATTTTTGCTTACGTCCTGTGCCGCAAGCCGGGCCGTGCCAACCAGCACCTGCGATGCCTCATGTGCGGATTTTTGGGAAGAAAAATAGCTTGATACCCCCATGCATAAAACCAGCATGGCTATGGAGGGCACCAATAGCTTCATTCTGACGCTTCCTTTCATATCTGCAGGCTCCTTGTGGTATACGTATTTTTTATTTGTATTCTCTTGAAGTTTTGTATTTCAGATGCGTCCTGGTTGGTTTGTATGCAAAATAAAATCGAAATTGATAGAATTTTTTTGTTAATTATAAATTATGCTTTAATATATGTCATAAATGCTGTAGAATAAAATTATTTGATGTGCGGTGCGTTGTAATAAGCAAGCAGTATACTAATAAACAGAATATTGTTTGAAACATGAATACTGTTTTACTTTATTGTGCGTATATGATGCAGCGACCGCAGGACCGAAGCTTTGCCCATGCTGCCGTAGCGTGGTTGCTGCTGGAGGTTTGTATGCCGTCCATCCTTACCCGTTGTCGCAGGCGGTAGGGATAGCCCGCACGCAACGGGTGAGGATGGACGGCAAGACCGCACAGGGCGTTGCGCACGGCTGGCATGCATTGCCCTGCAGCGCCTGGGTGCCCGGCGCGCGGCACAGGCGGGCAGGCCTTGACGGCTGCCGCGCCGGGCAGGATCAGGCTTCTTCAAGAGGCGTGAGACGACCATCGGCATTGAAATCAAGCTCAAAGGGGCCGCTGATCAGGCTTACGTCGTCCCTGTCCTTGATTTCGTTGTAAATGGCTTCCGAAACGTCGATTTTGGTCATGCAGAGCGTGTTTTTAATATGGGCGACCCGTGGGTGCTCAAAATCGACATTGTCGCCGGTGCGAATGGCCATGATGACGGCATCGCGGTCAGTTTCGGCATAGACCGGAATTTTGCCGCCGTTGGGCCGGTTGGCGGTGAGCACGTTGATCCATGTGGCCCGCCAGTCCACGTCATTAAGCAGCCCACGGGTGGTGATGTCGGCAAGGTTGATGCCTGCGGCGTTGTGGTGCGATTCTGGGGTTATGCCCAGGATAACCAGACGCTTGAGCGTGAACACTTCGGGGAAGTCGCCGGAGTTGTTGCGCCCTACAATGTTGGGGTCGTGCCCGTTGCCGCTGATGTTTTTGCCTATTTCGTCGATGACAAGCACATCGCATTCCTGAAACTTGAAGCGCGGCATCTTGCCCTTGGCGACGACCAGCAGGTCGGCATCCATCTTGATGATGCCCTCTTTGGGGCACACGTCGATATTGCAGACCTCGTCGTAGGCATTTTGCACAACGCCCACGCCAAACATGAGTTGCGGACCTTTTTTGATGAACTTTTCGGCGATGACAGGCAGCACGTCGGGAAAGCAGGCAAAGCCCTTCATGTGGAACATGGACGCGCCCTTGTGCTTGGCCAGCCCGATGGCGATCATTTTTGCCAGGCCGCTTTCGTGCGCACCGCGAAAATCGGTGTGGGGCTTGACCTTGTTGAACACAACAATGCCGTCCGCACTCCAGGCGTTTTTGTCGCAGTAAAGTGGAGTGCCGTCGTCAAGCGCATCATATTGCACCACATCCATACACGATTTGATCGGAACCCCAATGCTCTGCTCGGTGATGTTGTACCCGGCCAGCATCTCTATCTGCCCCTCTGCCGTAGCGCCGCCGTGGCTGCCCATGGAGGGCACGATAAACGGCGCGGCCCCCCATTTTTTAAGCTGGTCGCAGATGGTTTTGGCCATGACGTCAAGGTGGGGTATGCCCCTGCTGCCCACGGTAAGGGCGATGCTTTTTCCTTTGAAGGCCCCCTTGTTGCCGATCTGCGATTCAAGCTGCGCTGCAAGGTGCCCCGAGATGTCCGCAACCCGCTGGTCGTCGTACCGCTGAGTAATGGAATACATTTTGGGGAGCTTGACCTTGTCGAGGCCCTCAACAGGGATGTCGATCGGAGGAAAATTGAACTGCATATGCGGCCATCCTTCTAGCATAGTGTTTAAAATCCGGGCAGGTCGCAAATGGCCTGCCCGGATTGGTTTGCCTAGTCTTCGACCAGTTTTTTGTCAGGATTGATAATCAGCCAGGTCAGCGCACCAGAACCGACGATGCCGGTGCTGATGACAAAGGCGTTTTCCCAACCCACCCAATCAACGAAAAGAGCCGTCAAAATCGGGGCGGCCACACCGGCAATGGTTCCCCAAAAGTTCATCCAGGTGGCAACCGTGCCGCCGTACTTGCCGCCGATGTCCTGGCAGGCCGCCCAGGCGGCGGTAAGGTTAAAGCCAAGGAAACCGTAGCTTAAGGAAAGCAGGGCGATGTTTTGGGCAACCGTGTCGACCTGGGTTGCAAAGTAGAGAAACACAGCGCAGCCGCTCATGCCCAAAAAGCCAAAGGCAGAGCGGGTAAGCTTTTTGGATTTGCCCATCCGCACCAGTTTGTCGCTCAAAATGGAGGTGAGAACGGTGCTGATGGCCGCCGCCAAAAACGGCAAGCCGGCAAGCGCGCCCATCTGCGTAAAGCTCACGCCACGCGATTGCTGCAGGTACAGCGGCACCCACGACATAAACAAAAAGGTTATGTAGTTGTTGGCCATGTACTGAAAGCCAATGGCCCAGAACCTATGGTTTTTAAGGAACTTGCCCCAGGGCGTCTTGATCTTTTTGGACGCCTCGGAAACGGCATCCTGAACGTTGGTCTGTTCAGTAATGATCAGCAGTTCCGCATCATTGATCTTGGGATGCTCGGCCGGGGTGTCTCTGGCGTAGATCCACCACAGCGCAGTGGCGATAAATCCTGCAAAGCCAAATACATAAAAGGCCCAGTGCCAGCTCGTGTGCGTCACCAAAAATACAGTCAGCGGCGGCCCCAGGGCCGGTCCAAGCAGCGTGCCTGCGCTCATCCACGAGTTTGCAATGGCTTTTTCTTTAGAACTGAACCACTTGGCAAAAAAGAAGCCGTTGTTGGGGTACAGCGGGCCTTCGCCAAGGCCAAAGAGAAACCGCACCACTACAAAACTTGCAAAGCCCCAGGCGTGGGGCGTCAAAAATGTAAACAACGACCACCAAAACATTGCAAAAGCACCGTTTTTTCGTATGCCCCATCGCTCGGCCAAAATACCGCCGGGAATTTGGGTCAGGGCATAGGCGGCAAAAAAAGCCGACATTGCATAGCCGAGCTGAACTCGATCAAATTTCATATCTTCCATAATGAACGTAGCGCAGACCGAGAGGTTAACCCGGTCCAGATACGCAACAAGGCATGACATGAAGACGATCCCAAGCAAAAGCCATCGGATTTTACTTGGGGCATGAACTGTGTCGATAGCTTGAGCCATCTTCTACCTCGCCAGTTGTTTTTTCAGTCTCAAAAACAGCTTCAGAACGTTTGAGGAACGAACTTTTTGATGCTCTGCTAAAGAGAGCATTCTCATCGTGTTTTTAAAAAGTAAAGAAATAATATTTTTTTAAAAAAAAGCTATTTTTACAAAAAATATCCGCAACTAATGTAAAATGCAGAATGTAAAAATTAATTTATTGCATTGTATACAATTAAAAACATAATAAGTTGCAATAGTAAAAGTATTCATATGTGACAATTTTTTTTCAAAAATAGATATACTGTCTATTTTAAATAAAATCATGTCCAAAATTGTAAAAGTATGAGTGGTATTTCCTTAGATTGTGATTTTTAGCGCAAACGAGACTTTGGATTAAGATGAACAAAAAAAATTCAAATTGTCGACAATTTGAATTTTTTGAAAAATGGCTGTTGACAGCAAAATGAAAGGAGGCTAGTCGAAAAAACACCAGGCAGTGGTTAGGGCCTTTGTGGATGTGTTTGGGAGAGACAATTGGTATTTGTTTATATTATTCTGTTTTAATTGATTTTTTTTATATGAGAAAAATTTCATTTGATGAAATAGCTATTGAAAAAAAGGTATTATAAAAAAATATGAATTTTTATTGTCGACAATGAATGATAAAATTATTATGACAAGCAGAAGCAGTATTTGTTGTGACTCATAAATGTTAAATCTATTTAATAAGTAAAACAAAAAAATAATAGTTATTTAGTTTTGGCTTTAAAAGAAGAAGCAGTAGTAATTTTGCAATAGTAATTGAATGAATATATATACAACTAGAATTTTTTTTTAGACTTTTACTTTAAAATATATTTTTTATTGTTTTTAATAAGCTGAATTTATCTCACAAATTTTCTGTAATTGACTTGGTAGATGATATTTTTTTTCAACAAATTGAATTTTAATTGTCGACAATGTGAGTTCTAAAGAAATACCTGTTTGGCGGTGCGTGCCCTGACGCGATTTATGAATGCTGAATTTGATCAAGGGGTAAGTATGAGGCCTTTTGCAATGACCATTGGCGACTTTCTCAGCCGCGCTGCCGAAACCTGGCCGGAAACGGACGCCCTGATTCAGGCGAACACAGGCGAGAGGTTGTCCTGGAGCGAGCTTGACGCGTTGACCGATGCCTACGCCAGGGGGTTGTGGGTCAAGGGCCTGCGTGCAGGTGATACCTTTGTGGGCTGGTCGTGTAATTCGGTTTCGCTGATTGTCTGCGGGCTTGCGGCCATCAAACTTGGAGCGGTTTTTGTGCCGGTCAATATCCATCTGACCAGACCGGAGATTGAAGACATTGTCAGCCGCACCCGTTGCGCGTGCATATGTTATGCGGACGGCTACCGCGATGTGGATTACGCGGCGATAGTCGATGGATTGTTTATGGACGGCGCGGACGCCGCCGAGCCATCGACGCTCAAGTTTTCGGTAAGCCTTGGCGACAACTCCATTGCCTCATCTGTGAGCACTGCTGACCTTGCATCTCTGGGCGCAAGCCTTTCCGCCGATTTTTATGCCGGCATCCGCGCAGCCGTCCAGCCGCAGCATGTTTCTTGTATCCTGTTTACCTCTGGCAGTACCTGCCGACCCAAGGGCGTCATGCTTACGCACGACAACCTGGTCAACAACGCCTTTCTCTCTATTCAGCGCCTCGGGCTGGATGCCGCAAAAGATCTGTGCTGCATGGCAGTGCCGCTATTCCATTGCTTTGGTCTTTCTACATGTCTCATTGGCAGCATCGCCTGCGGCGTTCCGCTGGTAATACTTGAGCGGTACAGGGTCTCTGACGTCATAAAATATTGCGAAAAATACAAATGTACTGTCTTGCACGGCGTGCCGACAATGTTTGGAAGACTCTTGGAAGCCGTATCTGCGAGCGGATCAAATAATCTTGTTCTCAAAAAAGGCATTATTGCCGGTTCTCAGTGCAGTGAATCACTTGTGGCTGCCATCGTAAACAGGCTTGGCATGCAGGGGCTTTCCATCGCTTATGGGCAAACGGAAACCTCGCCCTGCTGCACGCAAACATTTCCCGACGCGGATATAGAGCTGAAGTGCACCACCATCGGCGTGCCCTTGCCAGGTGTGGAGATGAAGGTTGTCGATCCGGAAACCGGCGATGAGCTGCTGCCCGGAGAAACCGGCGAGCTGTGGACCCGTGGATTTCATGTGATGAGGGGGTACCTCGGCCTGCACGGACAGGTTTCAACGGTGATGGATGACAGGTGCTGGTACCACACTGGCGATGCTGGATTTGTAGATATGTATGGTGATTGGCATTACTCCTATAGAATTAAAGATATTATTGTGCGTGGTGGTGAAAATATAAGCCCAATGGAAATTGAGTGCGCATTGAAAAAAATTGCCGGTGTTCATCAGGCAAAGGTATTTGGTATTTACTCAAAAGACCTTGGCGAAGAAGCTATTGCAGTAGTTATTCCATATTCAGGATATATGTTGAGTGAGTATGGTTTAAAAAGTGAACTTGAAGGAAAAATTGCTCACTATAAGATTCCAAGTAAGTTTATGATCATTGATGAAATGCCTTTAAATGATAATGGTAAGATCAATATTCAATACTTAAAAGATAAATTAAGTGCTGAATGCGCTTAGTAATAGTGCATTTAAGGTAATAGTAAATTGTTATTTCTGTAGTCACCGCAATTAAGGAGAAAATCAATGTCTGAGAGAAAATTGCTGGAAGGTGTCAAAATTGTGGAGCTGGCAACCTTTATTGCCGTTCCTTCCGCTACGCGCATGCTCGCTGATATGGGCGCTGAGGTTATCAAGATTGAAGGCGCCAAGGGGGACAACCTGCGCTGGACTGCCCCCACCGAGGGACGCCCGCAGGACCATAGCGAAAACACAACCTTTGATCTTGAAAACGCCAACAAGCTGAGCCTGGGGCTGGACATGAAGAGCCCCGGCGGCAGAAAAATTCTTTTTCAGCTTCTGGAAAAGGCCGACATCTTTGTTACCAACTGGCGTCCTCAGGCGCTTGAACGCGCCAAGCTTTCATACGCCGACCTCAAAACTGTTTTTCCCAAGCTTGTTTACGCCAATGCCACCGGCTACGGCGAAAAAGGACCGGACAAAGACCTGCCCGGCTTTGACTACACTGCCTTTTTTGCCCGCGGCGGCATGCTGGGTACCCTGTACCAAAAGGGCACTGTGCCCATGAACGTGGTCCCCGGTCTGGGCGATCACCAGTGCGGCATGATGCTGGCTGCGGGCATTCTTGCCGCCTACATCAACGCCCAGCGCACCGGCAAGGGTGAAAAGGTCTCCACCAACCTGCTGCACACGGCCATCTACACCCAGGGCATCATGATTCAGGGCGCGCAGTACACCGACTACGGCCAGGTGTACCCCATCGACCGCCGCGAAACCATCAGCCCCTTCATCGTGGCCTACAAGACCAAGGATGACCGCTTCATCCAGATCTGCATGCCAGTCTACGACGCGTACTATCCCACCTTTATGAAGTGCATCGGCCGTGAAGATCTGGCCGAAGATGAGCGCTACACCAAGATGGAGGTCGTGGCCAAGCACAAGCGTTCGCCCGAGCTGTACGACATCCTGTGGGATGCCTTCCAGACCAAGACCGTCAAGGAATGGGCCGAGATATTCACCGCCCACGACATCCCCTTCTCCATTGCGCAGACCTGGGAAGAAATCCTCGAAGACAAGCAGGCCTGGTCTGTCGATTCCTTCTACAAGATGCAATACCCCAACGGCAACAACCGTACCCTCGTGCGTATCCCCATTGATTTTGAAGAAATGGGCCTGCCCGAATACAAGCAGGCGCCCCTTGTGGGCGGCGACAACTACAAGATTCTTGGCAGCCTTGGCTACACCAAGGAACAGATCGACGAAATGATCGCCAATAAGGAAGTTTGCGCCTGGAAGTAAGGTGAAATGAGGTCTTGTGCATGAATTCCATTTTGACAATGGGCGTAGACATCGGTTCTTCCGCCTCCAAATGCATCATCCTGCAGAACGGTGAAGACATCGTCTCCAAGTCGGTCGTTGCCGTAGGTGCGGGCACCAGCGGCCCTGGCAGGGCCATGGACGAAGCCCTGGCGGCCTGCGGCAAAAGCGCTGGCGACATAGCCTTTGTCTGCGCCACGGGCTACGGGCGCAATTCGGTCAAAGAGGCGAACAAAGAGGTGAGCGAGCTGAGCTGCCACGCAAGGGGGGCCGTGCGCCTGTTTGCTAGAGTACGTACGCTCATAGATATAGGCGGTCAGGACGTAAAAGCCATGCAGATTTCAGAACAAGGTATGCTTGTAAACTTTGTTATGAATGACAAATGCGCTGCTGGTACAGGAAGATTCCTCGATGTTATGTCCAGAGTGCTTGAGGTCAAGTTATCTGAAATGGCATCACTTGGCGCAAAGGCAACAAAGTCTGTCAAAATAAGCTCTACATGCACAGTGTTTGCAGAATCTGAAGTTATTTCGCATCTCGCAAGCGGAGTATCAATTCCTGACATTATTGATGGAATCCATCATTCGATCGCAAGCAAAACCGCAGGATTAGTGAAACGGGTCGGCGTCACGCCCCTGGTCGCCATGACTGGCGGCGTGGCCGCCGACGCTGAAGTTGTGCGCATCCTTTCGGAAGAGCTGCATACGTCAATCCAGGTATCGCCCCTCTCCGTGCTGTGCGGAGCTCTGGGCGCGGCCCTGTACGCGTACGACAGCTGTTCCAAAAAATCTTAGCTCAAGGAGACATCCCATGAGTGAACAGAATGTTGGCGAACCGGTGCCGGCAAAAATACGACTGCGCGACATTGCCGCAAAAGCTTATGAAGAGGCCTGGGAGGCCAAGAAGCGCGGCGAGATGGTGGGGTGGTGCGCCTCGAATTTTCCGCAGGAAATTCCGCAGACCCTGGGCATCAAGGTTGTCTATCCCGAAAACCAGGCGGCAGCCATTGCGGCCAAGGGCGGCGGCCTGCGCATGTGCGAGCACGCCGAAGGTCTGGGGTATTCCAACGATATCTGCGCCTATGCGCGCACCAGCCTGGCATTTCTTGACATCGGCAGCTGTGAAGAAATGGATATGCCCCAGCCTGACTTTGTTTTGTGCTGCAACAATATCTGCAACTGCATGATCAAGTGGTACGAAAACATCGCCAAAGAACGCAATATCCCCATGATCCTCATCGATATTCCGTTCAAGAATGATTACGAAACCGACGATGCTTCGGTGGAATACATCAAGGCGCAGTTTGACCATGCCATGCAGCAGCTTTCTGAAATTACCGGAAAGCCCTTTTCTGAAAAGCGCTTCAAGGAAGTAATGGATGTTTCGCAGCGCACGGCCAAGGCCTGGCTGCGCGCTGCCGAGTTCACCAAGTACGTGCCTTCGCCCCTCAACGGTTTTGACCTGTTCAACCACATGGCCGTTGCCGTGTGCGCCCGGGGCACAGTTGAGGCTGCCGAGGCTTTTGAGCAGCTTGCCGACGAATACGAGGCCGCCGTCAAAACCGGCGCCTCCACCTACAAGGGCGAACAGAAGTATCGCGTGCTGTTTGAAGGCATCGCCTGTTGGCCCTACCTGCGCGCCACCTCGGCTCCCCTCAAGGAGCACGGCATTAACGTTACTGCAACAGTCTACGCTACAGCCTTTGGCGTTCTTTACAACAACACCGCCGAAATGATGCGCGCTTACTCGTACGTGCCCAACTGCGTGTCTCTGGAGCGTGCCGCCGACATGCGCATCAACGTGGGTCGCGAAAACAAGATCGACGGCGCCATCATCCATACCAACAGAAGCTGCAAGCTCTGGAGCGGCATCATGCCCGAAGTGGAGCGGCGCATCCGCGACACGTTGCACATCCCCACCGTTACCTTTGATGGCGACCAGGCTGACCCCCGCGTCTTCTCAGAAGCTCAGTACCAGACCCGCATTGAAGCTTTGTGCGAAGTGATGGCTGCCAATAAGGAGGCGAAAGCATAATGAGCACGCTCAACGATACCCTTCAGAAACTGTGTGATGTGGCGGCCAACCCGGCTGCGCAGCTGAACGCAATGGTGGCGCAGGGCAAAAAGGCCATTGGCTGCTTCCCCGTGTATTCGCCCGCCGAGCTGGTGATCGCCGCCGGCATGACGCCTTTTGCCGTCTGGGGCGCTGAAATGGAAATATCCAGCGCCAAGAAGTACTTTCCTTCCTTTTACTGCGGCATTGCCCAGACCTGCCTTGAGATGGGGCTGAACGGCAAGCTCGACAAGCTCTCCGGCGCCATGATCCCCGTGTTGTGCGACACGCTGAAGTGCCTGGGGCAAAACTGGAAGGTGGGCGTCAAAAACGTCCCGTTCATCCCCGTTATCCATCCTCAAAACCGCAAGCTGCCTGCTGGCGTCGAGTTTATGCGCAAGCAGTACGTGGCCATTGCCGAAAAACTGTCGGCCATTTCGGGCCGCAAGGTGGACAAGGCCTCGCTGCAAAAGGCCATCGACACCTGCAATGCCCAGCGCGACGCCCTGCGTGAATTTTCCGATGTGGCCGCGCTGTACCCCCACCTGATCTCGCCCGCGCAGCGCAATGCCGTCATCAAGAGCGGCGGTTTTATGGACAGGGCCGAGCATACGGCCGCTGTCCGGCAGATCATTGAACAGTGCCGCCAGCAGCCCGTGAAGGAATGGAACGGGCACAAGGTCGTCACCACGGGTATTCTGGCTGACAGCCCGGCCCTGCTGCAGGTGCTGGCCGACAACAAGTTTGCCGTGGTTGCGGACGAAGTGGCGCAGGAGTCGCGCCAGTACCGCACCGATGTCCCGGCGGACGCCGACCCCTTCAATGCCCTGGCCAGACAGATCTCCGACATGGAGGGCTGCTCTGTGCTGTACGACCCCGACAAAAAACGCGGCCCCATGCTTGTGGACATGGTCAAAAAGCACGGCGCGCAGGGCGTTGTCTTTTTGATGACCAAGTTTTGCGACCCCGAGGAATTCGACTTCCCCATGGTGAAAAAGGCCCTCGATGCAGCGGGTATCCCCATGGTGAGCGTTGAGGTTGACCAGCAGATGCGCAGCTTTGAACAGGCGCGCACTGCGTTGCAGACATTTGCAGACGTGATTTCGGCCTGACTGGTGTTCCCGCGCCGGAGTGGTTCCGGCGCGGGAACATTGATGGGTGGCGGTTTTATGAAAACGGGCGGCGCTTGAGGCGCACTGCTTGCCAGTGCTGTATCGGGAGCGGTTCTCAACCCTTTGAAAAAATGGGCCTGGGTATGACCAAAAAATTCATTCCTGCTTGGTTGTTGTGTTCAACCTTCTGGTTTGCCATGCACTCCGGCGGCGGTTTTGCCTCCGGGCAGCAAGAAGTGCGGTATTTTCTCACCAGCGGCTGGACTTGCGTGTTCCTTCCTTTCCTCGCCATGAGCATTCAGGGCTGCTGCGTCTTTATGATGTGGGAGTTTGCGCGCGTCAGCAAGTCGTACGACCTGCGGTCGTGGGTTGACCGCTTTTATTATCCTTACGACAAGATTTTCGCCAACCTCCAAGATGCTGTTTTCATCATCTTTTTGTGCATGCCTCCGGCAGCGGCCATCGCCGGTGGTTCGTCCATTCTGGAGCACTCGTTTGGCACTCCGTATTTCATCGGCACCATGATCATGACCTCCATCGTGTTCTTGTGCTCGGTGTTTGGCGCTGAGCTGGTGCGCCGTCTGGCAGGCATCAAGACCGTCGCCTTGCTGTTCTTTTTGGGCGCGGTGGTGGCTGTGGGCATCAATACCAAGTGGGACGTGATCCTTGCCAACATCCACAACCAGATCGCCCCGGCCGATTTCAGCTGGACCCACGCTCTGTGGATGACCCTGATTTATTGCTCGTTCCAAACCTTTATCGCGCCTTTTGTCTCGGTGGCCGAACCCCTGCAAACCCGCGCGCATTGCGCCAAGGCCGCCTTAACCGGCGTGCTGATCAACGGCACGTGCCTGTCCCTGGTGTGCTTTATGCTGCTTGGCTACTACCCCGAAGTGCTCAGCGAAAAGATCCCGATTCCGGTGCTCTACATCGTTGAACATCTTGATCAAAACCTGCTGCGTACATTCTACACCATCGCCATGTTCTTCGCCTTTATTTCTACGGCGTTCGCCTTTGTGTTCTCTTCGGTGCGCCGCTTTGAGAATTCCAAGGTCTGGAAGCTGCTGCCCGAGGAAAAAATACCCTCACTGCGTTCGAGAAACTGCATAATTGCTCTTATTACACTGCTTTATGCATTTGCCGTGTCCCAGCTTGGCCTGGTGACCATTGTGGCCAAGGGCTTTGCGTACATGGGGCTGTTTGGCCTGATTCTTACCGTCATACCGCTGCTGCTTTTCGGCCCCATGAAAATACGCGGCTACGCAAAGCGCAACGGCGCGCACGAAAGACCCTAGCGCCAGGCAAGCGGCGAGCGGGGGGGGAATGCCCGGTCGCCTGCCGTTGCTGGCGGAGCACCCGCATAACTGTCTGAAAAAGAGGAACTCGTATGGATTTTTCGCTTACCGAAGAACAATCCCTGATCAAGGGCATGGTCAAGGAATTTGTGGAACAGCATGTGGCCCCCATTGCCGCCGAGATCGACAGAGACCACCGGTTTCCGTCCGAGAGCATCAAACCCATGGCTGATCTGGGACTGTTTGGCTTCTGCCTGCCCGAAAAATACGGCGCCAGCAACGCGGATGCCATCAGCTATGTGCTGGCCACAGAGGAAATTGCCAAAGTCAGCGCCGCCCATGCCATGATCATCGGCTCGCAGTGCTCGCTTACCATCCCGATTCTGCTCAAGTACGCCAACGATGAAATCAAGGATCGCCTGATCCCCGGCATGATCAGCGGCGACAAGCTCGGCTGCTTTTGCCTTTCGGAGCCTGGGGCCGGCTGCGATGCCGCCAGCCAGCAGACCACTGCCGTGCGCAAGGGCGACACCTATGTGATCAACGGCTCCAAGTTGTGGATCACAGCCGCGCCCGCCGGGTCAGTGTTTATTGTGCTGGCCATGACCGACAAGAGCCAGGGCGTCAAGGGCATCACCGCCTTTTTGGTTGAAAAGGGCACCCCCGGCATCACCATCGGTCAGCCCGAAGAAAAGATGGGCATGAACGGGTCTGAAACCTGCGCCGTCGATTTTTGCGACTGCGTCATACCTGCCTCCAATCTGCTGGGCAAGGAAGGCCAGGGCTTCAGGATCGCCATGGAAACACTGGACAGCGGCCGCATGAGCTGCGCCGCCATCTCTCTTGGTCTGGCCCAGAGCGCTCTGGACGCCACCGTTAAATACACCAAGGAACGCATCCAGTTTGGCAAGCCCATTGCCGCCAATCAGGGCGTGCAGTGGATGATAGCCGACATGGCCACCCGTGTGGACTGCGCCCGCATGCTGGTGTACCGCGCCGCGGCCCTCAAGGATGCAGGCGAAAAGTTCAGCAAGGAATCGGCCATGGCCAAACTGTACTGCGCCGAAACCGCCATGTTTGTGACCCACCATGCCGTCCAGCTGCACGGCGGTATGGGCTACACCAAATCTTACCCTGTGGAACGGCTGTTCCGCGAAGCCAAGCTCACCGAAATCTTTGAAGGTACGAGCGAGATTCAGCGGATCGTCATTGCCAAGCACGTGCTCGGGTAGGATGCCATGCGTCCGGCGGTCCCGGCTGTTGCCGGGGCCGCCGATAAATGGCGCAGGCCGCCATTTGCGGCTGCAGCAGCCGCACCAGGACCGGATTGCGTGGCAAATCGGCAAACATGAAATGTAACGTACATATTGTACATGTCGGCTCCAGCAAAAAATGAACATTACCGGGCAAGTAAATACTAACAAAAGATGGGTTGGAGCTGATTATGAATAACGTATTGCAAGAAAAGCGGGCACTCTGATGCAAAAGCGCCATCTGATAGCACTTTCAGGAATGCTTACGCTTCTTCTCCTTGGCGTGGTGTACGCGTGGTCTGTTTTTGCCGGGCCAATGGAGAAAGAATTTAGCTGGCAGCGATCGCAAACATCAATGGCATTTTCCATATGCATGTCGATGTTCTGCATCGGCGGGCTGATCTCGGGCATTTTGCAGAAAAAATTTTCTTCGCGCGTTGCCCTGTGGGGATGCGCTCTGGCCATGGGCACGGGCTTTTGCCTTGCCTCGCGCGTCACGTCGCTGACCGCGCTGTACCTGACCTACGGCCTGTTAGTCGGCCTTGGCGTCGGTTTGGCCTATAATGCTGTTTTGAGCACTGTTTTGCGCTGGTTTCCTGACCGTACAGGCTTTATCTCGGGTCTTTTAATGATGGCCTTTGGCTTTGGCGGCATGGTGCTTGGGGCATCGGGCAGCCTGCTGGTCAAGGCCATCGGCTGGCGGCTGACATTTTTTGCCATCGGCGTGGTGTTTCCGGTTGTGATTCTGCTGTGCTCTGCGGTTATGGCCCCCCCCAAAGCCGGTCAGCTCTGCGCTGAAAATTCCGCAGCCTGCGGGGGGCAGAGACGGGAGGACATAACGGCGTCGCTCATGCTGCGTCGGCCAAGCTTCTGGATATTTTTTGCATGGTCGAGCCTGCTTTCCGCCGCCGGGCTCATGCTCATCGCCCATTCTGTGCCCTTTATGGCGGGCATGGCCATAGGCGCGGATGAGGCCGCCCTGCTGGCAGGCGTTGTTTCCGTCTGCAACGGGTTTGGGCGCGTGATAGTGGGCGGCCTGTACGACAAAATCGGGCGTGCGCGCGTCATGCTGCTTGTGGGTGCGGGCTTTTGCATTGCAGGGGGCATCCTGCTGTACGCCTTGCGAATGGGCGATATCAAGCTTGCCGTGGCTGGCTTTGTGCTGACCGGCCTGAGCTTTGGCGGCGTGCTGCCCATGAACGCCGTTTTTATCCGCTCCTTTTATGGCGAATCCAACTACCCGGTAAATTTCAGCATGGTCAATATGGTGCTCATTGTGGCGTCATTTTTGGGACCTTACGTGGCGGGGCTGCTGCATGGAACCAGTGGTTCATATGCGCCAATGACCATCTTTATCATTATGCTTGGTAGCCTTGGAACAGTCCTGACCATTGTTCTGAACAAGTGCAGGGAGGCCAGGGAATACGGAATCTAGAGCATAAGCACTGTATTTGTTCCGTGACTTGTCCATCAAGATACAGGGCATAATCAATTTTAAATTAATAAGACGCGAGGAGAACTATGAAAATCATTTCCTGCTGCAAGATTGTTCCTGAAGAACAGGACATCTCCGTAAATAGCGATAAAACCCTCAAGCTGGACAAAGCCGGTTTGAAGATCAGCCTTTATGACCTGAACGCCCTTGAAGCCAGTGTGGAACTGGCGGCTGCCCAGGAGGGCAGCACCGTAACCGCCCTGACCGTCGGCGATAAGGCGAGCACGGGCAACACCAAGGTTCGCAAGGATATTTTGTCCCGTGGGGCCGACTGCCTTGCCGTGGTGGGCGACGATGCCCTTGTCGGGATACTGCCTGGTGAAACCGCCAAAATCATGGCCGGAGCAGCAAAAAAGCTGGGTTTTGACCTCATCCTGTGCGGCGAAGGCTCGGCTGACCTTTACGCGCAGCAGACAGGCCTGCTTTTGGGCGAGCTTTTGGGCGTGCCCAGCATCAACAGCGTGGGCAAAATCACGATCAACGGATCCACCGCACGGGTAGAGCGCGATCTGGAGGACGAAGTGGAAATCGTCGACGTGCCCCTGCCTGCGGTTCTCTCTGTCACCACCGACATCAATGTGCCCAAGATCCCGAGCATGAAAGCCATTCTGGCCGCCAGCAAAAAGCCGGTGGAAGAAATTGCGCTGGCTGACGCCGGTTACAGTTCTGACCCCGCCAGCACAATGCTCTCCATCCTTGCTCCTGATCAGACAGATCGCAAGAGGGAGATCATCGAGGGCGATTCGGAAGAACAGATCGCAGCTTTTGCGGCCAATATCCGCAAGATTTTGAACTAGTTGTAAGGAGTGAGCAATGTCTAAAATGCCCATAATTTTTGTGTTCAGCGATAAAAGGGACCGCCTGCCTGAAATCATTGCCGGGGCCCGCGCCCTGGGCGAAGACGTGTGCGCTTTTGTGGTGGGAACCGACGAAGACTCCCAGTACGCCGCATCGCTTGGTGCCGGTGTCGTATATACATTCGCCCCGCAGGATGGCGTAATGCTTGAAGATTACGCACCGTCCTTTGCTGCCGTGGTTGCCGCATGCGGCAAAAAGGCCATGGTGCTTGTGCCCCCCAGCAAGCGAGGCCGCGCCCTGGCCGCCCGCATGGGCGTGCAGCTTGGCGCGGCTGTGGCCAATGAAGTGACCAGGATTGAAATTGCCGATGCCGTCACCGTCAGCCGCATGGTTTTTGGCGGGTTGGCCTCCGGCAGCGAAAAGATCACCTCGCCGGTCTGCGTTCTTAGCCTGGCCTCCGGCTCGTACGAACCTGCAGCCCCCGACGCTTCACTCAAGGCCGAACTGAAGCAGGGCGTTTTTGTGCCACCGGCCGTTATGCCCAAGGTCGTGGGGCTGACGTCAAAGCAGGGCAGCTCCGTTGACCTGTGCAAAGCCAAAAGAGTGCTGTGCGTGGGGCGCGGCTTTGCCAAAAAGGAAGATCTCGCCCTGGCGGAAAACCTCGCCAGCGCCATTGGCGCTGAGCTTGGCTGCTCCCGCCCCGTGGCTGAAGGCGAAGGCTGGATGGAGCGCGAGCGCTACGTTGGCGTCTCGGGCGTGATGCTGAAGGCGGACGTCTACTTTGCCGTGGGCGTTTCCGGCCAGATCCAGCACATGGTTGGGGCCAACGGCTCCAAGGTGATCATAGCGGTCAGCAAGGACAAAAACGCCCCCATATTCAATTTTGTGGACTACGGCATTGTGGGAGACCTGTACAAGGTTTTGCCCGGCCTGACCAGTTTGTTGAAATAAATCATGTTAAATTGCTGACTTACATGAGTAATGTCGGCGTAATAAACCCCCGTGGAAACGGCTTTCCCGAGAGGATGCGTCACCGATCGGGAAAGCCGCAAAGCAAGGCAGCTTGCATTGCCGTTGTGATTGTATGCCGGTTGTGGACGATTTTTGCCGCAAGGCGCGGCCAGTTGCTGGCAAGGCGACGCAGCGGCGGCAGGGTACAGATTCGAGTTCGTGCGGGCCCGTATGACGCTTCAAGGGCTGATGCAAAATTATGCCGAGAGGTGGCGCTATGTCGGATGACAAGTTTGACGCAATTATCGTGGGGGCCGGTTTGGCCGGCTGCACCGCCGGCTATCTGCTTGCCAAGGAAGGTCTCTCTGTTCTGCTGATAGAGCGGGGCAACTACGCTGGCAGCAAAAACATGACCGGCGGGCGTCTCTACGCGCACAGCCTGGAAAAGATCATGCCCGGGTTTGCCGACGAGGCTCCGATTGAACGGCGCGTCGCCCGCGAAAAGATTTCATTTCTGACCGCGGACAGCGCCGTGACCATGGACTACCAGACCGCGCGCTCCATGCAACCCGAGGAGCAGTCGTACACGGTCCTGCGCGGCAAGTTTGACCAGTGGTTTATGGAAAAGGCCGAAAGCGCCGGGGCGCAGCCTATCCCCGGCGTGCGGGTGGAAGAGCTCATCGTGCGTGACGGCAAGGTCTGCGGCGTGAAAGCTGGCGAGGATGAGCTTGAGGCCCATGTGGTCATACTGGCGGACGGCGTCAATTCCATACTGGGCGAACAGCTCGGCATGGTCGACAAGGTTACGCCCCACACCGTGGCTGTGGGGGTGAAAGAACTCATAGAGCTGAGCCCCGCCCAGATGGCCGACCGTTTTGGCTGCGTGGGCAAGGACGGCATGGCCTGGCTGTTTGCCGGGTCCCCCTCCAACGGATACCTGGGCGGCGGTTTTCTTTACACCAACGAAACCACCGTTTCTCTGGGCCTTGTGTTTGGCCTGCACAGCGTGGCCCTCACCAACAAGAGCGTGCCGCAAATGCTCGAAGACTTTAAAAATCACCCGGCGGTGGCTCCCCTGGTGAGCGGCGGCAAGCTTGTTGAGTACTCGGCGCACGTTGTGCCCGAGGGCGGGCTCAACATGGTGCCCAAGCTTGTGGGTGACGGGGTGCTGATCGCGGGCGACGCTGCGGGCTTCTGCCTCAACGTGGGCTACACGGTGCGGGGCATGGATCTGGCGGTGGCTTCTGGCGAAGCCGCGGCCAAGGCGGTTATGGCCGCCCGCAAGGCAAATGATTTCAGCGAAGCCGGTCTTGCCTCCTACAAAACCCTTCTGGATGAAAGCTTCATCATGAAGGACATGAATCTTTATAAAAACCTGCCAGCATTTTTGGATAATTCTCGAATTTTTAACGATTACCCGCAAATGGCCGCAGCCGTGATGCGCCAGATGTTCACCATCAACGGGCCGGAACAGCCCCTCTGGAAAAAACTCTGGGGCGAGGTCAAAAAGGTTGGCCCCCTGAACCTGATGAAAGACGGCTTCAAAGGAGTGCGTTCCATATGAACAGCGTAAACGTGGATGTCAAACTTGGCGTCAACAAATTTTATGTGGATGAAAGCAACGCTCATATTGAACTGGTCGACAACCCTGATCCAGAAGAGTTCAGAAAGCTGATGATGGCCTGTCCTGCAGGCTTGTACAAGCGTGGCGAAGACGGCGCAATAATCTTCGACTATGCAGGATGTCTTGAATGCGGAACATGCCGCGTCTTGTGCGGAAAAACAATTATAAAAAAATGGGAGTACCCCTGTGGAACTCTCGGTGTTGAATACAGGTTTGGATAACAAGCAGCTAATGCAACTTATAGTTGCAATATAGATATGTTTTTTTGCCAGGTGCATTGTCTGGGTTGTGTTTATTGAGGAACGAACGCTGCACTGCATGCACCTGGTAAATAGAGTGGCAGAGGCTTTGTGTGTTGTGCACAGTTAAGAAAGGAGAAGCAGAGGATGAAAAAGATAGCAGTATTACTCTTGGCGGCAGGCCTGTTGTTTGCGCTGCCGGCAGGGGCAAATGCCGTCGATTTCAAGGCTAAGGGCCGCTGGTCGTATAACTTCAGTTACGGCCAGAACGGTTCCTTTACTGGCGGCGGTGGCCGAACCGGGTTTAACCAGTCTGAAGATGAATTTGAAGCGAATCAGATGGTCCGGTTGCAGCTCGAAGCCGTAGCCTCGGAAAATTTGTCAGGAACCGTGCAGTTTGAGATTGGGGGCTACAACCGTGGCATGGGCCAGTACTGGGGCGCCAATTCCAGCGGTGGCGCGCTTGGCGCCGACAGCACCTGGATAAAGGTCAAGGGTGCTTACCTTGACTGGATGGTTCCGCAGACCGATCTGAAAGTGCGTATGGGTATTCAGCCCATGCAGCTGCCCGATTTCATCAACAGCAACCAGGTGCTCGCTGACGACGTGGCGGCCATCACCACTTCGTACGCCTTCAATGAAAACGTGGGCGTCACCGCATTCTGGGCCCGCATTCTTAATGACAACTCCACTTCGGCGACCAACCGTTACGCCAACTATATGGACAACCTTGATGCCTTCGGCCTGACCGTGCCGTTGACCTTTGACGGCGTCAAGGTAACCCCCTGGGGCATGTATGCCGGCATCGGACCCGCCATCAACTATAACTCCGTCAACAACACCCAGATATACACCTACGCCAGCAACGCCTCTGGCTCTTCGCTGCGCTCGGGCTTGTTGCCCCTCTACGGCGGGCGTCATAACCAGAAGCTGTCGCAGTACGGCAATGCCGTATGGTTCGGCCTGCCCGGGCAGGTTACGGTTTTTGATCCGTTCAGAATTTCGTGGGATTTCGAATACGGCTCAGTGCAGTATGACGACAGCTCCATGAACAGGTCTGGTTGGCTGGGTACGGTGCTGTTGGAATACAAGCTTGACTGGAGCACCCCCGGCCTCTACGGCTGGTACGCCTCAGGCGACGACGATAATCTGGGCAACGGTTCGGAGCGTATGCCTTTCATGCACCCCAACAACCCCAACGATTTCTCTGGCTTTGCCTTCCATGGCGACCCGATCATGGGCCGCGACAGCCTCGTGGGCAAGTCCATGTCCGGCCTTTGGGGCATTGGCGCCCGGTTGAAGGACATGAGCTTTATCGACAACCTCTCCCACACCATCCGCATCAACTACATGGGCGGTACCAACGATCCGGGCATTCTCAAGAAGATCAACAATTCCAGTGGCTCATGGATGTCTGCCAACGACGGCAGCATCGCCGGGCGTGAAGGCCTGTATCTGACGCGCAATGACGGCGTGCTCGAATTTGGCCTGAGCAACAAGTACAAGATGTACGACAACTTTGTTGTCTACCTCGATGCAAACTACGATGCCCTGTACCTTGACAAGTCCAAGACCGTCTGGGGCAACAGCCGTATGAACGGCAAGAGCGACAACGTGCGCGACGCCTGGAATGTGGGCGTGACCTTCGTCTATCAGTTCTAACCCTCCTCCACGACAAGGAAGGGGCGCATTTGCCTCGCGCCCCTTCCTCTCCCTTGAGCGCCCATGTCCTTCCCATGGGCGCTTTTGCTCAATCGGCAAGCGCACATAAGCGCATTGCTGCAAATAATCGCGGGAAAGTGTCGTATAGAGGAGAGGGGCAATCAGGATTTATGGGGCACGGACTGCATTTCAAACATTTTGGCAATTTCAATGGCGGTAGACCGGCTTGTGCGCAGGTGTTCTTCCAGCGCTTTTTTGGCGGCGGGCAGATTTCTGTTGAACAGAGCATTGAGAATTTTTTTGTGTTCTACAATACCAAGGTCATATCTGGCCTTGCCCTTGGCATTGAATCTTCTGATGCGTTCAATTTGACCGTTAATGGCCTGTATAAACGACACCAGCCTTTTGTTGTAGCTTTTTTCAATAATGAGGTTGTGCAGCAGCAGGTCAGAAAGATGAAATTTTTCCCAGTCGATATTTGTCTCGGCTTCTTTGGTAAGCCTGTTGATAATTTCAATCTCGCTGTCGTGCATCCTCGACAGGCCTTGCTCCAGCGCCCAAAGTTCGCACAGTATCCGCAGATCATAAATTTCAGCAGCATCTGAAGGCGATACCACCAAAACAAAGGTGCCCCTGGCAGGGTAGCTGATCAAAAGCCCATCTTTTTCCAATTCGCGCATGGCCTCGCGGATGGGGGTACGGCTCATTTTCAGGCGCTTTGTCAGCTCCTGTTCGCGAATGGGCGCTCCAGGGGCAAGCTCATTGCTAATGATTGCATTCCTAAGGTAATTGTAAGCCTGTTTTTTTCTGTCATTCAGCATGGTAGTATTCCAAAACCTGTATTATATTGTGCTTGTATTAGTAGAGATATTGATTACTTCATCTCCAATATTGACTTTGCATCGCAATGTTATCGCAATACAGTCAAGCCAGTTGCATTGTGTCGTATCTCAAAATAAATATTTACTGCGTCAAAGAAACATGATGCTTGTCCTGTTGTCTTAAAATGCTCCAAGCGTAAATTTTTTTCTGCGGCGGTTATAGCGGACTTATTCTTACATGCACTATTCTCAAATGATAGCGTAGCATCAATTTGCCCCAGCGTCAGCAGTGAATAACGCATGCCGGTCTGGCCAGGCAGAATAACAGTCAGATATCTCTCGTAGTTAGCGCGTCCTAAAAATTGTAGCCCAGCTGGTGGCAGTGCGTTGCCACATGATGGCAAGCGCAACGTGCACGCCCGTTTTAACCAAGTTAAGGCGGGTTATCCATGCAGCTTCATCTCAAGCGATCTTTGTGTGGGGCAGGGCAAGACGGCAAAATTTGTTGAGACAGCATTAACTTGGTCGGCAAAATAAATATTTTATGCGCAGGCGTCAAATCGATGATTCCAGAGGCTGTCTGCAGGACATGCTCCAATGATTGGTTAATTGTTTTTATAAACAGATAGCAGGATGATATTTGCCGAAATTTCACATAACTTTGTTCTGAAAAAAATAAATTTCGTTTCAACGCCCCCAAAGATTTTTTTGTGTGTATGTAATGATATGTATATATATGTATAAATAATTGTTAATCTGTTTGCAATGAAGTTGTCTGATTCATGTTTCAGGACAGTTTGTGCAGCAAAACTATTACCGAAAATTTTGCCATATAAGCAAATGAGCTGTGTCGAATTTGCGGATTTTCCGTAAAGGCTGTTCTGTAAAACAAAATTTACTTAATAAAAATAAGTTGTTAGGTAATTTCATTTGCGCATGAACGTAGACTGGAGCGACATGCCCGGTTGTACTTGCTGTACAATCTGTCGACAAGCATGATGCCAAGACCCCGCGAGTTGGCGACGCCAATGTATCTAATTATTTAAAATAAAAGTATTTTTCTGTCAGAGTGCGGGTGCAGGTTGTGGATGGCGCACGGCCGCCGGCACTCGGCAGCCTTTGGTCGGCTTTGTGCGCTGCGGCTGCTGTGCTGAATAACCAGACTGGCTAGCGGCGGATGTAGGCCTTATACTGCGCGTAAAGCGAGGCCGCCCCCTTGATGCCATATGGAGAGCAGTATTCGGGCAGGCTAAACGCCGCAATGCCCGCGTGGGGTTGCGCCGAGGCAATGGCCAGCTGGCGTTGCAGGCCAGACATGCCTGCGGGCACGGCGCGAAATGGCTTGTCGTTGACCGGTGGGCCGTCAACCTGACGAAAGACTTCGACCACAGGGGTCAGCGTTGCACCAGCCTGCAGCGCTGCGCGCGCCGCCGCCGCCATAAACAGGCCCGTCTCCTGCAGCCGGAGCTTGTGCACGCCCACGCCGTCCTGAAACAGCAGGCGCGCTATCCCGGATTTTTTTAACAGCGTTTGCCAGAACCGCTCCAGCATGGCCGGTTCGGCAAAGGCGTTGGAAAATCCCGATATGCCCACGGGCAGGCCCGGAGCAGCTGTTTGCAGCCCAGCCCTCAGATTAGTCAGGTACTCCACAAGCACGTTTTGTCGTTCTGGTTCGAGCCACGTTTTGTCGTCAATTTCCTGCGGAATGTAAAAACCGCTGACCACCTCTTTGCTGTCAGGCAGCAACATTGCGGCGCGGGCAGCCTGCAGACTGACGTTGCCCAGCTGGCGCAGGTAGCGGCGTACAAGCTCTGGTTCTGATTTGATTTTGTCCCAGTAGGCCGGGTCATGGGCGAGGCCCAGCACAACCTGCATATGCTGCGCCTTGGCCGCCTGCAGCACGAGGGGCAGGGCCGGGTGCAGGCGCAGGGGAGCTGCCGCGCGGCGCGGGGCCTGCGCGCCTTCCGCCATTGCCGCGCTGGCCGGGCCTGCACTGTCGTGGCTGGTTGTCCACTGGACAATGACTTCGGTAATGCCAATGGCCCGCAGCGAGGCAAACAGGTCGTTCCAGCGGGTGCTCTCCCAGGTGGAGTGCGTGTCCCACAACTGCATAAACGTGCTTGTAAAGCGCGGCGTTCTGTCCTTTGCTCCGGCTGTCGCGGGAGCAAGGATAGTGCATACCAGTAATAAAAACAGCAGGTAACGTGCGTAGCGCATACTGGTTTTCCACTAAAAAGTAATGATGGTTGTAAGAAACACGGAATTGATGTTGTTATTTTTATTGTTGCTCAGCGCGTGAAAGAGCGTTCCGTACTTGTATTGCAGCAAAAATTCCAGCGACGAGCGCGACACTTCATAGGCATGGGCAGGCAACAGGTAGCGCAGCGAAAAGCCTGCCCCGATCTCAGCCAGTGAATCCTGGTCCCTGTCCGGTTCAATCAGTTTGAAGTCGCCAACCAGATGGGGCGAAACAAGCCATTTGTCGTACAGGTTAAAGGTTACGCCCTGTCTGACCTCGCCGTATAGGGCGCTGCGAGCGTTGTAGTCGGCGTAGTAGTCGTACTCGCCGTATATGAACGAGTAGTTCCAGAAGTCCTTGCCGGGTTGCAGGTCAAGCCCGTCGGACCAGGAATACATGGCACGGAAAAGCCAGTTGTCTTCGGCATTTCTGCCAAGATGAAACAGCCTCTCCACGCCCACGCTGAGGTTTTGGCTCTGGAAGGGTTTGTAGCGCAGGCCCACCGCGCCCTGCCAGGACTTGTTGTCGAATGAAAATGAATTGTTTTTATCAAGGTTGGCGCTGACGCGCCCTATAACCTGCAAAATGCGGTCGTCGCGCAGGCCGATAAATGGCGGAATCCAGGCCAGCTCAACGCCGCCGCCCGACCGCACCGTGCGCGACGAGTCGCCGCCCGACCAGCTTGTGCTGCCCGTTGCGCCGGGCGCATAAGAAAGATAGGCCGTTGTGGTCAGGTGGGTCTGCAGCTTGGTGACTTCTTTGCGCAGTCTGTAAGCCTTGTCGGCGGCGTCCTTGTCGCCGTCAACAGCATCGGCCTGGGCCAGGGCGTTGTCTATGGCGCGTTTGAAAGCCTCAGCCGCACGGCTGTTTTGCGAATCGTGCATATAAGCATAGCCAAGGTCTTCATAAAGGGGGGCGAGGCCTTCTTCCTTTTGCAGCGCGGCCTCAAAGGCCCGAGCCGCGGCGGCAAACTGGCCGTCGTCGCTCAGGGCGTAGCCAAGGGCCGCCTGTGCCGAGCCGGAGTCTTCCAGCTCAACAGTTTTGCGGTACAGCCGGATGGCGTCGGGCAGCTGATTGGTCCGGCGTTTGAGCGATGCCAGGCGAAAGTTGAGATCGGCGGTGTCGCGCAGGGCCAGGGCCTCTTGCAGCAAGGCATCCTCGTCGGGGTACCGCTGCTCCTGGTCGGCAATGGTCGCCAGCTCAGAAAGCCGCAGCAGGCGCATATCCGCATCCAGTGATTGGGCGTTGACGGCCTCCAGCGTTTGGCGGGCCGCGTCCAGCTGGTTTGACATGCGCTGCGCACGCCCAAGCCTGACGGCGGTGGCGTCGTCGTAGCGCAGCGTCAGCGCCTTGCCGTATGCTTCCACAGCCGCGTCGTACCGTGATTCTACCGAATACAGGTAGCCCATGCTTTTATAATATTCATTCTGCTGGGCGGCAGGCAGAGTGCGGATGTGGGCGGCGACGCTCTGAAAGTTGACGATGGCCAGTCCCAGTTTGCCCAGCCGTTCATACGTGTGACCCAGGGCCAGCCTGGTGTCGGGCGATGGGCGCAACTGTTCTGATTTTTCAAAATGCTCGAGGGCGTCGTTGAAGCGCCCGGTCATAAAGTCCGCCTGGGCGAGAGCCAGCATCAGTTCCCAGCTGGGGCCGCCTGCGGCAACGGCGCGGGCAAAGGCCTCGCGCGCTCCCGCATGGTCGCCGAGCGAACTCAGGATATACCCCAGGTTTTCGTTGCAGCGGGCCAGGCCCTGAGGCGTGACGCCGGGGCTCGCCGCTGCGGTTCGCCATGCCTCTGCGGCCTCTTGCAGGTTGCCCAGCGAGGTGAGGGCCTGCGCGAGCGACTGCAGCACAAGATTCTTGTTTTGCAGGTTCTCCTGCAGGGGCAGGGCCGTCTGCAAAGGCTTAAGGGCCAGCTCGGGCGAGGATGCAGCCAGCGCTGACAAGCCCAGTGACGTGTACAGCTGTTTTTTTTCAGCTGGCGAAAACTCTTCGGACAGGGCTTGGGCCGTGTCGTATGTTTCATAGGCTTTGCGGGCATCGCCTGCTATGGCGTAGGCATTGCCCAGCGCCAGCAGGGCGGCGGCTTTTTGGCGCGGCTCTGTGGCAAAGCCCAGATACTCTCTGTACGTGCGTGCCGCCTGCGTGCCGTCGCCCAGCTCTGTGTAGGCGTTGCCCAAGGCCAGCATGGCATCGCCGGTTTGACGGGGCTCGTTGAGTGCAAGATATTTTTCAAGGTACTGCACGGCGTTGGCGTTGTCATGCGCTGCGGCAAAGCTCAGGCCCGCCTTGAGCAGCATCTGGCTGTCGCTGTCTGTCAGATGGGCGTACTCGTCAGCGGCCTGGGCGTACTGCCCGGCGGCAAAAAGGTTGTTGGCGAGGGTGGTGCGGTTTTGCGGCGAGGGATCAATGATTGTCAGCTCTCTGCTCAGCCGTACGGCCTCCCCCTTGTTGCCCGCCATGCTGGCGATGGCGGCCTGCTTTTGCAGCAGAGGGGCATTGTGCGGGGCTATGGCCCGCGCCTGGGCAAGGTACTGGTTGGCCTGTTCCAGCAGGCCGCCTTGCTGGCTCAGATAGGCCATAGATTGCAATACAGTGAGCTTTTCCGCATCGCTACGCGCTGCGGCCAGAGATTTGGCGTACGCGTCGAGGGCCTCTGCCGAGCGCCCCTGCTTGATAAATATGGAGGCCTTGAGCTGCTGCAGGTCGTAATTTGTATCCGCATCGGGCAGCCCGTCGAGCAGGGCCAGGGCTTCGGCGTACTTTTCCATACGAAAAAGAAGGTTCATGTAGTCAGATCTCGCCTTGGCATCGTCTGGCCGCAGGGCGAGGTACTGCTGGAATTCTTTTGCCGCTTCCTCAAGCTGCCCCTGGTTCTGCCTGCGGTAGGCCATGTCCAGGTGCGGGTAGCTCTTGAAGAGGTTCAGCCGGTCCTGAAAAAAGCCTTTGGACGCCTGGGCCGGTTCGTTTTGCCGGGGCGCGTCGGCAGCCGCTACGGGCGTGACCGTGGGCGCAAGCCACAGCGCCAGCAGGGCCGGGATGCTCCAGCGCAGCAGCTGGCGGGTGCGGGGCCGTCGCCTGTGCTTCAACGGCGTGGTGCTGTCAGGCATGGCTGACCTCGCTTTGGGGCGGCAGGGCTTCAAGGGCATCAATATCCTTTTGCGATACATAGCCAAGCTGGAGCAGGGTACACTGCAGTGTTGCGCAGGTGGGTTCCTGGAGCTTAAGCGCCTGCACCAGCTGGTCTCGGGTGATGTACCCCTGGATGACGAGGTAAACGCCAAACCGTTCCCTTGGGTTGCTGAGGGCAAAATATCGCGCTTCAGCTTCTTTCAACTGCTTGTACTGCAGCATTTTTTCCTGAACCAGCACGTCTCCCAGCCGGGCATATGTTTTGCGCTGCTGGCGAAAGGCGTTTTCCACCTGCTCGTCTGTCAGTAGACCGGAGTTTTTGATTTTTTGCACCAGCTGCATGGTTTCCTGTGAATTTGCGGCGGCGATGCGGTCAAAACCGAAGCGCAGGGCGTAGGCCAGATCGCTCTTGGTCACAAGATACAGCACAATGGCGCGGCCTGCAGCCCGTTCCATTTCGGTAATGGCCTGCTGCGAGGGCGGGTTTTCCACCGCCACGGCAAGTTCGCCCGACGGCCTGATTTCAAGGGGAAAGGCGCTGTTGGCCAGGGCCATTTTACGGGGAATGGCCGTCAACGCGTCCATCGGCGTCAAAAACGGGTCAACATCCTTGGTTTCAAGGTGAAACTGCTGGCCAAGAATCTGAATCAGCTTGTCCTCGGTTGTCATCCCCATATCGAGCAATACGTGCCCAAGGGGGAGGCCCGATTCCTTTTGCCGGGCGAGCGCTTCGTCAAGCTGGGAGGTGGTGATAAAATGCCTTTCCAGCATAAGGTCGCCCAACCTGCGTCGGTAGGCCATCAGGTCTTCTTCGGAGGGGTAGACGTGGTCGGTTTTGTCCCAGGCAATGACTTTGCCGGTCAGCAAATAGCGGGCATAAAGCCTGAAAGCCCGCATTGTTGCCGCAAAGTTGATCACGTTGCCCCAGATAAGCCGGGGAAAGGAAAGGAGCGCCTCGCCAAAGCCGTATACAAAATATACATAAAGCAGACGGCAGAACGACCGCCAAAAGAAAAAGAACAGGTTGATCTGCAGTAAATACCAAAGCCAGGTATCCCGTTCGACAATGGGGGGATAATTATAGGCATCGGGCTTGATCTGCGTATACAGCCAGATAAGGGCGACCACGGGCACCACGACGTTTGCCGTCATGCTGACGATGTTGGTTACGAGGCCCTTTCTGTCCCGGTACAGCATGTAGCGGGTCCAAAAGTTGCCCTGCCAGCCTATGCTCGCCCAGCCTTGAAGCGCTATGCCCATGATCCAGCGCGACTTTTGCCGTACTGCCGAGGTGAATGTGCGGGGGAAAAATTCTCTGATAACGATATATTCCCTTTTTGAGGTCGTATACCGCCTGCCGGTGAACCTGCTTGTGCGGCTTATCTGACGATGCAAAATCTGGCGAACAAAAATCTGGCGCAGGCCAAATTTGCGCATGCGCATGCCAAAGTCATAGTCTTCGGTAAGGGAATCAATGTTGAAAAGCTGGTTGTTGCTGTCCGCTGCCAGCAGTTCCAGTGCGCGGCGGCTGTACCCGCTGCCGACGCCAGCCGACGGCACGGATTTGCTCAAAATTTCGCGCACCAGCATGTCGCGGGCGTGGTTTTCGGCAAATTCGTCGGCATAGTGCCCGGCGGTAAAGTTCCACCACCGCAGCACCATGGGAAAAACCGGCAGCTGCACCATGTCCTTGCGCGGAATAAGATAGTTGAAAAGCTTTAGATATAATGGATGTACAATGTCCTCTGAGTCGTTCATCACGTAGATGGCAAATTCTACGCCGTGCTGCTTTTCATAGTGACGGATACCGGCGTAAATCCAGTTCAGGCAGTCGGCCTTGTTGGTGGGGCCATCCTTGGGGCATACGATTCTGTTTACGTTGCCGTAGACCTCGCTTGCCAGGGCCACCTCGCGCTGGGTTTGGGGGTCGTTGGGGTATGTGCCGACAAAAATCTGGTAGTTTGAATAATTGACAGTTTTTATTGTATTATCAAGCATGCGCCGGATAACGTCAGACTCATCCCAGCAGGGAATCATTATGGCAATGGGTTGCTCAGGTATGGAAAGCAGCTGCGATTCCGTCAGCGGCGGGTATTTGCGTCTGATAAAAAGCTTGTGATACGCTTTAAAGACAAGATAAATACAGTCGATAAAAAATTCATCAATGCCGCTAACTAAAAAAACGATGCCAAGACCCGACAACACAAGTTGAAGGCAAAGCAAAATATAGGGCATGGCAACGTCAGTAAAATTCATCTGGTTCAATTTCCGGCTACTGGTTACGCGTGTCTGCGAAGAGACACCCTGAATTTATGCAGCATTCGTGCCGACGATAGTATCCTGTCGGCAAGTAATCTGTTTCGTTGCAGTGGCGCGGGCATTGATAAATCTCTCGCGATCAAGGCGTGAAGTCTTGCAACGAAACCACCGCGCAGCGCCCAAAAACAACACTTCCTCCCTTCAGGTACGCCACCAGCCCGCCAGGCAACTGAAACAGCGTGTTTCCCCGCCCCTTGGCAAGGGCGTCGTCCAGCGCCAGAAGGGTACGGGCGCGGGCCTGGCCGTGAAGCTGGCCCATACTGTCAGAGTCCACACCTGCCTTCCCCGTCGCAGGACGGCATAACCAACGCACAGCCCGCATATACAGGCGCAATCGAGCAGCTGGGTGCAGCGCCGACAGCAACCCTGCGGGCAGGGTCAGACTTGGGCCGCTGGCAGTGCTTTGATCCTTCTGCAACTCCGCCGCAGGCTCCCCCACAATCCATGGGTGCGCAACCAGAGCCGCGTCCAGCGTTTTATTCCAGTAATCTTCATCAAGCCGGGCGAGCTGCCACAGATCGTGCAGGGTGCGGTCGAGCGCCGGGTTTTCCTGTCGCAGCAGGGGCAATACATCGAGGCGCAGCCTGTTGCGCTTGTACTGGCGGCTCTGGTTGCTGGCATCCTCGCACCAGCCGAGGCCGCATTCGCGCAGCAGGTCTTTAAGTGCGTGCGCGTCAGAGGCCAGCAATGGGCGCAGCAGACGGCGCTCGTCGTCGCGGGCGACCATGCCGCCAAGGGCGGGCCAGCCAGTGCCGCGCGTCAGGCGCAGCAATATGTCCTCGCTTACATCTGCGGCATGGTGTCCAAGGGCGATAAAGTCGGCTCCCAGAGCGGTGCGTTGCCGCTCCAGCAGAGCATAGCGCAGTCTGCGGGCCGCGTCTTCAACGCTGATGCCGCCGCTTGCGGCCAGCCCGCGCACATCGGCCTGCCGCACCGTGCAGGCAATGCCCAGCCGCTGGCACAATTGCAGTACAGATGCAGCGTCCTGTGCGGATTCCTCCCGCAGGCCGTGGTCGACGCTCATGGCGTGCAGGGTCAGCCCGAGGCGTGGGGCAAGCAGGTGCAGCACAAGCGCAAGAGCTGTGGAATCCGCCCCGCCAGAGAGGGCGAGCAGCAGCGTTGAACCGCGCGCAAGCCCCAGCCGCACAAGGCAAAACCGCTCCACCTCAAGGCACAGACGGGCCGTTTGGGCGGAAAGGTTTTGCAATGTCGGCAAAAGCGGTTCTGTCATGGAGTATCTGCTGCGTCGCCGGAGCGGGCCATGGAGAGGCCTTGCCGGATTGGGTTGCAAAAGGGTCGGGCCAGAGGGGGGGCGGGCCTGTCGGGGGCCGATAGGTGGAATGGATTTTCGTTGCAGGGGCTGCGTGGCAGATCAGGTCTGGGCGGCTTGCGCCGCCCCCGATGCCGCAGCAATAATCCGCGCCTAGGTGTAGAGTGTCAACACGTTGTTCACCCTCCCAGCCTTGAAGCTGGAGGTTTTCTGCCAAGAGCCGAGTGTGGTCGCAAGAAATTATAACGATGCGTCCATATCGGCAGATACGCTGTTCTTTTCCAAGAGTGGGTATATGTTTCTGCGTATGCCCACTCTTGCATTGCTGTTCTGATGAAGCGTTCAGCCTTGCCGTTGGTTTGTGGTCGATAAGGCCGTGTCCGCTTATGCGTTATTCCGAACTCACGACAGGCGTCACGAAACTTCCTTGACCTGTAGCAAGATCCGTTATCCGTCAGAATTCGTTCTATCTTGATGCCGTGTGAGGCGTACCATGAAACGGCAAACCATAAAAATTCTACCGCCGATTTGGCTGTTTCGTCTGGAAGGACGGCGGTGTACGCAGCTCTGGAAGCATCATCCACGCACACGTGCAGGTATTCCCATCCTGGCCGTCTGCGATGAACTTGCCGCGTTCCCGCTTTTCTATGCCCAACGCCATCAATCTTGCCCAGCTTTTTGATGTCCAGGTGCAGCATTTGCCCTGGATTTTCCCATTGATAGCGCTGAATTGGTTCCTTGTGTTCCAGTGATGATAACCGTGAACAGGCAAGTTGCCGCAGAACACGAAAAACACTGCTTCGGCAAATGCCCAGGCGTAGGGCGATTTCATCCCCGGTTTTTCTCTCTTTTCGCAGCGTGTATATCTGACAAAAATCAAGCTCAGATAGTATGTTGCGACAATGTCTGGGGCGCGAACTGCGGTCTGCAAGTGCGTCTTGCCCACCATGAGCATGCCGACTTTTCCACTTCCTCGCGGTGCGCAAACTTACGCCATAACCAGCCGCCACTTTTGCCGCTGGTTCATGCTGCATACGCCGCACCATTTCTTCTCGACTACGAACCGTCAGTTTGGCATTCTTATGGCTGTTCACCCTTTCCCTCTCTCGGTTTGCTGTGTGTGGTAACTCCAGCTTTACCGATTTGGGGAGGGTGAACAACCTATTGGAACATTACACCTAGGCGGGATTGATGCCCATATCTTTCAGCAGCGTTTCAAGCCATATGATCATGCGGTCGCGCAGTTCGGGCGAGGCGTAGTGCACGCATTCGCAGCGCATGCGGCCCCGCGCGCGTACCAGCAGCTCAAGCCGCGCAAAGTTTTCTTCAATTTCCAGCCCCATAACGTGGGGGCCGCAGCTTTCCTCATGCTCCTGCTGCACGGGTGAAAGCAAGTCGGCGGGGACAGGCAGCCAAAAAAGGCCCTCCATGCCCGATGTCAGCTCCATTTCGGTGAGCGTGGCGGTCAGTTTTGCGGTGTCTTCTTCCGTAAGGTCGTCAATTCCGTACCAGCGCATCAGTTTTCCTCCGACGAGTAGGGACAGCCTGTTTTGTCCAGATTGAAAATACGGCGTGTGATGCTGATGCGCGGGCCGTTGCCCTCCTGGGACATGCTGCCGCGCTTGAGAAACATGATGGGGTCATGGTTGAGTTTGCGCACCAGCGCGCCCACCAGCGTCTCAAGGGCGTCGCGGGTTTCGTCGTTCACAGGGCCGAGCCGTTTGAGCGTTTTGGCCAGTTCCTCCTGCCCCATGCGCTCGCCGCGCTGGATAAGATCGACAATGGTGGGCTGCACGTCAAGGCTTGAGAGCCAGCGCGAAAAGAGCAGCACTTCCTCGTTGACGATGTCCGCCGCTTTGGCGGCCTCGTCGCGGCGGGTGGCGAGGTTTTCTTCCACCACTTCCTTGAGGTCGTCGATGTCGTACAGGTAGACGTTGTCGAGGCCGTTGACGTCGGGGTCGATGTCGCGCGGCACGGCTATGTCGATAAAGAACATGGGTCGGTTTTTGCGGGCCTTGAGCACGGCGCGTATGTCGCGTGCGCGGATGATGGGCTCCTGCGAGCCGGTGGAGGTGATGATGATATCCACCTCGGTGAGGTGCTGGGCCATGTCTTCAAAGGCGATGGCCCGCCCCTTGAACTGCTTCGCCAGCTCCTGCCCGCGCGCCAGCGTGCGGTTGGCCACCAGTATTTCGTCAATGCCCGCCTGCAGCAGGTGCATGGCGGCCAGCTCGGCCATTTCGCCAGCGCCCACCAACATGGCCTTGTGGGTGTTCATGTCGCCAAAGATGCGTTTGGCAAGCTCCACAGCGGCGTAACTGATGGAGACAGCGCTTGAGGCCACGGCTGTTTCGGTGCGCACGCGCTTGGCTACAGAAAAAGCCTTGTGCACCAGGCGGTTAAGAATAACCCCCGTGGCATGGCACTTGACCGCCTTGCGGTATGCGGTCTTGAGCTGGCCCAAAATCTGCGGTTCGCCCAGCACCATGGAGTCAAGGCTTGAAGCCACTGAAAACAGGTGACGCACGGCTTCCAGATTTTTGTGCACGTACACGTAGGGCTTGAGCTCTTCAGGCTTGGCCCCCCGGGCGACGGCCCAGTTTTCGAGCATCTGCCCGGCCACGTCGCCGTTGCCCGCAGCCAGCAGCTCCACGCGGTTGCAGGTCGAAAGTATCACGCTTTCGCTCACCGCGCCTATACATGGCACGGCCCAATGTTCTTCATCGCAATGATTGACCAGGGCAAAACGCTCGCGCACGTCCACGCTGGCAGTGCGATGATTCAGGCCGACAAGAAAGATATCACAGTCCATGGCGGTAGCCCGGTCAGCGCCGGATGAATGCGTGGTGGGTTTCCATAAAGGTATTCACCACAATGATTGAAAAAAGGCAGAGAACAAAGACAAAAACTGCCAGCTGCGCCGGTTTGCGTCCCTTCCAGCCCTTGGTGAGCCGGTTGTGGAACAAGACGGAGTAAAACAGCCAGATCACAATGCTGATGACTTCCTTGGGGTCGCCCGTAACCGTGCCGCCAAAAATAGGCTTGGCCCAGATAAGCCCCGATACGATGCCCAGCGTGTAAAGCGGAAAGCCCACCATGGTCGTAAAGGCGTTGATTTTGTCGAGCATGGACAGGGCGGGCATATCAAGCCAAAAGCCCTTCATGGTCAGCTTGCTTTTTATGCGTCCTTCGATGAACAAAAACAGCGCTCCGGCGGCAAAGGCCAGGGCCAGCAGGGCCAGGCTAAAAAACAGCGCCCCGATGTGCAGCGCGTAAAACGAGGTGTTGAGCGAGGGCGGAACCTGCACCACAGCGGCCAGATACGGGGCCGACATGGCAAACAGCATGAGGCCCAGCGGCGCGGCAAATACCAGCGGTATCTCCTGCCGCAGCTTGGCCCAGGCGGCAATGCCGCACAGCACCACAAACCACGCCATCAGCTGAAAATACGCGCCCGCGCTCAGACCGCCGGGCAGGGCCTTGTGAAAGCCCAGAAACAGCATGAGCGTCTGGCAGACAAAGCCCGCCACAGCCAGCGAGCAGCCGATTTTGCGCCACAGGGCGGTGCGCGCGACAATGCCTGCAAGCCCGGCCACGCTGGCGGAGCCGTACAGCAACAGGGTGACGGCGGTGGAAAATTCAGGGGAGATCATTCAGCAACTCCGCTATATGAGCGTGCAATGCGGGCGGAAGTTCCGCCTGCAGACAGCGGCGACAGTTTTCCTGGTCGTTTTCCTCCAGCCACTTTTGCAGGCAAGACTCGGCCAGCGTTCGGAACAATCGGGTATTTTGCCCTGTATCTTCACCCAAGGCAAGGACCAGAGGCCGCAGCCGCCCCATAAGGGCAGCCATGCGCGAGCGGGGCTCAAGCCAGCGCTCGAGTTCGCCCTTCCAGCGGCGCGCCAGAGCGGGGCTTGCGCCGCCGGTGGACAGAGCCGCCGCCAACGGCGCGCTGCGGGCAACAGCAGGCACCTGAAAGCAGCCTTCTTCTGGCTTGCTGGCGCTGTTGCACAATATGCCCGCTGCGGCGCACAGGTCTGCTATGCGGCTGTTTTCAGCCGGGCTGCCCGTGGCGGCAAAAACCAGCGCGCAGCACTGCAGATCGGCTTTGGTGCAGGCGCGGCGCTCAAAGCGCACGCGAGGGTCGCGCAGCAGTCTGGACGCGTCGTCAGCTTCCTCCGCCGCAGGCTCGGCCAGATCAAGCACAAGCACAGACTCCGGGTCGCAGGCCAGCAGACCTGAAAGCTTGCGTTGCCCCACCTGGCCAAAGCCGACCAGCAGGCAGCGAATGCCCGTCAGCGAAATAAATATGGGGTAGAGCGGTGCGGGGGGCTGTGTGCGCATGTGTGATCCAATGGGTGAAACAATCTTGACAACCAGCATACAGCAGCCCGAAATATTTTGCAAAGGGCCTGCGTTTCAACGTATTTGCAAAGTGGCTGCGGTTGCCCCGGCCAGTGCAGCGCGCCGCCCCTTGCTTGCCTAGGTGGCGGTATTGCCTTAGATTGTGCGCAATTGGCAGCTTGTTTGCGGCAACGGCGATTAACAGACACGCAGGAAGGGCATGGCGAAATTTTTGGTCATACAGGCGGCGCGGTTTGGCGATCTGGTGCAGACCAAGCGACTGTTGATGAGTCTGGCGGGTCGCGGCGAGGTTCACCTTGCCGTGGATGCGGGCCTGACGCCTCTGGCCCGGCTGCTTTTTCCTTTTGCCGAGCTGCACGCCCTTGCGGTGCACGGCAAGCCCGAGGAGCAGGCCATGGCCCGCAACGCCGCAGCTCTGGCCCGCTGGCGGGGCATGCATTTTGACGCCGTGTACAATTGCAATTTTTCCGGCGCTACGGCGGCGCTGTGCCGTGTCTTTGAGCCGCAGACCGTGCGCGGCTACCGCCCCGCCGCAGGGGGCGTCACCCGCTCGCCGTGGGCGCGGCTGGCCTTCAGGCTCAGCGAGCGGCGCGCACTCGCGCCGCTCAATCTGGTGGATTTTTGGGGGCATTTTGCCGAGGCTCCTGTTGACCCGCGCAGGGTTAACCCCGCAGCCGCACCCGGCGGGCAAGGGCTGGGCGTTGTGCTGGCCGGGCGCGAATCGCGCCGCTCGCTACCTGTGCCGGTGCTGGCCGAGGTGGTGCGAACGGCCTTTGGGGCCTTGGGCGGCCCGCGCGTGCGTCTGCTGGGCTCAACGGCGGAAAAACCCGCCGCACGGCAACTGCTGCGGCATTTGCCCCCCAAGATGCTGCCCATGGTTGAAGACCTGAGCGGCAAGACAGACTGGCCCGCCCTTGCGGCTGCGGTCACCGGGCTGGACGCGCTGATCACGCCCGATACGGGCATCATGCACCTTGGGGCGCACCTTGGCGTGCCAGTGCTCGCGTTTTTTTTGTCCTCCGCCTGGCTGCACGAAACCGGCCCTTACGGCGAGGGCCATCATGTGTGGCAGGCCTGCCGCGCCTGCGGCCCGTGCCTTGAGTCCGCCCCCTGCCCCTACGACGTCGCCTGCGGGCAGCCCCTGACGCAGGTGGAGCTTTTGCGTTCGCTTGCGGCTGTGCTTGGGCAGATAAAATCCGGCTTGTCCTCTGTAGGGGCCGACGCAAAAAAATGGCCGCAGCTCCCCGCCGGTTTGCAGCTGTGGCGCACCGGCATGGATGCCCTCGGGGCGCGCCCATCGCTGCTGGCGGGCGACGACCCGCATGCGGCAGAGCGCCGGTATGTGCGCAATTTTTTGGCGGCGCGGCTGCACCTGTCGGCGGAACCAACGGGCAGCGCTGCTGTCGCCCTGCAGTCCGCCGACCTTGACCCGTGGCTTTATAACGATGCGGACTGGATGTTGCCGCCAGGGAGATACTGCTGATGCCTGCCGCTCCTCTGCGAATCCTTGTGGTGCTGCCCATGTACGGTGGCTCGCTGCCCATAGGCAGATACTGCGCCAGCGCGCTCGGCGCTCTGGGGCACAGCGTGCGCGTGTTTGAGGCCCCGTTGCTGCACGCGGGCTTTACCGGCCTGCGCGGCCTTGGTCTGGCCCCGGCGCAGACGGCCCAGCTGGAGAATTCTTTTTTGCAGGTGGTGTCGCAGGCCGTGTGGGCGCAGGTGCAGGCGCAGGAGCCGCACCTGGTGCTTGCCATGGCTCAGGCCCCGCTGGGGCGCAGCCTTTTGCAGCGCCTGCGCCGGTCGGGCGTGCGCACGGCCATGTGGTTTGTGGAAGACCACGAGATATTTGATTACTGGAAGGGCTACGCCCCCCTCTACGATGTTTTTGCCGTCATTCAGAAGGAGCCTTTTTTGTCCATGCTGGTTGGCATCGGGCAGAACAACGCGTTGTACCTGCCGCTGGCGGCGCAGCCCGATTTTCACAAGCCGCTCAGCCTGAGCGATCAGGAGCGGCGCGAGTACGGGGCGGACATTGGCTTTCTGGGCGCGGGCTATCCCAACCGGCGGCTGGCTTTCAGGCGGCTCATCGGGCGCGACTTTAAAATATGGGGGTCGGACTGGGACGGCGAAACCCTGCTTGCCGGCCATGTGCAACGCGGCGGCGCGCGCATATCGGCAGAGGAAAGCGTCAAGATATACAATGCCACGCGCGTGAACCTCAACCTGCATTCCAGTCTTGGCACGGCCGAACTGGTGAGCAGGGGGGATTTTGTCAACCCGCGCACATTTGAGCTGGCGGCCATGGGCGCTTTTCAGCTTGTGGACAGACGGGCGCTCATGCCGGATCTGTTTGCTGAGGACGAACTGGCAACCTTTGGCACTCTGGACGAATTTTATGCCGCCATCGACCATTTTACGGCGCATCCCGAAGAGCGCAGGGCCTTTGCCCAACGTGCCCGCGCCCGAGTGCTGCGCGACCACACCTACGAGCAGCGCATGGCCTCGCTGCTTTCATTTATGGAGCAGCGGCTTGGCCCGTGGCCGCAGGCGGAGACGGCCCGCGAGGCCTTGCCCCCGGATGTGGAGGCAGTGCTTACGCCCGAGCTCAGGGGCGAGCTGGCTAATGTGGTTCAGGGCTTGGGGCTTGGCCCCAATGCAGGGTTTGACGATGTCATAAACGCCCTGCGCGCCCGCAGCGGCGCCTTGACAGAAACCGAGGCCTCGCTGCTGTTTCTTGACGAGTGGCGCAGGCAGTACGGTAAAAAATAACCGCGCAGATATAGTCTGTGCGGCGCATGCCAGCAAAAAACCCCGCCAGTGAGGCGGGGTTTTTTGCATTTGTCGTCAGCTCTGGGGGCTGTGGCTAGTCGATGCCGTCGGTCAGGGATACCGGCAGGCTGATTTCCGTCATGTTGAGGTAGAAGGGCAGCATGACGCCCACGGCCAGCACCAGGGCGGCCAGCAGGGTCAGCTTGTGGCGCATGGGGGTTGCGCTGCGCGCCACAAGGGTCCAGAGTAGGGCGGGCGCGAGCCAGAGCAGCAGCTCGGCGCTTTCAAGCAAGGCGTCCATAACTGTAAATGTGTCGTTTTGCCATTCGCGCTGCACGTCAAATACCGAGGACGCCAGCAGGATCACCCAAAATACCGCCCAGGCATTGCGCGCCCACGTGGCGCACCACGGAAGCATGGTATTATAGTGGTCGCGGCCATAGTCGTCGTATTTGCGGCGCAGCGCCAGCCAGAAGGTTCCCATGGCCCCTGCGACCGCCAGCATGAGGGGCAGCGACCAGAAAAGGGCGCACCAGAAAGGGGTTCCGAAGCCCGGCACATAGATATGCCCAAGGGTGAGCATATCCGCGTCGGGGCGCGCCAGCGCCGCAAGCATGCGGGCCGCTGCCAGCGAAGCAGCCGTGGCGATGCAGGCCTGGATGCCGCTTACAACGCCCAGCCCCGCATGCAGCATGGGCATTTTGATCAAAAATTTCCACAGGGCAAAATACAGGCTGTTAAAAAGCACCGCCAGCCCAAGCATGACCCAGCTCATCTCGACCATAAAGTCGGACAGCGAGTCGGGCGTGTAGGAACTTTGCGTAAAAAACAGCCAGACCCGGCCGCAGATCAGCAGCGTCCAGCCCAGCAGCAGAGCCAGCAGGGCCAGCTGGCGCGCGCATTTTTCGTATGAGACGCGCTTGCGCGTCACCGCCAGAGTCCTCGCCGTGGCCGACATAAAACCCAGACCCGCAAAGGCCAGCAAGGCGGCCAGCGGCAGGGCCACGCTCAGGATGTCCAGCCCCATGCCCGCCAGCGGAAAGGATTGTCCAAGATGCCGCAACGCGTTCATCCATGTGGTCAGGGTCGCTGTCATTTCCTGAAAAAAATTCATCAGGCTTCGCCTCCGGTGTGGCTTGATGCCGGATAAAAACGGTTCATATGTTTTCTGCAGGTTGTCTGCAGCTGCAAGACGCACGCGACGGGCGGCGCGGCAGCTTTTTTTGCGCCGCAATGCCCTGTTCATTCATACGTAGTGTGCCGCAATAGCGTGAGCAAGCCTGTTCTTGCCTGAAAAACGCAGCCGCTGCAAGAGTTCTTGAAATATGGCCGGGCTTGAGGCACAAGAAAGCTTGGCTGCTTACGCGGTTTGACGTCTGCTTTTGTTGCAATGGGGTAAACCGCTGTTGCCGAAAATTTATCATGGGCGTCTGTTGCGGATTTTTGACGCAGTATGTGATATTTCAACGCAAGAATACTCTTGTGCTGGAGACAGGGATGAAAACACTGATCGTTGTGCCGCTGACTTGCCTTGCGCTGGCTGCGGGGTGCGCTTCTTCCGACAAGGTGCGTCATGTTGAGTCTACAAGCGAGACCAACCAGAAGCTGCTGCGCGAAACCGATCAGCGGTTGCGCACGCTGGAACAGAACGTAACCACGCTTGATACCCAGGTTGCCCAGCTCAACAACAGGGTTTACGAAGTGCGCACCCGTGGCGGGCAAAAGACCGGCATGACCGTGGTGCCCATCATTCCGCCCCAGCCGCATAAAAGCGTGCTGGCCACGCAGGCCCAGCCGGAAGCCCAGCTTACCGCGCACGGCCCTGTGCCCGTCGCGAGCCCGCAGTTGCCCCCGGTTCAGGGGGCGGGCCAGACCGCAGCCCAACCGGCCATGCACTCGACAGTACAACCGGCAGTTCAACCTGCAGCTCAGGCCGCGCCGCAGCCTGCCGTCAAATCCGGCGGGGCAGGAGCCGCGCAAGCCCCCATCAACCCGGCGGATCCTGCGGCCACAATCAGGCCCATCCCCGCTGCCCCGCAACGTGAAGCCGCCAAACCCGAGGTCGAACCGGCCATGGGGGCGACTGCCAAGGCCGCACCCCAGAGCACCCCTTCAGAAAAGTCGCAAGCCGCCGCCAAGGGGGCCAGCACTGCCGCCGGTGGGTTTGCGCTGCCGCCCGAAGCTGCGTCGTCAGCCAACAAACAGGCTGCGGCTGTGCAGCCCATGCTGCCGCCCGTTGCTGCGGCAGGGGGCAATACGGATGTTCCTGTGCCTGCAGTGCCCCATGCAGACCTTTCCCTGCCGCCGGAGCGTCCAGGTTTGGGCCTGCCGCCCCTGCCGGGCGAGGCTGCCGCGCCAGCAACGGGCAAAAACGCCAAGGGCAAGGCCGCTGCCAAAAACGCCGCTGCGTCCGCGCCTGCGTCCGCGCCTGCGGCTCCCGCCGCAACGGCAACCCCCGCGGCTGTCGAACCCGCGCCCGCCGCAGCGCAGGCGCAGCCCTCCCCGCTGCCCAAGGGCGGCAAGGGCGAGGATGCCGCCTACAAGGCCGCCTTGCAGCCCGCCATGGCGGGCCGGGCCGCAGACAGCATCAGCCGCTTTCAGACCTTTTTGCAGCAGTATCCGCAGGGCCGCTATGCCGCTAACGCGGAATACTGGATAGGTGAGGGCCTGTACGCTCAGGGCAAATACAAGGAAGCGCTGGCGCAGTTTCAAAAGGTCAACAGCCAGTGGCCCAGCCACCATAAAAACGCCGATGCCCTGCTGAAAACCGGCATGACCCTGAGCCGGATGGGCGACAAGGAAGGCGCCGCCCAGGCGTACAAAAAGCTTTTGTCGCAGTTTCCTGGTTCGGAAGCCGCCGGCATTGCCCGTTCGCGCGGGCTGGCCCGTTAGCATGGGCGGCGTGCGGGCCTGGATTTTTGCAGCGGAGGCGGCATGACCCAGCAGGGCAACAGCTGGGCAAGTATGGACGAAGCCGCCCGCAAGGAATATTGGGCCAGCCTTGCCCTGCGGCACTGCCGTGGTCTTGGCGCACGCACGGCAGCCCGGCTGGTGCGGCATTTTGGCTCTGCCTATGCCGCCGTGCAGGGCCGCCAGCTGTGGAACGAGGCGGGCGTCAACAAGGGGCAGGCAACCGAGCTGGCCACAGGCTCGTGGCGCGTTACCGCCCGGGATGAATGGGACCGCGCCCGCGACCTTTCCGCTTCCATTGTCCTTTGGACTGATCCCCAGTACCCCGCGCTGCTGCGCTCCGTCATCGACGCCCCCGTGCTGCTGTATTGCCGGGGCGACCTTTCATTGCTGCAATCGCCTGGCTTTGCCGTGGTGGGTTCGCGTAAGGCGACCCCGCACGGCAGGTCCGTGGCGGAATACATGGCGCGCTGCCTCTCGGCCTGCGGCATATCCATTGTTTCGGGCATGGCTCTTGGTATCGACAGGGTCGCCCACGAGGCCGCCCTCGCGCGGGTGGGGGGCAGCATCGGCGTGCTGGGAACCGGTATCGACGTGCTGTATCCTGCAGAAAATTTTGCGGTATTTGACGCCATGGAGCGCCGGGGGCTGCTTGTTTCGGAATTTGCGCCCGGCACTGTGCCGCACGCGGGAAACTTTCCCATCCGCAACCGCATCATCAGCGGTCTTTCGCTGGGCGTGCTCGTGGTGGAGGCCGCCCAAAGGTCGGGCAGCCTGATCACGGCGCGGCTGGCGCTGGAGCAAAACCGCGAGGTCTACGCCGTGCCGGGGCCTGCGCTGGATACGCACTGTCTGGGGTGTCAGGACCTTGTGCGGCAGGGCGCGCACGCCGTGTTTTGCGCCGAGGACGTGCTGCGCGATCTGGCCGGGCAGCTGCGGCCCTTTGGCATAAATGAAGACAGTGTACCTCCGCAGGAGGAGGGCCTGCAGGCGGAGGTTTCTGCACCGGAGACCGCGCCGCCCCCTGCGCCGAAACCCGCGCCAAAATCTTTGTCCAAATCTCCTTTGGCTGCCTCGCCTGACGCTGTGTCCGGGTCTTCTGCGCATCAGGCTGCAGCGACAGATGCGGCTTGCGGCAGTGCCGGGCAAAAGGCCGCTGACGCCCCCTGCGCGCCGCCGCTCAATGAAGGGGAGCGCGCCGCTGCGGAGCATGCCGTCAACGCGGGGGGCAACGCGGGGCTTCTTGAGTATCTGTTGCAGCACGGCCCCACCCATGCCGATGTACTGGCCGATGCCGCCGGGCTCAGCGCTGCGGCGGCCAACGCCGCCCTGGTGGGGCTGGAAATGCTTGGCAAGGTGCGGCGTCTGCCCGGAGCGCGCTATGAGGCCATGCCATGAGCGGCGGGCAAGGCGCACCCAAAAATGCGGGGCGAGGCCGCAAGGCAGCCGCTGGTCAATCGGTCGATCTGGCTGCAGGCCAATCGACAGCTATGGCCTCCGCGCAGGCTACCGCCGGGGCGGCGGGTAAATCCGCAGAAAGTAAAAATGCCGGGCAGGGCAAGCCCGGCCCGGACCGCGCACAACTGTTCATTGACGCATTCCTGACCTGGATGGAAGTGCAAAAGGGCGCATCGCAGGCCACGCTCAAGGCCTACGGCAGCGATCTTGGGCAACTGGCGGAATTTTTGCGCGGGCAGCAGGCTGATCTGGGCAGGCCGCAGGGCGTGACCAAGCGGCACATTCAGGCGTATCTGGCCTGGCTGTTTCGCCTGGGCGAGGCCAAAAGCTCCATGGCCCGCAAGCTGGCGGCAGCGCGGTCGTATTTTCGTTTTCAGCAGCGTAGCGGCGGGGTGACGGAAAACGTTGCAGCGCAGGTGCGTAATCCACGGCAGGAAAAGCGCCATCCGCGCGCCCTCAACGTGGACGAAACCTTTGCCCTGCTTGATGCCGGGCACAGCGCCGCGAGCAACACCGGGCAGGGACGGGCCATGCCCGACAGCGCCGAAGCAGAGCGGCTTCTTTGCCGCGATCTGGCGCTGGCCGAGCTGCTGTACGGCTCGGGCTTGCGTATTTCGGAGGCGCTGGGCCTTGATGTGGATGACGTGCAGCTTTCGTCGCGCGTGCTGCGGGTCATGGGCAAGGGGTCGCGCCAGCGGCTTGCCCCGCTTTCAGACACCTCTTGCGACAGCCTCAAGAGCTGGCTTGACGAGCGCCCGCTCATGGCCCTGGCCGACGAACAGGCGCTGTTTGTGGGCTCGCGCGGCTCGCGCCTCAACCGCAGGGAGGCGGCGCGCATCATCGAACGCCTTTGCCGCAGGGCCGGGCTTGATTTTACGGTGTCGCCGCACAGCCTGCGGCATTCGTTTGCCACGCACCTGCTCGCAGCCGGTGCCGACCTGCGCAGCGTGCAGGAGCTGCTTGGGCACAGCAGGCTGACCACTACCCAGCGCTATACGCAGGTGAGTCTTGAGCACCTGATGGAGGTCTACGACAAGGCCCATCCTAAAGCATCGAAAAAATAAATAATTCACGACCTAAAAAATATTATTTAATTTTATAATGTTACATATCCATATCCAAACGATAGATTATCTGTGTCGGGTTTTTTTGCGAGAAGACCTTGGCATGAGCATGACTTTGTGCTAAAGAGAACAAAGCGGTCGCACTGAACCGCATACCCGAACAATCCCGGAAGGAGAGACTGTCATGTCCGCATTAGTTATTGGTCACATGAATCCCGATACCGACAGCATCATTTCTGCCATTGCCGCCGCCGACCTGTACAGCAAGCGCGGTTTGGACGTTACCCCTGCCGCTCAGGGCGCGCCCACTCCTGAAACCGAATTCGTGCTCAAGAAGTTCGGTCTTACCGCTCCTCAGGTTGTTGCCGACGTGGCTGGCAAGAATCTGTACCTGGTGGACTATTCCGATCTGGCTCAGGCCCCCAAGGGAATGGACTCCGCCTGTGTGCTCGGCATCGCTGATCATCACAAGCTTGGTGATGTGACCACCTCCGCGCCCCTCGAAGCCTGGATCTGGCCCGTGGGCTGCACCTGCACCGTGCTGAAGAACATGTTTGACTTCTACGGCGTGGAAATTCCCAAGGGCATCGCTGGCGGCATGCTGTGCGCCATTCTCTCCGACACCGTTATCTTCAAGTCGCCCACCTGCACCCCCGCCGACAAGAAGGCCGTTGAAGAACTGGCCAAAATCGCCGGCGTGAGCGACGTGATGACTCTGGGCATGGAAATGTTCAAGGTCAAGAGCGCCGTTGAAGGCACCTCCATGAAGGACCTGGTCTTCCGCGACTACAAGGACTTTGACATGGGCGGCAAGAAGGTTGGCATCGGCCAGCTGGAAGTGGTCGACCTTTCCATTCTGGAACCCGTCAAGGCTGGCCTGCAGGCCGAAATCGCCCGCGTGAAGGGCGAAGGCCGTCACAGCGTGTTCCTGCTGCTTACCGACATCATGAAGGAAGGCTCTGAAATGCTGATCGTTTCCGACGATCCTTCCGTGGTGGAAAAGGCTTTTGGCGTGAAGCCCAAAGGCAAGTCCGTGTGGCTGCCCGGCGTCATGAGCCGCAAAAAGCAGGTTGTGCCCAACTTTGAAAAGGCTTTCAAATAAGCTTTAGCTTGCCTTGATATGACTTTGCCCCGCCGGGGCAGGGAAGCAGACTCTCAGGAGTCGAACCCCTGCTCCGGCGGGGTTTTTTGCGGCGTGCGCAAACACGGACGCTGCAACGCCCCAGGTCTATGCTCCATGCCTGTGCTCCGGGCCTGTGCGCAGGCCTAAGCTGCGGGCCTATGCGCCGGGCGTTTTTCTGTTTATCGGCGACAATCGCGCGTGGCTGCCGCCTCAGTACGGCTTTGGGGGCGATGCGTGTTGCAGTGATGGTTGCGACCAATCATGTAGCGGCAGTGTCGTACTGTCGAGGGGGGTGCGCGGCGCTGAGCCAGTGGTGAGGGAATCGCCCGGCGGCTGAAATTTGACGGCTGGGCCCGTCCGCAAGCCGATAAGGCCGCGCCGCGCCGGATGCGGCTGCCATGTCTACAGCTGCATCTGCGTCGTATGCCTGGTATGTGGGCTTTTTTCAGGTCAGTTGCAGGGCGCAGCCTGCAGGCATGCCGAACTGGCGCGTAGGTGATTGATGCGTCTTTACGCAAAAAGGCTGCCGGTCAATCAGACCGGCAGCCTTTTGCAATATGGGGCTGGCAGCAGGCCGTTGCGCAACGCGGCCTTACAGGCTGCGTTCTTCCAGCCCGCCGCTCTTGGACGGATTTTTGCTCGGCGGCGTAGTCACGGGTTGCAGGCCGGGTACAACGTCATGCACTTCTGTGGGCGGTGCGAGGGGGTCGGCGGAGTCGCGCTGAATAACCTTGCTGTCGCGCACGTACAGGGTGCACGAAAGGCCAAAGCATTCATACACGGCAGCCACGGTGCCCTTGAGCTTTTCTTCGTTGTTGAGTGGCGGGGGCACAAGCACATAATAGATGCGGGTGCGGCCGCCGCGCTTGGGTTCCACATAGCACGAAACTATCCATTCGTCCTGTCCGTCCCCGTTCCAGTCCGCGATGCCGATCATCTTGACTTTAACTATCTGCGTGGCATGGTTTATGTTGAAACCGTTGGGGAAGTGCTGCACGCGGCTGTCGGGCAGGATGGTGGCCGAAAACGTGGCCCCAAGATACACATCGTGCGCTGCGTCGTTTTGCAGCATAAATTCGGGCGAGAGGCGGGCGAACAGAATGTCGCCATAATCTTTCAGACCCTTGAAGGACATGGGGGCCGTGTACGAGCCGTCCTTGTCCAGCAGGTCGCGAGCCTGCAGCTCTTTGGGCATGTTATGCGCCATTTTCATAAATTCGTCTTTTTCCACCACGACGACAGGGCGGGTAGTGCCGCAGCCAGCAAGCAGGCAGCCCAGACAGAGCAGGGCGCAGATTCGCGATAAAACCATGATGTGTGTCAACTCCCCTGGCGGAGTTTTGACGGCAGGCAGCCGCGCTCTCCGTGAATGCAGACTTTGTAAGCGTCTGCGTTCGGCTTGTAAAGGGCATTGCGGTTAGGATGGTACAGTATCTGCATGTTTTTATGATAATGTCATGAAAATGCTCCAACCAACAGGACTTGCCATGCCTGAACCGATGTATTTGCAAATGCCAGAGGCCCCGCTGAAAAAGCATGGCCGTCTGCTGGTGCGTCTGCTGCCCTTGTGGGTGATCGCCGCCCTGATAGCCGGGGGCTGGTGGTGGCTTGAGGCAGGCAGGATAAGCAGCACATGGGCCATGCTTGACGGTATGGTGTATACGGTTTCTTCCGAATTTCCCGCCCGGGTGGAGTCTGTGATGGTGCGCGAGGGCGACCGCGTCAAAAAGGGACAGGTAGTTGCCCGGCTTGATGCGAGCAACTACGCGCGGCAGCTCGCCGCCGCTGGGCGCGAGGGAGCCAACCTGCGCGTCATGGCGGGGCCTCCCGGCATGGATGAAACCGCCGCCCGCGTAAAACAGGCGCAGGATGCCGAGCAGGATATGGTGCGCCGCATAGCCCTTGCCCGGCATGAGGAAGACCGCAAGCAAAAAAACCGTGAAGATCGCGTGGCGGAGCATGTGCGCGCCCAGCTGGCCTTGCGCTCGCTCGACAGTCAGGGCGGCGAGCGCGCCGTCGGCGCATCGCGCTATACCGCTGCCAGACAGGCCGAGGCTCACACCCGGCAGGCCAAGGAGCGGGCCATAGTGGAGTTTGAGCAGGCAAGCCTTGTGCGGGCCGCCATAGATCAGGAGCTTGCCCGCGTGCGCGAGGAAACCCTGCGCTACAAGCAGATGGCCTCGCGCAACCGCTACGCGCCGCAGTATGTCGCGGGAGCCTTGGGCGCGCTGGCAAACGCCGCCCCGCAGCAGGCGGTGGACGGCAACCTGTACGCCCCGCAGGACGGACGCATCCTGCGCGGTCTTGCCATGCCGGGGCAAAGCGTGCAACGCGGCGAGCCTGTCGTTTTGCTCTTGCCCGAGGGCGCGGAAGCGCAAAAATCGTTCTGGATTGTGGCCTATTTTACCCAGGATGACGCCAACGCGCTCAAACCGGGGCAAAAGTGCGCCATCAGCCTGCAAAACAGCATCAAGCTTGAGGGGCGCATCTACGACCGTCTTGAACCGCAGCCTTTGCCGCCCAATGCAACTGCGGGCAGCAAGGATGCAAAGGAAACCGCCTCCAGCCCGCAACTGTATGTGCCCGTGCGCGTTACCATCAGCAATGGCGAGGGAAAGCAGTTTGAACCCGGTATGGTGGCTGACTGCGTGGTGATGACCAGGGTTTTGTGGGATTAGTGGGGCTTTTGCTTTGTCTACCTGATGGGGGTCATACCAAAAGATGGTCGGGGGTTTTGCTTGTGAAATTTTATGAAGCGGTTCCGGCTCTACACCAAAGACAGGGGGCAAGCGTCCCGGCCTGAACAACTAGGCCCATAACTCCACCTTTCCAAGCCGCTACTATTATAATAATTAGAATGATGATAGGCCAATACGGCCGCACTAAACAAAAAATTTTGTTTTATTTGCGCGCTTGTTAGGGATGTCATGTAAACCCCGCTGCTTGGCGGCTACTCATTCACTAGCGCACAACTACAATCAGTTTGAGCCAGAATGCGCGACTATCTTGGCCCGAAGACGATTAAGGCCAGAATCATCCAAAACTCCATAAAGGTTGGCCCTAGGGCCGCGAGCAGAAATAACATACAAATTGGGACCTTGACCAGCATTGCGGCGCTAATCTGCGACCTAAAGAAGAATATATACAAGAACAGCAAGCAGATAAACGAAGCAATAGAGCCCTGAACTGCAATTGTTATTACGATGATAGACCATGGGGACAACCATCCAAGGCCCATCATCTCAGCGATATGCTGAGTGTCTATTATTTCGGCAGCACCTATGAAACATAAAGCCATACCTGAGATATAAATCCATATATTTTTTTGCAAATTAAAAATTGACAACAGCGCAATAGCTCCAGCCGCCCCAACGGCCTGTACCACATGCCCCATATAGTCGTCATCGACCAATCCACCGAACCAAGTAAAGATCAAGATAATAATATTAGGCCAGTGTTCTCGCACTAGGCCCACAACTTTTGCTTTTATTTCCGCGCTTGTTGGGGATGTCATGTAAACCTTCAATAGCTGTTTATGTGCGTTGCGCCGGCATGCTCAAATTTTGGCAAAAAAATAAAACATTTTTTGTCGTGATTTGCAAAAAATTCAGCGTTTATGCCCTGCCGTGGCTTCAGTAATATTCCATAACTATCTGAAAAATATATTTTTTCTTACCATAAAACACCATTATTTATCAAACTGAAAAGGACAAAAAACTACTGAAACGTTTCAGTCTTACAAAAACGTCCGCCCCTGCTATATCTCCCCCAAACCCTTTAAGGAGGAGACATGTCAGGGAACAACTTTAATGCCAGAAACATGGGGCCCGACGTTTCAGACCAGCCGCGTTTGAGCAATGGGCAATTCACTTTTAAAGGCTCTGCAAAGGCAGCAACCATACCCTCGCACAAACCGCAGACTGCGCTTGAGGCCCCCATGCCTGTTTCGCAAAATGCTCCGCTGGAGGAGCGCATGTACCCAGCCAGCATTGCTGACGTGGTAAAAAAGCACGCTCAGCGACCACTCTACCTTGCAACCGTATTCGCCAGACCCAGATGCGGCTGTTCCCTACTATCGCATGGGGGTGAGAGAACTCGGACTTCCAGACGATATAGGCAAAAAAATGTACGGTAGAAAAGTTATGCTCTTCAACTTACACTATGACCATATGCACTTTGTAGGCAACGAAGGCAGCAATTTTGGCCTGACCGGTTCCGGCGAATTTTCTGAATCCGTAGAAGACTTAAAAAGATATCAAGTCGAAGCCCCTAAATATCGCAAGGAATACATCGACAAGGCAAGGCTCGATGTCGCTCATGAAAGAGAAAAAAATCAGATGGATACCGCCCTCAATCAAAATTTCGTGCCCCCGACCTACAACGCTGTAGTTCACAACTGCCAGCACTACTTTGTCGAAGTTCTCCAGCAGGCTCAAAAATACGAAACCAGAGAAAAACCGCTTGTGCTGCCCGAATAAACAAAAAACACCGGTGACGGCAATAGGCTAAATCTCTTGTATAAACGTACGTTACGGCTTATGCATGGCAATGAAGATATTCATTTTTACATAATTTACAAGCCATAGCGCAGCCCCCGGTCATCGCATGCTGACCGGGGGCTATCTCCTATTGAGCGCGCATCTTCAACCAATGCCAACTCTCATTCCCTAAGCTTGAGGCCGAACAAGAGCACTGCCGACGCATCATTATGATTTTTATATATTTAGTGGGCTGGAAAGGCAGGAACATGTGGGGCTGCTAGTTTCAGGCCGGGGACGCTATGCCCCATCTTTGGTGAGAACCATTTTTATTCCTCTTTCAAAGTTTATTCCCCACACGCAAAAAACCCCGATCATTGAAATGGTCTGCACCCCTCAGAGGGCCTTTCCATTTTCGCCAGGTGCGAGGGCAACGCGTCTTTTGCTGCGGGGCTTCCTTCCCTCGCTGCGCTCACTCAGGCGATTTCCCTACGCGCCGCGTAAATGCCAGAATACGCTTCCGCTTCGACTCTGATTCCGCTTTAACCAGACGCCGCATACGCTGTTGGTGGTCTTAAAAGGAATCGCCGGAATTTTGCGCGTAGGACGCTCGAGTATGCGAGCAACAAAAGCCCGGCGATCATGCCTCCAGGCCGTAAAAGCCGGGTTTGCGTAAATCAGCCTGACAGGCTCTGCACCGCATCCCTTAAATTTTGTCTGTATTTTCCGTTACCTGCCGGTGTACACAGCGCCAGACGTGGGGCTTTCCTTGACCACTATTTTTGAAAGACCCCTGATCTGGGACTCAAGCTTGCCCCAAATCCAGATAGCGATATTTTCGCTGGTCGGATTTTCAAGCCCCTCAATGTCATTCAGATACGTATGGTCCAGCTGATCAATGTACGGCTTGGCAATCGCCTTGATGTCGCCAAAATCCACGACCCATCCGTTGGACTCGGACACATCGCCCTGAACATACACCTCAACAGCAAAAGTATGCCCATGCAAATTGCCGCATTTGTGCCCTGCCGGAACCTTGGGTAACCGGTGCGCAGCGTCAAACGTCATAGAAACGAAAATATCCATATTGTCTCCTACCGAATTCCAATAAACTTATGCGTCTGAAGGCTGAGCTTCCACATGGGGCGGTCAAGGCAGATTCTGACAGCGTCTTGTGTTGCCTGCATTTGACCGGCATCGTCGCACGGCTGCAGAAAAAAATGGTCGAAGTCAAGCTGCTCGAAGTCCTGCAACGCGATGCCCTCTTGCGGCCAGACAAGCTTTAGCTCGTTGCCGGAGGCAACAACCAGTTTGGTCCCGGCCTTGGGGCTGACGGTGACCCAGTCCAGCCCGTCAGGCAGCGCCAGCGTGCCATTGGTTTCCATACCAACTTGCGCGCCGTGGCGGGTCAGCTCCCGCACCAGCTCGTCCGTAACCTGCAGGGCTGGCTCCCCGCCTGTAAGGATCACGTAAGGCCGATAGCCCGCATGCGTAAAACTGGGAAAAAAGGAACAGATCACACGGGCCAGCTGCGAGGCGTTTTCAAATGTTCCGCCCGATGCGTCAGCCCCGACAAAGTCTGTATCGCAAAACCGGCATTTGGCAAATTGGCGGTCTTCCTCCCGCCCCGACCACAGGTTGCAACCGGAAAAACGGCAAAATACGGCAGGGCGGCCAGCGTGAAAGCCTTCCCCTTGCAACGTATAAAAAATCTCTTTGACTGCAAAGCTCACTACATTTCTCCCCTTTCGGCGGAGCGTTGCCGCCCCTGACGTTCCCCATGCGGGGTGAGCGTCATTTTTTTCTGGCCGTCCATAAGTATAACCGCAGAGCCATGCTGAAGCAAAATTTGTATTTATTCAATAATTGCAGATTTGTGTTGCTTGAGTGGGTCGTGGCGCGCTTTACGCGGCACAATAAAACGCCGGAATTTGAATGCGCTGTACGTGTGTACGCGAGCATCAAAATTCCGGCGCGGATGCATTTGGTGCGCAAAAACGGGGCGCGGCAGCCATGCCTTGCAGGCCGCCAACCTTAGCCCAGGGCCCGGTATGCGCCCTGCCCCATGCGGGAGGGGCGGATGCCCTGCCTAATCTCCCAGCTCGGCCAGATGAGTGCGGGCAAAGTCCAGGCTTGCGTCCAGCTCCAGCGCGGCGCTCAGGTATTCGCGCGCCTGCTCGGCATTGCCCATGAATTTTTCGCACAGACCAAGGTTGGCCAGATCCATGGCCGAGCCCTTGTCCACACGCAGCACCGCCCTGAAGGCCTCGGCGGCCTTGGCGTAGTCGCCCGTCTTGAAGTGGGCCACGCCGAGCAGATTGCCGTATTCCTTCATGTCGGGGCACAGCCCGGCTGCGGCGGCCAGTGCGGGCAGGGCCTCCTGCCAGCGGCACTGCAGCGTGTCGGTATAGCCAAGATAAAAGGCGGCCAGCGCCTTGGAATCCGCATCGGGTTGCAGGGGAACCGCAGCGGCAAAGGCGCTGCGCGCCGTGTCGAAATCTTCTGCCCGCAAGGCCAGCATGCCTTCAAAAAATGGCAAAAAGTGCGCGTCGGGGTAGCAGTCCGCAAGCACTTTCAAGCCGTGCAGCACTGTTTGCGCGTCTGCTTCTTCCACCAGTTTGCGGCCCACAAAGAGCCCCAGGCTCTGGTTGCGGTCGCGCTCGCGAAACTGCAGACCGGGCACAATACTGTAGTGCGTGGGTATGCCCAGGCGCGGGTGCGTGGTCTCAACCGCGTAGAGTTCCAACGGGGCAAGGCCGCGCAGGGCGGTGAGCAGCTCTTCGCAAATATCCGCGTTTTCAACCGAGGGCAGGCTTGAGAGCGCAACGGTGGGACCTTCGATAAGCCAGTCGATCTGCGCGAGCTCCGTGTACTTGGAAAGGCCGGAGGCCTCGTAGCAGGCGCGGGTGCAAAAATCGCCGGCCAGCTGCGCCACCTCGGTGACGGCGCGGATGGCCGCCTTGGCCGGTGAGGCCGCAGTGCCCGCCGTATAGACGATTTCAGACGAATGGGGAAACGTCTTGGGATCCCAGGCCACGGCGGCGACCGTGGGCAGGGGCATGCCCTGCGAAAAGTCCTTGAGCACCATGCGCACGCCCTCGCGCTCAAAGGCGGCAAGCAGCCCGGCCAGCACCGGGTCGGACGAGCAGGATGCCGGGTCGATGGTGGGCGTGGTGGGCTGGTTGCGGTCAACGCGGCAGCAGACGTGGCGCTCGATGAGTTCGCTCAGACCCTGCAGCAGCGATTCCTCGCGGCTGTTGCCTGCAGAGGTTCCGTTAAATTCACCCAGCAGTTTGAACCAGTCGAGCGGCAGCCACACGGTCTTGCCGTCGAGCAGACGGGTGGCGGGGTAAAACTGCCAGCTTGTCAGGTCAAGCACGCGCCGCGCGTTTTGCGGCGACAGGTTGTCGTCCACCGAGCGCAGCATGGCCTCGAGGGGCAGCAGGTCGCTGCCAAAGCGGGCCTCGGCCTCGCTCCATGTGGCGCTGACCATGTGGGGGCGCTGCTCCCAAAAACTGAAAAAGGCAAAGCGTTCCATCAGTTCCATGAGCGCCGAGGCCTCGGCCTGTTCGGCAGAGGAGCCTTTGCCCATCTGCTTGCGGGTGGGCATGATGCGCCGGGCATCAGCCCCGCATACGCTCAAAAAAACCGGTATGCCCAGCCGCCCCACATCTACGCGGCGTGTTTTGGACAAAATATCAAGCCGCGACGAATCAAGCCGCTCGCGCACGCGCGCAATGGTTTGCGCGGGGGTCATGGTCTTGTCGAGGTCGCGTGTGTAGCCCTTGGGGCAGGGGGCAAGGGTTATGCGGGGCAACTGCTCGTTCATGGCCGCTCCAAAATCAAAATGCTGTACAGGCGGCGCTGTTCCTCGCCGTTTTCGTCCTGTGATTTAACGCCGATGCGACCTTCGGTAATCTTGAAGGTCTTGGCCGCGAGCTTGCCAAAATGGGGCTTGGCGCGGGCCACGTCGGTGCAGAAAAAGGCCTTGCCGCCGGGGGCCAGGTGGCGGTCCACAAACTTGACCAGGGGCCGGTGCAGGTCGTCGAGGTAGAGAATCTCGGAGGCGGCGATGATGTCAAAGCCGCCCGCAAAACGGGGGTCGCGCCCCGGCGCGGTCACATCCACGTGGGTGACCTCGATCTGGTCGCCCAGACCGTTGCGCAGCACGTTGGCCCGTGCAAAGCGCAGGGCCTGCTCCACCACGTCGCTCAACACCACCCGCGCAAACCCGTAGCGCGCGGCCACAAGGCTGAGCGCGCCGCAGCCCGCGCCAAGCTCAAGCAGGCTTTTGCCCTGCGGCTCGTACTTGCGCAGCAGGCGGCCCAAAACAAACGAGCCGGGCCACAGCTTTGCCCACAGGGGCAGATCCTTGAGCGGATCATGTATGGCCTTGCGCTGCAGCAGCTTGTCCAGATGCGCGCTCATGTTCTGTATGGAGAGCACCTGCAGGGGGTTTTCGTCCACGTGCAGCGGTTCAAACTCCACCTCAAAATCGGTGCGGATGCGGTCAAGCAGGCTTGCAAGCTCTGCGGCGTGCACCGCAGAAATCTGCGGCCCGGATTCCTGTGAGGCCTGGGGCGGACACTGAGGATCAGACATGGATGTTCCTTGCAATGGGGAATACAAAGGCATTGATAAGTCATGCACCATACCCGCATTTGCGCGGCATGGCAATCCTTATCAATTAAGTATGTTTTGCGCGGCTTTTCTTGTTGCCGTAAGGGACTCGACCCGGCAAGGGAAGTCTGGCATTGTGGCTAGGTCGGCAGGTGTGCCAGTGGCCCCGCCGCAAACACTGAGCGAGAGGATTATGAAGCAGATTTTTCGTTTGGAAATGGTAGTGGCCGAAGAAGACGCTGACCGCGCCACCGGCCTGTTGACTCTGGGCGTGCCTTTTGGCTGGGAAGAAGAAACCCTGCCCACGGGCGAAACCCGCTTTCGCGTGCATTGCGAAAACCCCGAATTTATCAACAACCTGCAAAGCGACCTGCAGGCCCGTATTCCCGCTGCGGAGTACTCGCTGACCGCCATTGAAAACCAGGATTGGCTGGCCGCCTGGCGGCAGTTTTTTACCCCGGTGCCCTGCGGCAAGCGGTTTGTGGTGCTGCCGCCCTGGCTGGCCGACAGCCCTGATTTTCCTGGACGGGAAAAAATTATTATCGAGCCCAAGAGCGCCTTTGGCACGGGCCACCATGCCACCACGGCCCTGTGCCTCACTGTGCTGAGCGATCTGGTTGACGCCGGGCGCGTCAAAGCCGGGCAGCATTTTCTTGACCTTGGCACTGGCTCGGGCGTGCTGGGCATTGCCTGCTGCAAGAGCGGCCTGACCGGCGAGGGCTACGACATTGACATGCTGGCAGTGGAAAATGCCATTGAAAACCGGGGCATAAACGGCATCGACGGGTTTGAGGTCGGCCTTGGCAGCATTGATGCGCTCGAAGGCCGCACCTATGATCTGGTGCTGGCAAACATTCTGGCGCGGCCGCTCATCGACCTGGCCCCGCGCATTGTGTGGGCCTGCAAGCCCGGTGCGTGCCTGGTGCTTTCGGGCCTGCTCGAGATCCAGGCCGACAGCGTTGAAGAAGCCTACATGGCCCAATGCCTGCCCAAACCCCGCCGGGTTATCGACGGCGAGTGGTGCGCGCTGGTCTGGGAATAGGCGCGACGTTGACGGTTTTTGTTCTGGCTGCCGCGGCGCGGGCGGAGGTGTTGTCCGCACCGCCGGTCACGCTGCAGCTTGCCGGACAAACGCTCCCAGCCTTGCTGTTTGCTGCGTTGCTGGGGTTTGGCGCGGTTTTGCAGGTTGCGGGCGTGTACCGCCCAAGTCGCGCAGCCGCCCTGATCGGCGCGGCGCTGGTGGTTTGCGCCGGGCTTTTTGACCGTGACCCCGTACTTGTGGTCGGGCAGATTGTGCTGGTAGCGGCCCTGTGGCCAGCGTCGAAAAAAAAGACAGGCCAGACCCGCAAGCGGCGGCACAGCGCTGGCTGAGTTACTGCGCGCCGGGGCGTTCGTTCCAGGATGGAATGGGCGGGGGCGTGTAATTATCGAGGTTTTTCAGCACATCACCCATGCGCGTGGGGTGGCCATCGGGGCCGCGCAGCACCGGCCCGCAAGACTGGGCTTCCAGTACCAGGGGGATGTCGGCCGGGTCGGGGCGCAACACTTGGTCGGCTGTCTGCAAAAACGGCATGGGGTCAACGGCCTTGCCCGCGGCATCCAGCAGGCCAAAATGCAGATGGGCCCCAGTGGTCCTGCCGGTGCAGCCCACAAGGCCCACCGGTTCGCCAGCATCAACACGTTGCCCTGCGTTTGCCAGGGTTTTTGACAGATGGCCGTAGCGGGCCGTCATGCCGTCGTCCTGCCGGATGTCGACAGAGATGCCCAGCGGGCCGTTGTCCCCGGCGCGTATTACCTTGCCGGGTTTGAAGGCTGTGACGGGCCAGCCCATTCTGGCGCGGATATCAATGCCCGCATGGTCGCGTATGACCGCGCCGCGACTGCTGAGCCAGCCGGGCATGCGCCGGTTGCCAAAGGGCGAGGTTACAAGCTGGCGCAGCGGCGGCAGTGAATGCGGGGCGCTTGCAGCTGGCGGGTTTTGCGGGGCGTTCTCTTGCTGTTGCGGGGGGCTTGCAGCTTGGGGCGCGTCGGGTGCGGCCCGCAACGCCGCAGGGGCCAGCGCCGCACAGAGCGCAAATAGCATGAGGCTGAAAAGTATTTTTTGCACGTTTTCTCCTTAAAAGGGCCGCCCTGTGCCAGTGCCTGCCCGCCAAGGCGGCAACCATACTGGGCAGGGTAAAAAAATCAAGCACGGTCGAGGGCAGGTCAGCTGCGGCCACCGCCTGCCGGGAGGTCCACATGGGTTTACGGACCATAGTTCAGGACGTCATCGGACGGCAGACAGTTGACGGCGCGGGCGTACGCCTTGTGCGCGTGCTGGGATCGCCCACGGTCAAGACCTTTGACCCTTTTCTTATGCTTGACGCCTTTGATTCGACAAATCCCGACGACTACATCAAGGGCTTTCCCACCCATCCGCACCGGGGCATTGAGACCTTCACCTATCTGGTCAACGGCGCCATCGAGCACAAGGACAGCCTGGGCAATGCTGGCGTCATCCGCGATGGCGGCTGTCAGTGGATGACCGCAGGCAGCGGCATTCTGCATCAGGAGATGCCGCTGGCCTCGCCGCGCATGCTTGGCCTGCAGCTGTGGATCAACCTGCCCGCAGCGCACAAGATGGTTGACCCCAAGTACCGCGACATCACCACGGACCTGGTTGTACGCGTGGAGGAGGCAGACGCCTCGGTGGCGGTGGTGGCGGGTTCATACAAAGATACGCGGGGCGCTGCGCAGGGCGATTATGTGGATGTGCGCTTTCTTGATGTATGCCTCAAACCGGGCGCGCGCTGGCAGGTGGATACCGACCCCGCGCACACGGTGTTTGCCTATGTCTATGACGGCGACTGCTTTTTGCTGGATGGCAAAACGCCGGTGCTGGCCCGTCATGCCTACCTGCTGGGCGGGGGGGATGCCGTCGCCTTTGAGGGCGGCGATGCGCAATGCCGTTTTGTGCTTGTTTCGGGTGCGCCGCTGCGCGAGCCTGTGGCCTGGGGCGGCCCCATCGTCATGAATACTGATGAGGAACTCATGCAGGCTTTTTTTGAAATTGAAGACGGCAGCTTTATTAAACACTGGATTCCGGCACGCTGACAGATTGTTGCCGCTCTTAAATTTGCGCCCTTGACATGCCCACAGACGGGTCTTATTGGAGCAGAGCACTTCATAAACAGGAGTCAATGCTATGTGCAAATGTCTTTCTGTATTGTCCGTCAAGGGCAAACAATATGGCCTTATGCTGGCAGGCGCGCTTCTGGCGACCATGTTTGCGGTTACCGGCGCTGCAGCAGCGGAACCAAAGGTGCGCGTTCTTGCCACCACCTACCCTGTATATCTGCTTACCCGCGCCGTCGCCCAGTCGAGCCCCGATGTGCAGGTTGACCTGCTCATACCGGCCCAGACCGGCTGCCCGCACGACTACGCCCTGACGCCCAAGGACATGCAAAAGCTTTCGAAGGCCCGCATTGTGGTTATCAACGGGTTGGGGCTTGAAGCTTTTTTGGAAAAACCGCTGGCATCGGCTGGCAAGATTAAGGTTATTGACAGCAGCGCGGGCATCACCCCCATTGCTGAAGACCAGGACGACGACCACGACGCCGGGCACGCCGGTACGGACAAAGCCCACGAGGCTGACCATGCCGCAGCGGCGGCAAAGGGGCATGAGCCGCACGACAAGGGGCATGAAGCAGCGCACGAGCATGGGCACGAGCATGGCGGCGCGAATCCGCACATTTTTTCCAGCCCGCTGCAGGCTGCTGCCATGGTTCGCAACATAGGACGCGGCCTTGCTGCGGCCGAGCCTGTCGCCGCCAAAAACTGCCCCGAAGCGGCGGAGGCCTATGCCGCCAGGCTTGAGACCCTTGCCCAGCGCATGGCAGCTGTGGGCGCCAATGCCGCCAACAAAAACGTGGTGGCCCTGCACGACGGCATGGCCTACCTCGTGCGTGATGCCGGGCTGAACCTCGTGGACGTTATTCAGGAAGACGAAGAAGCCCAGCCCTCTGCGGCCCGTCTGCTTGAACTGGTAAAAAAAACCAAAGAATCAAAGCCTGTTGTGCTTATCGGCGAACCGCAGTATTCAGACAAGCCCGTGAGGGCCCTTGCCGCGGAGACGGGCGTGCCCGCCGTGCAGCTTGACCCTCTGGCTTCCGGGCCGACCAACGCCCCGCTTGATTATTATGAGACGGTAATGACGAAAAACTGCACGATTCTTGAGAAGTCTTTTGCCAAATAACAACACAATGCTTGCCCCCTCGGTCTGCTTTGAGAATGTATGCCTCAGCCGGGGGGGCAACCATATCCTTGAAGGCATCTGCGCCACCGCGCCAGCGGGCGGCAGCACGGTTATTGTGGGCCCCAACGGGGCAGGCAAGACCACGCTGCTGCTTTGTCTTATCGGCGAGCTTGCGTACACGGGGGGCATCCAGTTTGCTGGCGCGAGACGGCAACCGCGCATGGCCTATGTGCCGCAGCTTTTGAGCATGGACCGCAGCCTGCCCCTGCGCGTGAGCGAATTTATGGCGTTAAGCTGCCAGCAACAGCCACTCTGGTTGGGCCTGCGCCCCTTTGCACGGGCAGAAGGGCGCAGGCTTTTGCAAATGGTCAAGGCCGAGCATCTCGAGCAGAGCCGCATGGGCGACCTCTCGGGCGGCGAGTTGCGCAGGGTGCTGCTGGCGGCCGCGCTGGGGCGTGATCCTGAGCTGCTGGTGCTTGATGAACCGGCGGCAGGCGTTGACATACGCGGAGAAAGGCTGTTTTGGGAAATGCTTGATGCAGCCCGCCGCGAGCGCGGTTTTACGCAGATTATGGTCAGCCACAATCTGCCGCTGGTGGCGCACTATGCCACCCATGTCATCTGTCTCAACAAGACCGTGTGCGCCATGGGCGCACCCCGCGCCACGCTCATTTCGTCAACCCTGATGGAGCTTTTTGGCGTGCCCATTCATCTGTACCCCGACCAGTGCGATCCCGAAGACCCCGGCTGCCCGCAGTGCGGCGCTGTAAGCGAAGCCGAGGGGCTGCTGCCCAATTATTCGGCCATCGCGCGACGCCAGGCCGCCCGTCAGGCCGCCCGCAGCGGTGCAAAGACGCCAAGTCAGGGAGCCCCCCGTGCTTGATCTCAGCCCTGTCTACTCGCTGATTGCCATGATCCCGCTCGATTGTCTGCAGATGCGTTTTATGCAGCAGGCTTTGCTGGGTTTGCTGCTGCTGGCCCCCATGGCCTCGGTGCTCGGAGTGGAGGTCATCAATTTTCGTATGGCCTTTTTTTCAGATGCCATCGGGCATTCGGCCTTTGCCGGTGTTGCCCTTGGCCTGATACTGGCTGTGCCGCCCCGTCTGTCCATGCCCCTTTTTGGCATTCTGGTGGGGCTGGGCATCATGGCAGTGCGCCGCAAAAGCGATCTTTCGTCCGACACGGTCATCGGCATTGTTTTTTCCGCCGTGGTGGCCTTTGGCCTTGCCGTGGTGAGCCGAGCCGAGGGCATCGGCAGGGATATGCAGCGCTTTCTTTACGGCGATATCCTCACCATCACCGACGGCGAGATCGGTTTTTTGGCGTTGCTGTTTGCGGCCCTGCTGGTGTTTCAGGCTTTTGGCTACAACAGGTTGCTGTACATTGCCCTTAACCCTGTCATGGCGCGGGTTCACGGCGTGCGGGTGGCCCTGTGGCAGTATGCGTTTGCGGGTCTGCTGGCACTGGTGGTGATGTTTTCGGTATGGGCGGTGGGCGTGCTGCTGGTTACCGCCATGCTGATCGTGCCTGCCGCCACCGCCCGCAACCTTGCCTGTTCGGCCGGGGGCATGTTCTGGTGGGCGCTTTTGGTGGGCACATCGTCAGCCTTTGCGGGGCTTGCGCTGTCGGCGCAGGAGTGGCTGGCCACGGCAAGCGGCGCTACGATCATACTTGTGGCCTGCTGCTGGTTTGGGCTGAGCCTTGTGGCTGCGCAGACGAGAGAGCGCAGACGCGGATAACCGCACCTTGTGCGCTGACTGCAATGAGAATGCAAAAAACCGCCTTCTCCGGTTTTACGGGGAAGGCGGTTTTGCGTACAGCCAGGGTGCTGCTAGGCGAGCTTTTTCACGGCCTCAAGGGCGGCTGCGTAGTCGGGCTCGTGGGTAACTTCATTTACCAGCTGGCTGTAAGCCAGCGTGCCGTCGGGGCCGACCACGAATATGGAGCGGGCCAGCAGGTCCAGCTCCTTGATCAGGACGCCGTAGGTTTTGCCAAAGGCGGCGGTGCGGTAGTCCGAAAGAGTTTCAACGGCGGTTACGCCAGCTGCTCCGCACCAGCGGGCCTGTGCAAAGGGCAGGTCGCGGCTGACAGCCACAATGCGCACTTTGTCTGACTGAGCGGCGGCCTCGGTGTTGAAGCGGCGCACTTCCATATCGCACACCGGAGTATCAAGCGACGGAACGCACACCAGCACCAGCACCTTGCCAGCGTAATCTTTGAGGCTGCGGGGGCTCATATCGTTGGCGGTCAGCGTAAAATCGGGGGCCTTGCCGCCGACGGCAGGCTGGGAACCTTCAAGATGCATGACATTGCCTTTAAATGTAACTGTATTCATAGGGAACTCCTTATTGTTTCAGGGTTCTTGGATTCTGTGGCATCAAGGCTTTATTGTCAATGATTATTATTATTAAAAAATGCGGAAATAATTTTGCCCAGCATTAATTCAGTGTATCGTTGGCCAAAATTCTTCGCAAGAGCAACTGTGATGACGTCGCCGCGCTGGCAGCGATTTTGCCGCAGAGCTGGTGAGCCGTGCGGGGCAGGCTGCCTATGGACAAAACGGCGCTTCGTCCATTGCCATATGGGCGGCAGTGCCTATATTTAATAAGAATATGTTTTCAGCAGGAGCGATTGATGAGCACTTTGACACCTCGCGGCATCGTTGCCGAACTTGATAAATTTGTGGTGGGACAGGAGCAGGCCAAGCGCATGGTGGCCGTTGCGGTGCGCAACCGCTGGCGGCGGCAGCGCCTGGCGCCGGAGCTGCGCGACGAGGTTTCACCCAAGAACATCATCATGATGGGGCCCACGGGCGTGGGCAAAACCGAAATCGCCCGCCGTCTGGCAAAGCTTTCGGGTGCGCCCTTTGTAAAGGTGGAGGCCACCAAGTTTACCGAGGTGGGCTATGTGGGACGCGATGTGGAATCCATGGTGCGCGACCTCATGGAAATCGGCATCAACCTTATGCGAGATGAGGAAAACGCCCGCGTGCGCAAGGCTGCCGAGGCCGCTGCGGAATCGCGCCTGATGGATCTGCTCTTGCCCAGCTCGTTTGGCTCGGACGAACGAACCTCCACGCGCGAAAAGCTGTTGCAGCAGTTTCGCCTGGGTTTTTTGGACGACCGCGAAGTGGAAGTGGAAGTGACCGAGCAGGGCGGAGGCAGCGTTGATCTTTTTGCCATCCCCGGCATGGAGCAGATGGGCGGCCAGGTCAAGGACATGTTCAGCAAGGCCTTTCCGCCCACGCACAGCCGCCGCAAAATGAAGGTACGCAACGCCTTTGCCGTGCTGGTGCAGGAAGAATCGGGCAGGCTGGTGGACCAGGATGCCCTGGTGGACAAGGCCCGCGAGCGTGTGGAGCAGACGGGCATCATCTTTATTGACGAAATCGACAAGATCGCCAGCTCGTCGCAAAACCGTACCTCCGACATATCGCGCGAGGGCGTGCAGCGCGACCTGCTGCCCATTGTGGAAGGCAGCTCGGTCAACACCAAGTACGGCATGATCCGCACCGACCACATCCTGTTTATCGCGGCGGGCGCGTTCCATTTCAGCAAACCGTCGGACATGATACCCGAGCTTCAGGGGCGCTTTCCCCTGCGGGTGGAGCTGCAGCCCCTGGGCAAGGAAGAGTTTTTGCGCATCCTCAAAGAGCCGGACAACGCCCTGACCAAGCAGTACGAAGCCCTGCTGGCCACAGAGCAGATTCGCCTGAGCTTTACGGATGACGGTCTGGAAGAAATCGCGGCCTTTGCCGAAGACACCAATGCCCGCACGGAAAATATCGGCGCGCGGCGGCTTTACACCATCATGGAAAAAATTCTGGCCGACATATCGTTTGACGCTCCAGAGATGCCCGGCGCGCAGGTGGTGGTAAACAAGACTTATGTGGAAGAGCATCTGCAAGACGTGCGCGACGACCAGGACCTGAGCCAGTATATTCTGTAGGCCGCATCTTACGCGCGCAACGTCGCAGCAATCAGCCAAAGCCGACCCCCTGTGGGTCGGCTTTTTGCGTGGCGCGGTTATGCCAGCCATTCCAGTCCGTTGCCAATTCGCCGCCAATCCGCCGCCATTGCTGTGCATGCGCCGGGCATGCTGAATTGCCTGCGTTGCGGGTAGTCCCTGACCTCAATAATTTATTGATAATTAATTTCAATAGACATCTTGCCAAACCAGCTCTCGGTGTTAACTGATTTTTGACAGGAAAAAAGGCAGGTGGCGCAAGCCGCCTGAAACAGACCCATATACACGTTTTTGACCATAGGTTTCCATTGGAGATCTGGCCGGGCGCGAAGCAAATTTGAGGCAGACAATGTCATACGCAACAGTCAATCCTTACACGGGCGAAACCCTCAAGACCTTTCCCGAAGCAACCGATGCGGAAGTAACCGCAGCCATAGCAAGCGCTCACAGCGCTTTTTTGCAGTGGCGCAAAACCTCGTTTGGGGAAAGAGCAAAAATACTGCAAAAGGCGGCCGACCTGCTGCGGGCGGGCATGGAAGAGCACGCGGCTCTGCTGACCCTTGAAATGGGCAAAATTATTGGCGAAGCACGGGCAGAGGTGGAACTTTCGGCCAGAATATTTGAATACTATGCGCAAAATGCCCAAAAGCTGCTCGCCCCCGAAAAGCTGCCCCTGAGCGACGCGGCCGAGGGCGAGGTCTGGGTTACGCACGAGCCTCTGGGCGTGCTGCTGGCCATTGAGCCGTGGAACTTCCCCTACTATCAGATAGCCCGCATCCTTGCCCCGCAGCTCTCCGCGGGCAACACCATGCTGCTCAAGCACGCCTCCAATGTGCCGCAAAGCGCAGCGCGGTTTGAAAAGCTCATGCATGCGGCCGGGCTGCCCGCCGGGGCGTTTATCAATCTGTACCCCACCAGGGAGCAGATCGAGATGATTCTTAACGACCCCCGCGTGCACGGCGTGGCCCTGACCGGTTCGGAAGAAGCTGGCGCGGTGGTTGCCGCGCAGGCGGCCAGAGCTTTGAAAAAATCCACGCTTGAGCTCGGCGGGTCGGATGCCTTTGTGGTGCTGGCCGATGCGGATGTGGACAAAGCCGTGAACTGGGCGGTGTTTGGGCGGCACTGGAACGCCGGGCAGGTCTGCGTTTCGTCCAAGCGCATCATAGTGGCCGACGAAATTTACGACGAGTTTATGGAAAAATACACCAAGGGCGTCGCAGCGCTCAAGGCTGGCGACCCCATGGACCCTGCCACCACGCTGGCGCCGCTTTCGTCCCAGGGCGCGGCTGACCTTGTGCGCGGCAAAATAGCCAAGGCCGTGGCCGCCGGGGCCAAGGCGCAGCAGGTTGGGCCCAAGGTTCCGGTCAGGGGCGCGTTTGTGCAGCCGACCATCCTTACCGGCGTGGCCGATGCCAACCCGGCGAGGTTGTGGGAGTTTTTTGGTCCTGTTTCCATGATATTCCGCGCCAGGGATGACGATGACGCCGTGCGCATCGCCAACGACACCCCCTTTGGGCTGGGCGGCTCGGTGTTTTCAAAAGACGCAAAACACGCCAGAGCAGTGGCTGACCGTATTGAAACGGGCATGGTTTTTGTAAACCACCCCACCATGGTCAAGGCGGATATTCCCTTTGGCGGCATCAAGCGCTCCGGCTACGGGCGCGAGCTGATCGGGCTGGGCATCAAGGAGTTCGTGAACCACAAGGTGACGGGCATTGTGGATATTGACGCGGAGTTTTAGTCGCCTTTAGCGGCGCAAAACAACTCCACGCGCCGGTGCTGGCATCAGTCCGGCGCCGGCGCGTGAGGGCGTAAGGCGTTGATGCGGGCTTGTCCTGCCTTATGAAGAGAGCTGCCGTAGTGGTAAGGAATCATGAAAAAATTTGTTGATCTCAGTGAGCAGGAAATTCTGGCTCTGGCCATTTCGCTTGAAGAAGAAGACGAGCGCATCTACGCGGACTTTGCCGATGCCCTGCGAGACGACTTTCCGGCCACTGCGGCGCTGCTTTCCGGCATGGGCGCGGAAGAAACCGTGCATCGCCAAAAGCTTACAGATCTGTGCCGCAAAAAGTTCGGCGGGCATATCCCCCTTATCCGCAGGCAGGATGTAAAAGGCTTTGTGCAGCGCAAGCCGCTGTGGCTTGTGCGGCCTCTGGGCCTTGAGGCCGTGCGCCGGTTTACAGCTTCAATGGAGTATGAGACCCGGCAGTTTTATGAAAAAGCCGCCGCCAGAGCTACAGATGCCGAGATACGTCTGCTGCTGGACGATCTGGCCCAGGCCGAGCGCAGGCATGAGGTCAACGCCGAGCGGCTTTCGCGCGAGCATTTGAACTCCGAGGCTGTGGACTCGGAAAAAGCCACGCAGCGCCGCCTTTACGCCCTGCAGGTCATACAGCCAGGGCTGGCCGGGCTTATGGACGGCAGCGTGTCCACCCTCGCGCCAGTCTTTGCGGCTGCGGCGGCTACGCAGGATACGTGGCAGGCTTTTTTGGTGGGCCTGGCAGCCTCGCTGGGCGCGGGCATCAGCATGGGCTTTGCCGAGGCGCTTTCAGACGACGGCAGCATAACAGGCCGTGGGCACCCCTGGGTGCGAGGCCTTGTGTGCGGCCTCATGACGACCCTCGGCGGCATAGGGCATACGCTGCCCTTTCTTATCGTCAATTATCATACGGCGCTCATGGCGGCCTTGGCCGTGGTGGTGCTGGAACTTGCCTCGATAACCTGGATACGGTCGCGGTACATGGATACCCCTGTGCTTTCCGCCGCTTTGCAGGTGGTGCTGGGGGGCGTTCTTGTTTTTCTCACCGGTCTGCTGATCGGCAATGCCTGAGCGGTTTGCGCCGCTCCAGAGCATAAGGTCGGCCTTGTGCCCTCGTGGTCGAGGTGCTAACAATCTGTATAGAGCACAACTCTCAAAGGAGGAATCTGAGATGGCCCAGAAAATGAAAGAAGACGAGTACACCAAGTGCCCGGCTTGCCACGGCAGCGGCAAGAACAAAGATGACTCCAAGTGTTTTGAATGCAACGGAACCGGTAAACGGCAGCAGGCCTGCACGGTTCCTGAAGGCCCGGAACACGAAGGCGTGTGTGATTAGCATAGTGTTGTAACAAACGGTGTTCACCGTTGTGACTGGTCCGCTTTCTGGCAATTGCTGCCGAAGGCGGACCAGTTTTTTGTTACGGGGCGGATAGCCCGTCGGGCGTTGGTCCACACGCAAAAAGGAATTGGGCTGAAGGCCCAATTCCTTTTATGCTGCCGGGCGAACCAGGCGCTGTACTGTCACGATGTCTCTCGGTGGGTATGCCAGCTGCGTCTGTCGTTACAGCCGCATGCTGGTTGTTCACGGGCCGATGTCGCAGGTTTTTGTGCGGATTGTCCCTGTCTGGCTACCAGGCCGCCAGCACTGCTTCCGTAGCCAGCCGGATCATGCTTTCGGGCGCTATGCCCAGCGCCAGCAACAGGCCAACAAGGCATATGCCCGCCATGCGCGCGCCTGCGTGCGGTATAATGGCCTCGGCATTGTGCGGGGCCGCCTCTGTGTACGCGGCGCGCACCACCTGCAGATAATAGTAGATGCCGATGGCCGTGTTGATGGCCGCAATAATCACCAGCGCCGTATGCCCCGCCCGCCACGCGCCGGTCAGCAGCAGAAATTTGCCCATAAAGCCCACAAAGGGCGGAATGCCCGCCAGGGCAAACATGCTTACGCCAAGCACAAAGGCCAGCATGGGGGATCGCCGCGAAAGGCCGTTCAGATCGCTGACGGTCAGGTTTTTGCCGTCAGGGGAGACAGTGCACAACACCAGAAAGGCAGCCAGCATCATGAACAGATAGCCTGTGGCGTAGTACAGCGATGTGGCGATGCCCCAGCCCTGCATGGTGGCCATGCCCATGAGGATATACCCGGCATGCGCAATACCCGAAAAGCCCAGCATGCGCTTTACGTCTGTCTGCACCAGGGCCGTGAGGTTGCCGTAAAACATGGAGGCGATGGAAAGCCCCGTCAGCAGCAGCGCAATGTGCCCCTCGCCGGGAAAGGCCAGCGAGCAGAACCGCGCCAGCACGGCCACAGCCACAATTTTGGGAATGGATGCGATAAAGGCCGTGGTGTCGTTGGACGCGCCCTGATATACGTCGGGCGCCCAAAAGTGAAAGGGAAACACCGCCAGCTTGAAAAACATGCCGCAAAACAGCATCAGCAGGCCCACCAGCGCGGCAGCCTGCGCCCCAAAGGCATGCGGGCTGTCAGCATGCGACAGGGCCGAGCGCATGGCTGGCAGTATCTGCTCAAGATAGGTGCTGCCCGCTATGCCAAAAATCCAGCTCATGCCAAAGAGCATGATGCCCGAGGCCGTTACGCCAAACAGCAGATACTTGATGGCCGCCTCCATGGGCGCGCGCATATTGTCCGAGGGCGTGCGCATGGGCACCAGCAGGTAGAGCGAATACGACGACAGCTCAAGGGCGATGAACAGGGTGATGAGCTCCACGCTGCTTGAGAGCAATGTCAGCCCCAACAGGCTTGAGAGCAAAAAGAAATAATATTCAGGGCGCATGCGTACAGAAATACCCTTGGTGTCCGCCCCAAAAAGCAGCATGAGCGTAAAGCCCGCAGACATTACGCATTTTACCAGCTGCGAAAACAGGTCAACCTTGTAGGCTCCGTAAAACAGGGTTCCCTTGGCAAACAGGCTGGCGAAAGAGGCGACGGCAAAGGCCGCCCCCACGCAAAGAACCACCAGGCGCAGGGTTTGCGTCCGGGATTCCGTCATTGTCATGCAGAATGCCAGCAGGCAGCCTGCAAGAAGAACCAGTTCCGGTGCAAAAAGATGTGCGTTCATGCTTAGGCCTTATGTCTGAGCTTGGGGTTCGGTCAACGCGCGACAAGTTCCGCAAGAGCCAGCGCGCTTGTGGCATGGTAGCCGGTCTGCGCCAGCAGATGGTCAAGGCTCGGCCTCATGACGCGCAAAAAAGGTTCCGGGGCCAGGCCGATCCAGAAAACAAACACCAGCAGCGGGGCAAGGGTTACGGCCTCTCGCCAGCCCAGATCGTTCATATGCGACTGGTCGGGGTTGTTGGTGCCGCCCCAGATTACCCGCTGCAGCATGCGCAGCATGTACGCCGCCGCAAGTATGGCCCCCGGCACGGCGCATACTGCCACAATCTTGTTGTTGAAAAAGGCTCCGGCGAGGATAAGAAACTCGCCCACAAAGCTGTTTGTGCCGGGGAAGGCCAGCGACGACAGCGAAAAAAACGTCAGATACGTCACGTAGATGGGCATAAACTTGCCCAGCCCGGCGGCGTCGGCAAGCTCGCGGCTGTGCGAGCGCTCGTAGACCATGCCCACGCACAAAAACAGCGCTCCGGTGGTGACGCCGTGGTTGATCATCTGCAGCAGCGCGCCCTCAAGCCCGCGCTGGTTGAGGGCAAATATGCCCAGAGTCACAAAGCCCATATGCCCAACGCTGGAGTAGGCGATGAGCTTTTTCATGTCCTGCTGGGCAAGGGCCGTCAGGCCGCCGTAGATGATGCCGGCGATGGAGAGCCACTGCAGGGCGGGCAGCAGGCCTATGGCCGCCCCGGGCGTAATGGGCAGGCAAAAGCGCAAAAAACCGTATGTACCCATCTTGAGCAGCACCGAGGCCAGAATCACCGAGCCTGCGGTCGGGGCCTCCACATGGGCTGCGGGCAGCCATGTGTGGAAGGGAAACATGGGAACCTTGATGGCAAATGCTATAAAAAACGCCAGAAACACCAGCAGCTGGAAGCGCTCGGAATACTGCTGGCCCATGAGCGCGGGTATGCTGAACGTGCCCTGATTGATGTACAGGGCCACAATGGCCACCAGCAGAAACACCGAGCCAGCAAGCGTGTACAAAAAGAACTTGATGGAAGCGTAGCTCTTGCGCGGGCCGCCCCAGACGGCGATGAGCAGGTACATGGGTATGAGCATGGCCTCCCACAGCACGTAAAACAGCACCATATCCAGCGCCATGAACACGCCGAGCATGGATGTTTCCATGACCAGCAGGCAGACCATAAATTCCTTGATGCGGGTTTTGATGTACCGCCACGAGCCAAGCACGCACAGCGGCATGATAAGGGTCGTCATCATTATCAGCAGCAGCGAAATGCCGTCCACGCCCAGGGTGTAGTTGATGTTGAAGCTCTCAATCCACGGGTGGTGCTCCGCAAACTGGTACAAGGCGGATGTGGGGTCAAACCGCATAAACAGCGGCAGCGAAATGACGGCATTTGCCAGCGTGACAAAGAGCGTCCACATCTTCACGCTGTTTTCTGTCGGCAGCAGGGTCACAATGACAGCCCCTGCCAACGGCAGAAAAACAAGAATGCTGAGGATGGGGTAGCCCAGGGTGTTCATGCTCAGAAAATCCATTACGGCGATCTCCTTTCTGCGCGGCTCAGACAAAAGCCAGCAGCGTGAGCACCAGGGCCACCACTGCGGCCATGGAAATGATGTTGATTTGCAGGCTGCCGCTCTGCACCAGCCGCAACACCCCGCCAAGGGCGCGCACGCCGCGGGCCGTACCGTCAACCACAGTATCAATGCCGTGCCAGTCAAACCATGACCAGAAGCGCGCCGTGCGCATGAGCGGCACTATGCCCTGACGGTTCCAGGCTTCGCCCACGGCGTTGTCCACCGATTGCACGGGCTTGCGCGCAAACCAGTAAAACAGCCTGCCGCCCATGCGGTAAAACCAGTCGAGATCCAGGCTGATGGTGGGCTCTGGCGTAAGCTTTTTGAGCAGCAAAAAGAAGCCCAGCGCCGTAAACAGCAGTATTTGCAAAGTTTCAGAGATATGCGCCGCGCTGTAGGGGTGGTACTGCGCCGCCACGTCGGGGAAGGGCAGCATGTCGTAAAGGTAGGGCGTATAGCAGCCGATAAAGATGCACAAAAATGCCGCCACGGCCATAGCCACCTGCATGTTGAGCGGCGGGTCGCCCGCGCGCTCCCATGTTTTCTGCGAGCAGTTGTTTTTGCCAAACCAGATAAAGTACGGAACCTTCAGGCCCGTGTGCAAAAATGTGCCCGCCGAGGCCAGCGTGAGCAAAAAGCCCGCCCAGTAGTTGTGGGCTTCAAATCCGGCGGCCACGATCATGGCCTTGGTCACAAAACCGCTGAACAGCGGAAAGGCCGAGATGGAAAGCCCGCCCACCAGTGTAAACACAAAGGTTTTGGGCATTTTTTTGTACAGGCCGCCGAGCTCGGTAAACTTGCTTACGCCCGTCATGTGCAGCACCGAGCCGCAGCCCATGAACAGCAGCCCTTTGTAGAGAATGTGGGCAAAGGCGTGGGCGCAGGCCCCGTTGATGGCCAGCGGCGTGCCTATGCCCACTGCGGCCACCATGTAGCCCACCTGGCTGATGATGTGGTAGGCCAGCAGGCGGCGTGCGTCGTTTTCAAGCACGGCGTACACAACGCCGTACAGGGCCATGCACACGCCAAGCGGCACCAGTATTTCCATGCCCGCAAAGCTGCGCGCCAGCACGTACACGGCGGTTTTGGTGGTAAAGGCGCACATAAACACCGCGCCCGTCACCGTAGCCTCGCCGTAGGCGTCGGGCAGCCAGGCGTGCAGGGGCGGCACGGCCGCGTTGAGGATAAACCCGGCCATGATCAGGTAGGTGTACAGCTGCGGGTCGGCCACGCCGATGGGTCCAAAATTGAGGTCGCCCGTGGCCTTGTAGCGCAGCACAAGGCCCGCCAGCAGCAGCAGGCCGCCTGCGGTGTGCACCAGCAGATACCGGTAGCCCGAGGCCAGCGACTGCTTGCGCCGCCTGAACCACACCAGAAATACGGACGAAAAGGCCATCATCTCCCAAAAGAGGAAGAGCGTCAGGTAATCGCCGCAAAAGATAACGCCCAGCGAGCCCGCCACGTAGATCCATGCGGCGGAGTGCTGCGCGGCTTCCTCCACATGCAGGCCGTAGATGGAGCCGATCAGGCACATGAGGGTCATGATGTAGGCAAAGACCAAGCTCAGCGCGTCAACCCTGCCGAAGGTCAGCTCCCAGTTCATAAACGGCACAACGCCGTACACGCCGTTGTGTCCCTGCATGAGCAACACCGCGCCAAAGGCCAGCACAGGCACAAGTACGATAAAAACGCGGCGTACGGCCCTGGGCAGCAGCGGCAGTATTACCGCGCCCAGCAACAGAACGGCGGAGGGGTGGATCCATGATTCAGTCATCGTAATAATCCTCGCGGGTCATGATGCCCAAATGGCCGAACCACTTGGAAACGATGATAATCACAACGCAGGCCACAAAGCCGAACACGGCCCAGAAGCCGGGTATGCGCTCCACAAAGGTGTGCACATGCTCTTTTGAAACAAACAGGGCGTCCCATGCCACCAGTGCCGCCAGCACGACCAGGCACACGCGGATGGTCGCCTTGAGCCGGGCGCGGAAAAATTCGATGATGTTCACTATCATCCTGTCACCACCTTCACGAAGGACATGATGGCATCGGGGTAAATGCCAATGAACACGGAAACGCCAGCCGCTATGAGGATGGGCACAACCATGCTCAGCGGGGCTTCACGGATGCCCGTTTCTTCGCCCTCTGGCCGTTTGCCAAAAAATGCCTTGTAGGTCACCGGCGCAAAGTAGGCCACGTTCAGCAGCGTACTTGCCAGGAGCACCAGCAATATGCCCATGGAATGCGTGGGCATTTCCATGGCGCCCACCAGCAGCTTCCACTTGGTTACAAAACCGGCCACAGGCGGCGCGCCGATCATGGAAAGCGAGGCCACGGCAAAGGCCGCGAAGGTAAAGGGCATGGTGCGGCCAAGGCCGCTCATTTCAGAAATGCACTTTTTGCGCGTTGCCACGTAGATCGCGCCGGCGCAGAAAAAGAGCGTGATCTTTGAAAAGGCGTGGTTGGCGATATGCACGATGCCGCCCTGTATGCCGTCCACCGTCAGCAGGGCCACGCCCAGAATGATGTACGAAAGCTGGCTTACCGTGGAATACGCCAGCCGCGCCTTGAGGTTGTCCTTGGTCAGGGCGATGATCGAAGCCGCAAGAATGGTAAAGGACACAAAGTAGGCCGTGGGTATGCCCAGATTGAGGGCCTTCATCAGGTCTGTGCCAAACACAAACAGCATGACGCGCGTGGTGCAGAACACGCCCACCTTGACCACCGCCACCGCGTGCAGCAGGGCGGAGACAGGCGTGGGAGCGACCATGGCCCCCGGCAGCCAGTGGTGAAAGGGCATGATGCCGTTTTTGGCAAAACCCAGAATGCAGCAAACGTACAGCACGGTTGCCAGCGCATCGCTGGCCCCGCCTTGCAGGATGCCCGAATGGCTGTTGTGGGCAAAGTCCAGATTGCCCGTCAGCACGTAGATAACGATCATGGCAGGCAGCACCAGGCCTTTGGCCGTGGCGGTGAGGTACACAATGTACTTGCGCGCGCCGTCGTATCCCTCGGCATCCTGATGGTGGGCCACAAGGGGGTAGGTGCAAATGCTCACCACTTCATAAAACAGGTAGAGTGTAAACAGGTTGTCGGCAAAGGCCACGCCCATGGCTCCAAAGAGCGTCAGGGCAAAACAGGCGCTGAAGCGCGTCTGGGCGTGCTCGTTGAGGCCCCGCATGTAGCCAGCCGCGTAAAAAACGGTGATGACCCACAAAAACGAGCCGACCAGCCCAAAAACCATGGAAAAGGCATCGGCCCTGAAGCTCACCGACAGCCCCGGCAAAATGGCAAAAACCGTAAGGTGCAGCGTATGGCCGCGACCCAGGGGGGCGGGCGCGACATCGCCGATCATGGAGACGATGATGCAGAACATGACCGCCGCCGTGACGAACGAAACCGTTTCGCGCAGGTTGGGCCGACGCCCTGCCAGCATTATCAGGCACGCGCCGACCAGTGCTGTAAGTATGGCGGCCAGGGGTCTGACGGATTCAACAATATCCATACGCTGTTCCCCTTACCCTTTGAGGTCTGACGGCGCGTCTGTTTCAACAGATCGGTACAGCCGGTACACCGCAATGATGATGGAAAGCACAATAACCGCTTCCGCCGCCGCGATGGCCATGACAAACAGGGCGGCGATCTGCCCGGTTGCCGTATCCGGCGCGCAAAATCGCCCAAAGGCCATAAAGTTGACCGAGGCCCCGCAGAGGATGAGCTCGGAGGCGATGAGCATGCCTATGAACGTGCGGCGCATGGCCATGCCAAACAGCCCCAGACCAAACAGGGCCGCGCCGATAACCAGATAGGTTTCAAGATGCTGACTCAGGCTGGCGTAGTGCATCACTTGTCCCTCCCGTGGCGGGCCAGGGCGAGCGCCCCCACCATTGCCACCACCAGAACCACGGAAATAAGCTCAAAGCTCAAGGAGTACGTGCTCAGCATCGATTGGCCTATGCGTTCGATGGTTCCCTCGGTCTGCGCCTGCGGCGTGTCGGGCCAGGGGGCTGTGATGGACAGCGCCGCCAGCACGGCTGTGATGGTGCAGCTGGCCGCCGCCCCAAGAGCCATGTTGAGCCTGTGACGGCGCGGGGCGCGGTTGGCGTCCGAGGTTTCGGCCAGCATGATGGCAAAGGTTATGGTGACGCACAGCGCGCCCACGTACACAAGCATCTGCATAAAGGCCACAAAGGGGCTCGACAGGTAGTAGTAAAGCCCGGCCACGCCGGTAAAGCACAGGGCAAGCCCGGCCACGCGGCGTATGAGCGTACGCGCGGAAACAGCCAGTATCGCGCCGCAAAAGGTCACCAGCACAAAAAACCAGAAGATGCCCTCAGCCAGTGTTTGCATACTTTCATGACTCAACATCAGGGACGCTCCTTGAGCCGCCGTACAAGGTCAAAGTGGTACTCCGCCTCGTCAAAACCGGCCAGATTGTAGTCATGAGAAAAGGTGAGCGCGTTGGTGGGGCACGATTCCACGCACATGCCGCACAGGCTGCACTTGGTAAAATTGAGTTTGTAGCTCGTGAGGGTCTTTTTTTTGGCTCCTTCCAGCTTTTCGCCAGCAAGCTCGATGCAGCCCGAGGGGCAGGCCTTCTGGCACGACCCGCACACTATGCACCTGTCCGTGCCGGTTTCGGGGTCGTATACAAGGTCGATGTGGCCCCTGTAGCGCGGCGGTATGGGCAGCACCTCGCGCGGGTACGACTTTGTGACCACCGGCTTGAAACAATAGCGCAGCGTTATGCCCATGCCCACACAGAGGCTCCACCCGCCAGCAAAGATATTTTTAAAGTATGCGTTCATGCTACAGCACCTTGAGCAGCGCGCTGGTAATGACAAGATTGACGAGCGCAATTGGTATGAGCACCTTCCACGAAAGGTTGAGCAGGCCGTAAAATGTGGTGCGCGGAAACGTCCAGCGTACCCATATGACGGTAAAAATGACCGCGTAGAGCTTGATGGCAAACCAGTGCGCCCCCGGCCACAGCCCAAGCGGGCAATCCCACCCGCCAAGAAACAGCAGGGTGAGCAGGCTTGCGCCCACCACCACGTTGGCGTACTCGCCCATAAAGTACACGCCAAAGCCCATGCCCGAGTATTCCGTAAACGCTCCCGCGATGAGCTCGCTTTCCGCCTCGGCCATGTCAAAGGGGGCGCGGTTTGTCTCTGCCAGCATGCAGATAAAAAAGATGATGAACGAGACGGGCATGAGCGGGCTTGCCGAGAGGCGCAGCACGTTCCAGTGCCAGAACCCGCCGGACTGCGTGCCCACGATTTCGCTGAGGTTGAGGGTGCCGGTCACCATCACGAGGCTCACCACAATCAGCAGCATGGGTATTTCGTAGGCCACGTTTTGCGAGACCACGCGCGCTGCGGAGATAACGGCGTACTTGTTGCGCGAGCCCCAGGCCCCCAGCAGCAGGCCCAGCACGTTTACCGAGGCAAAGGCGTAGATGGCCAGCAGCCCCAGGTTGAGGTTGCGCGCCACAAGGCCCTCGGTGTAGGGGATGGTCACAAAACTCATGAAGGCCGGGGTCATCACCAGCACGGGGCCGAGGCAAAACAGCACGCCGTCGGCATCTTTGGGGATGAACACCTGCTTGGCCATAAGCTTGAGGCCGTCGGCAATCGGCTGCAGCAGGCCATAAGGGCCAACTTCCTTGGGGCCTACGCGCCGCTGTATGTGCCCTGCCACCTTGCGCTCAACCCACACAAGGTAGGCGGCGTTAAGCGCCACAAAGACAAGGAACCCTACCAGATACCCAAGAAGACGCAGCATTTCGGAGTAAAACGTCATGGCTGTTCTCCTTAGCGGTCAATATCGGGAATAACCAGATCAAGGCTGCCGAGCAGCGCCAGGGCGTCTGGCAGCAGCATTCCTCTGCTGGCCTCGCCAAAAACGAGCAGGTTTGAAAAACAGGGCGTGCGCCACTTGAGCCGCCAGGGAGTACCGCTGCCGTCGCTGACGGCGTGGATGCCCAAAAGGCCGCGCGCCGTCTCCACCGCATGATAATAGTCGCCCTTGGGCGGCTTGACGGTTTTGGGAACCTTGGCCGCCATAACCGGCCCTCCGGGCAGCTGATCGAGCGCCTGTTCAATGATGCGCAGGCTCTGCTCAATTTCGTCCATGCGCACCTTGTAGCGCGCCATGGAGTCGGCCTCGGGGTACACCGGCACGTCGAAGTCGAAGCGGTCGTAGACGCCGTATGGCTCGTGCTTGCGCACGTCAAAGGCAATGCCCGCGCCCCGCGCCACAGGGCCGGTTGCGCCGTATTTGCGGCACATCTCGGCGGGTACGATGCCCACGTCCACAAGGCGCTGCTGGATAATGAGGTTCTGGGAGACAAGGGCGTGATACATGGGCAGGCGTTCGCGCATGCGCGCAATAAAGGCCCGCGTGCCTGTGACAAAGGCGTCGTCAACGTCGTTGTACACGCCGCCAAAGCGAAAGTAGCAGTACGTGAGGCGCGAGCCGGTGACAGCTTCGAGCAGGTCAAGTATCTGCTCGCGATCGTCAAAGGCGTACAAGAGCGGCGAAAAACCGCCAAGATCAAGCACAAAGGCCCCAAACCAGAGGAGATGGCTTGAAACGCGGTTCAGCTCGTTGGTGATTACGCGGATAAACTCGGCGCGTTCCGGCACTTCAATGCCGGCGGCCCGCTCAACCACGCAGGCGTAGCCGTGGTTGTACGCCAGGGCATGCAGGTAATCCATGCGGCCCGTGTTGGGCATAAACTGCGCCCAGGTGCGGTTTTCGGCCATTTTTTCGTGCATGCGGTGGATGTAGCCAAGCACAGGCTCGGCCTCCACGATGTACTCGCCGTCCATGACCATCTTGACGCGCAAAACGCCGTGCGTGGCCGGGTGCTGCGGGCCAAGGTTGAGAACAAACCGCTCGTCGGTGGGACTTTGGGCAAGATAGTTCATGCGCTGTAGTCCTTGAGCAATGGGTGGTATTCCGCGTCTTCGGGCAGCAGCAGGGGGATAAGGTATGGATGCCCGATAAAGACGATGCCAAAGAACTCGTGTATTTCGCGTTCGTGCCAGTGGGCTATGGGGTATATTTCGGCAATGGTGTGGATCAGCGGGTTTGCGCGCGGCGTGCGCACCCGCAGGCATACCCGGTGGCGGGCGGCATAGAGGTTGAAGTCGTACACCACTTCAAGCTCGTCTTGCTGCGGGGGGCAACCCTGCTCCTGGGTTTCAGCCGGTGGGGCGGGCCTGGCGGCGTCAGCCCCCGGCGCGTCGGCATCAGCCCTGCTGGCGGCCGCGGCTTCGGCGGCCTTTTGGGCCTTGGCTTCGGCCTCTTTGCGCAGGGCCTCGCATTCGCCAAGCCAATCCACCCCGGTCATGCCTTCAATAAAGTATCCGGCCTTGTCCATAATGGTTACGGCGGCGATCAGCGAGCTTTCCGGCAGCGTCGTAGAGAGGTCGTAACCTACAGCCGCGTGTTCGGTGGCGCGCAACACGGCTCCGGGCAAGGCTGCCAGCTGCGCGTTAAGGGTATCCGCGTTCATGATTGTTGCCCTCCCGCCTCATCCTGTGCAGTTAGCGCCGAGGCTGCGGTTTTGGCCCGTTCGGCCTGCGCCGCAGCGGGGCCGGGCAGCCCGGGGGGCGTCACCACCGGCCAGCGGCGGGTGCCGGTGAGCTTTTCTTCAAGCTTGAGAATACCTTCGATAAGCGCTTCAGGCCGGGGAGGGCAGCCGGGAATAAACACGTCCACAGGAAACAGCTTGCCCACGCCTTCCACAACGCCGTACTGGCCCTCGTACACAAATGGCCCGCCGGAAATGGCGCAGTTGCCCATGGCGATGACCCACTTGGGTTCGGGCATCTGGTCGTAAAGAATCTGCACGGCCGGGGCCATCTTTTTATTGATGGTGCCAGAAACGATCATCACGTCGCTTTGCCTCGGCGACGGCCTGAACACCTCAGCCCCAAACCGTGCCAGATCAAAACGGGACGCGCCGGTTGCCATCATTTCAATGGCGCAGCAGGCAAGGCCAAAGGTCATGGGCCAGAGCGAGTTGGCACGGCACAAGTCAAGCAGCACATCGAGCTTCGAAAAGTGGACTACCGATCCAAATATATTTTCCGTTGCCATTGGAACACTCCCTTTCTCCACGCATAGACAATGACAAGGGACAGAATGCCCACAAACAGAAATACTTCCGCGAAGGTCAAAAAATCGCTGACAGGCGAGGCTTTGTTGTAGATAACAGCAACAGGAAAGAGAAAGAGAATATCAACCGCAAAGGCGAGGAACAACAGCGAGTACATATAGTACACAGCGCCAAATTTGATCCAGGCGTCACCAATGGGGTCAATGCCGCATTCAACTATTTGCCGTGTTTTGCCCACGGTGTTGCGCGTAATACGGGGCGCAAGAAAAAATACAATGACAAAAGGGCCGAGGGCAAAGCTCATGCCGCCAAGACAGAACGCCATGATGTAGACGATATCAACAAGTTCGGTGCTAGACATAAATTTTTCCTTGTAATAGGAATAAAATTTACGAAAAGATATACTTGATCAATCCACAAACGATTAAAGCAATAGTCGATTGTGAATTTATAAATTATGTTAAATACTACTCTACCCAAAAGATTGTGTCAATAATTGTTAAAAAAAATACATGCTTCTGTTCAAAAATGTACAATTAAAGGCATTTTTTTTTCAATCATATTAATACATTAATTATCCATCTGAAAGTGCATCCGCTCACAAAAGTGCGCAAAACCACGCATGATATACGATTGAGAATTTATAACTGGCTTGTTTTACAGACTATCAACATGAAATATTATTTTTTTAAAAAAAGTAACACGCAAGATTCAAAAAAATCCCGCATTTCCTGCCGGTGCTTGCACATGCAGCACAGCGGATATAACGGCGTGATCCCGCAGTGAAAGTTGACGTTACGTCTTTGGTATATGCAAAGAAAACGGCGAGCTACCTTTGACAGTAACTCGCCGTTTTTGCTTATGAACAGGGTGGAATATGGCCGGGGCAGACAGAATATGCACAGTCGCCCGTTTTTATGCATGGTCCGCAAGTACTCAGGCGGACTGACAGGTTGCCGCCTTTACATGTTGTCGCCTTTGCCCGCTGCTTCAAGCTTGTCGATGAGGTTTTCCAGATCGCGCACAAGCTCCGCAAGGCGAGCCACCGCCGCGTTGGCTTGCGCCATGCCGTCGACGGTTTCGGTTGCAATGCGGCTGACGTCCTCGACCGCGCGGTTGATCTCTTCGCTGGTGGCGGACTGTTGCTCGGCAGCGGTGGCAATCGACCGAACCTGGTCGGAGTTGTCTTCCGAAAGGACGACAATCTGCTTGAGAGCTTCGCCCGACTGGTTTGCAAGCGATGTGGCCTGTTCCACGGCCTGGGCGGCTTTTTCCATGCCTTGCAGGCTGGCTTGCGTTCCAGTCTGGATGGACTGGATGGCGGAGCCGACCTCATTGGTGGCATACATTGTTTTTTCCGCCAGTTTGCGCACCTCGTCGGCAACAACCGCAAAACCACGACCGGCGTCGCCCGCGCGAGCCGCTTCAATGGCGGCATTGAGCGCCAACAGGTTGGTTTGGTCCGCGATGTCGGAAATGACGTTCATGATACGGCTGATGCCTTCGGCCTGACTGCCAAGCGAGGACATGGTGCCCTGCAGCTCGCTGGTCTGGGTGCGCACTGCGCGTATGGCCTCTACAGCTTCAATGACCACACGTTCACCTTGCGAGGCCATGGTGCGCGCCTGATCAACGCTGGCAGCAGAGCTGGCAGAGCTGCGCGCAACCTCAAGAACAGTCGCGTTCATTTCTTCCATAGCCGTGGCGGTTTCAGAGGATCTGGTCTGCTGTTGCCTGGCCCCGGCGGTAACCTGGCCAACCTGCGTGGCAAGGGCTTCTGCCGACTGCGAAACCTGCTGCGCGATCTTTATGGCCTGACGGGCAACGGTTTGCATCTGGCCCAGCAGGGTTGAAACGCGTTCTCCCTGCTGGTTTGCCTCGACAAGGGCATTTTCTGCGCGGACAGCCTGCGCGGCGGCCTCTTTGCCCTTGTCCTCGGCTTCGTCCATCTTGACCTTGAGGTTGTCCACCATTGTTTCAATGGCTTCTTTTACATCAGAAAGCTCGGCATGAAATTCGCCGTCAGGGCGGGCTTTAAGATCGCCCTGAGCAACAGCGGCGGCAAATTTACGGATACGCTCAAGCGGGTTGATAATGCCGCTTCGCAGCAGTATCCAGGCGCATGCTGCCAGTATGGCAAGCGTGCCGGCTGTCCACATTGTGACGTTGATTTTGGCCATATCAGTCTGGGTGTTGGCTTTTTCCAGCGAGCTGATAACTTCAAAGGCCCCGTGGATTTCACCTTCTTTCCAGCCTTCCTTGGTGCCGCCTACAACGTCTTTATCACCAGCGGTGTTGCCGTGGCAAAAAAGGCATTCCTTGGTGAGCCTGATTGGCCGGAAAAACCGTATTTTGTCGTGCTCACGGATGACAACTTCCGAAAGCCCTTTTTCCTCAAGCTGCTTCAGCACCTTGAGCTCAAGCTCCGTGGGCGTGTTGACGGGGTTGCGGGGCTGCACCTTGGGGACCCTGAATTCGTAGCCAGCCTGCTTTGAATTTTGGGCGGCCATGCGCATGGCCGTAACAACCGGTACAGCATCAAGAACCTTGTCGGCTGGCAACTGGTCAAAGGGCTTCATTATCCCTATTTCAAGCTTGTGGCCCATTTCATTGCGGATAGCTTCAGCCATCAGCACAATGGTGCGGCTTTTTTCCACAATAGCTTCTTCCGCGCCACTATGGATGTCGTCCACCCGCTCCCATGCCATGATCGCGGCGATCACCAGCGGGCCGATCAGGGCTACGCCAAGAACTTTCCATTTAATGCTGCACTCTTTAAACATATTTTGCTCTCCATGCCGGAAGGGATGCATCGTTGCACTTCTTTCTTATCGGCAATTTGACACGGCGCTTTATTCCACAGGGACAATTTAACTTGATAATCTTTATGAAACTGTATGTGCCCCGGCGGCGCAGCCAATGGCGGCAAGTGGCGCGTTGCAGACGGGATGCCGGCAAATTATGGTATCCTGGCGGCTAAACCAAAATGCCGGGAGGGGGATCCTCGATGGCGCTGGCTGCGTTTTTTGCAGCCCGGCGGCAGGAGCGTCAGGCAATGCAACGCCGGTTGCAATCTGTTCCCCGGCCTGCGGCTTGCACTGGAAAACCTGATTGGGTGCACGCCGTAATTGCTGGCGGGCCCGGACAAAGCGTATGCCCCGGGCAAGGCGTATGCCCCGGGCATGCAGGTCGACGCGGGTTTTGAACCCGGCGGTGAACTTGCTTCTTGATCTGCATGGCTAGTGAAGGGGGAGACTGGCTGGGGGCTGCGCTAACGCAAGCCGTATTGATATTTTACATGCAGAATAACGGGGATATCGCCGTTGCCCAGAATCTCCGGGCGCTTCACGCTGCCGCTGGCCGCGCAAACAGCCCGGTATGCCGCGGCATCGAGAGCAGGAGAACCGGATGTCTGCCGCAGCACGGGGTCGGTAAAACTGCCGTCGGGCCGCACGGTAAAAGCATAGGCTGCAACGCCAAGCAGTCCCTCTTCGCCTCCATCCATGCGGTGGGCGTGTACTGCAGCATCCAGGTCGTCCAGAAAGGCAAAAAAAGCCTGTCGCCTTTTGTCTGCCGTATTTTGCGGTTCAACCCGGTTGGGGGCGGCCTCCATGCTGATGCCAGCGCCGCCTTCCGGTGAAGCCCCAAGCCCAAGAGAATCCATGCTGATGGTTATTGGCGTGCCTAGCGAATTTTGCGCGGAGACTGCGCCAAACAGGTGGAGCATGCCCCAGTGAGCAAGGCACGAAATGGCAAGCGCGGCGTAAAATCGCTCGGTGGTGGTCATGGCTTGTCCGTTGCCGGTTGCCCAGTGGTGGCGATAATCAGTTTTTCACCGCCCTGCATACGCACTTCATCCACAAGAAATATCAGGCTTTCTACCGGCGCCTTGGGGTCAGCGGCCAGCACAAGTCTGCCCGGTCTGCTCCTGAAGCCGCGCACAAGCTCGTGCAGTTTGCCCCTGACCTCCTGCCGGGGCAGGGGCTGCCCTTCGCAAAGAATATCGCCGTCAGCGGTAAGGCGCAGTTCAATCACCCTGCCTGACAGCGTTTTGCTGCTGTTGGCCGCAGGCAGATCCACCTCAAGCCCGCGAACCGCAAATGCCGCGGCAATAACAAAAAATATAAGCAATATAAATAGCATGTCTATGAGCGGGATCAGGTCGTACTCATACGTTGCGTTCAACGGACGGGAAAGGCGAAGCATCTGCATTGCCTCCTTTGAGCAGCAAGAGGGAATTTGCCGGGCATGTCTGCGTCAGAAGATGGTGCCGCAGAGCGTGCCGCAGCTCGTGCAGCGAAAAAAACAATTCAGCAGGCATCGCCGGTGCTGGGAGCGCTTTGCATCAACGCTGCATTGCCCGCAGCATCAAGCATGCTGGCAATGTTTTTGAGGCGGGCATGAAAAAATGCCAGCGAAAACTGGGCAACAATGGCAATGCACAGGCCGGAGGCCGTGTTGAGCAATGCCTGCCAGATGCCGTCGGCCAGCATACTCATGTCCACACCGTTGGTGGCGTGCGCGATGCGGGAAAAAATGGAGATCATTCCGCTTACCGTACCCAGCAGCCCCATGAGGGGAGCCAGCCGGGCAATGGCGCCAAGCAGGCCGAGCCGCCGTTCCAGTTGCTCAAGAATCTGCTCGCCAGCCAGATGCAGGGTTGATTCGCGGTTGGGGCTTGCCACTGTGAGCAGCCCGGCAAATGGTTGCAGCAGCGGCACTGCGGCCATGCGTTGCGCCACCGCGCCCACATCGCCGTTGCACGAGGCTTTGAGCAGGGCCGCCCTCAGCCCGTCATCGGGCAAGCCGCACGATGCGTACAGCAGCAGGCGTTCCACAATCACCGTCAGGGCAAGAATGGAAACGGCCAGCAGGGGCCACATCATCCATCCCCCAAGTGCAATGATGTTCATTACTGCCTCCTTGACGCAACCGGCACGCAGTACCGGCAGGGTTTATGCTGTTGTGGCGGGCTGTCTTGTGCCTCAACCGCAATTGGTGGAGCCGCCGTTTCAGTAGTCGGTTGGCGCGCTCTGACTGGGAGCGTCAACCGGCGACAGGTTCACCCCGATAAAGACCATGTACCGCTCGTCAGATCCATCGGGGGCTTCTTCGAATTCCAGGCGGCCTGCGGCGTACTGGGCAACGGCTGGCATGACGGTTCCATCGCTGCAAAGATTGACAATGCCCTTGGCCCGGCACAGCCCGGGGCCAGCGCAATCCACCATGCGCTCTATGTCTTTTACGCTGACCGGTTGCGGCAGGTTAAGGCAAAACGAGGCAAACCCCTCGTCTGTATGGTTGAGGTTGCGCAAGGCGTTCATGGGGCGCAGACGGGGAATGCGCGAAGGCGGCAGACCTTGGGCGTCAAGCCATGCGGTGTGCAGGGAGTCCAGAATGGCAAAGGATATGTTGCCCTGCGCTGCGGGCAGGATAACGGCTTTGGGATTGCGGCGGCGCAGATCGTGCATCATCGTCTCAAGCTGTTGCCGGGAGACGGCGTCGGCCTTGTTGGCAATGATGACATCGGCCTGTTCTACCTGCGCCATGCTGATGCCAGAGCAGGATGCGTCCCAGGTCAGCGCGTCGGCGACCGTTATGATCAGCCCAGGCCGCACCAGATCGTCAAGGTCTTTCATGGATTCAAGCACGTTGGCGGGGTTGGCAAGGCCCGTGGTTTCAAGAATTATCTGTTCGGCGGGGGCCGCTTCCAGCAGGCGTTGCAGGCCGGGCCGCAGGCTGTCTGCAAGCGAGCAGCATACGCAACCTTCGTCCAGCGCTTCCACATGCGTCTCCCCGCGAGTGAGAGAAGCATCAAGTCCTATGCGGCCAAATTCATTCTGTATGACGGCGGCGTACTGCTCCCGGCCATTGAGATAATCCAGCCAGCGACGCAGAAAGGTGGTTTTGCCCGCGCCAAGAAAACCGGTCAGTATGTGCATGACCGGCAGATCGGCGTCGGGGCATGCAGCCCTTTGGCGCTGGCGGCCGGGCAGGTGCGTCAGAACCTTGCCGTCAGCAGACCGGGCGGCGACCACCCCCGCACGGTCATTGCTGCCACGAGCTGCTCGGGTCGGGGCCTGCGGGCCTGTTCCCAGTTGCGCTTGCAGCGACAGAACCTGGGGGAGGGTATTTTTTCGGTCTGCGGTCGCCTGCGCCAGCGGCGTCATGTGCAGGCTCAGGCGCGGCTCTTCGTCAAACAGGGTACGGGCAGTGGCCGTTAGCGTTGTAAAGAGCCGCAGCAGCAGCCTGAATGCGGGCACATCATATTCCACCCCGCCGGGTGGAACAATCCACGCCAAAGACTGCGCGGCTTGTGCGGCGTTACTGCCTGATGCGGCTGGGTACTGCGCGGCAATTCCCTGTTTGGAAATCTGGCGGTATCTGGCCGGTGCGGATACGGACAGGGTCAGGCCTGTGCCATCCAGCGCGGCGACAAGCTGGATGGTACCCATGCAGAATGGGGCAAGCTCTGGCGCGTGCAGCGAGAGATTGCGCACGCTTTCCCCGTATCCCTCACCCAGGGCCAGCGACAGGGCCTGTAGAGGAAACATGTCGAGGACGGGATCTGCCGCATCGGGGAAGACGTGCGCTGTAAACGTGCCGTAAAGAAAAGAATCATCCGTGTGTTCTTCCTGAAAAACCAGGCCGTAGACGTGTGGAGAATCCGCCACCCGGCATGTCCAGGCGGCATACAGCTGGTTGGAGGGGCGTACCCCTCGCCAGCCCAGCCCCCGCGCCCGTCTGCGGTCAAGGTGTATGCCGGAGAGCAGGCAGTTGAGTATGGATGGACTTTCTGCATCTGTTTCTGGCGAGAGGGGGCGCGGCAATAGCGTGTCGAGGCGCATGGCTGTTCTCCGTCGTGGTAGGCTGTGTTCATAACCTGGCCGGAGGGGGGATGCCCCCCCCGGCCGGGCCGTTTACGAGGGAAACTTGATGACGTCCCCGTTGCCGAGGTAGTTTGTTGTTTTGGAGCGAAACCGCGCCGTGCCTTTCACAACCGGGTAACCGGCATCCACAAACTTTTGGGCCGTGATAAGCCCGGTGCAGTGGTTGCAGCCCACCCGTTGCAGATCCCACTTTTTAAGGCCTATCACCAGATCGTCGTACTTTGGGTCCCAGTCGTCAAAGGGCGAGATGTGCAGGCCGCCGTAAAGTCCGTAGAACTGGTCGTTTTCGTAGGCAATGGTCTTGTAGGCTGTGTCGGCAAAAAGAATGATGCCCTGGTGGCAGCACCCGGTAATACTTACAAGGCCAATATCTTTTACGTTGCAGTAGAGCGACATTTCGCCAAACACCTTGAAGATGATGGGGCAGTCAAAGTCGTAGAGGGCTACGCCCTCCTGAATTTTGTGCAGGCCCTTGGGTACTTCTGTCCACTTGCCCACATGGCCGCAGTCTTTGAGATACTGCTTGCCGTTGGGGTAAAAGGTGTTGGGCGTATAGATATGGATATTCGGGTTGTATTTGGTTACGGCGGGCAGGCCGAAGTAGTGGTCCATGTGCTCGTGCGTCTGGATCATTGCGGCAATTTCATTGTTTGCCAGCATGGTGTCGATGCCTTCGCGCTTGTAGCAGGTGTCCATCCACAGGTAATTCCAGCCGGTGTCAAAAAGGTATTTTGTCACCTTGCCGTCCATGGCCTCAATTTCGACAAGGCATGAAAAACCACCGGCATTCTCCGAATGCACGCTGTTTTCGCGTACGATCTGCCAGGCTTCTTCCAGCTTGTTGGGCAACAGGTGCTTGATCAGCTTCATGCCGTCGGCGTAATTGCCCTTGCCGACGCCCTTGCCGTTGCCGAACGGGGGCCAGTTGAACGTGTACTGGTCTACCAGCAGGCCGCCCGCGCCGGTCACATCCTTCATGAAGATGCCGTTGTCAAACCAGCTCGTCTCGGAGATGTTGGTAATCTTGATTGCCTTGCATACGCCGATGTCTGCCGTTCCGCGCTTTACGTCCTTAAGAAAGGCCCTGCGCATGGGTGAGTATGAATACGCGCCCATGGCGCCAATGGCCCCTACGCTGACACCTAACGCGGCACCCTTGATAAATTCTCGTCTGTCCATGTTGTTCTCCCTACTGCACAAGGGTGAAGTGTGCGCTGAACCAGGGCAGCGCGGCCACTATGGCAAAGTACAGAATAACGCCAGCGAGAATGCCCACCACAAGACCGGGAATCATGGCCGGGGTCCAGGCGCTCTGGGCGGCAAAGGCGTGTTCGTCGGCGGCGATCTCCTCGCTGGTGCGCAATTCGCGCTTCCAGCCGGGCCAGCCGTCCATGAACCACCAGTTGATCAGCCAGATGTCGATGAGCCAGATCATGGGTATCATGGGGAACTGCTGCGGGTGAGAAAAGCCCTTTTGCGTGCCGAGCACAAAGTGGGCGTACTTGTAGTACAGGCAGTACACGGCGATGCCGCCAAGGGCCACCAGTGCTGTACGGATAAGTACGTTTACCGGAGTGCTGAACTTGTTGGGCCAGTTGCCGCAATAGAATTGCAGGAATAACGCCGGTACAAGGAAGAAGATGGCTGTTTCGCCCACATGCAGCCAGCGCCAGTCGGGGGCGGCATCACGCCGGTGACCGCGTATGGCGTCGCCCCACACGAGTTCCTGCATGTACCAGAAGAAGAAGCACAGCGAAACGGAGATGGCTATGATGCCAAAAAACGTCACAAAACGGCGCAGCCCCGGTCTTTTGATAAGGCAGAAGGGGTAGCGTTCCCATATGCCTTCCACAAACCACACCACAACGGTGCAGCACATGATCCAGGCCACATGGAAGTTGGCGGAAACGGTCTGGGCAAACGATTCCCAGTACGGCGGCGTAATGGCCGTAAAGTACTGCCATGGATAATACAGAATGCCCATGTGGTTGTGCATGGTCATAAAGTAGATGACCAGACTGAGGCAGAACGTGCCCAGCCATATGCTGAAGCCTCTGACTGGCTGGCCCTCGTTCTGCCAGGGGCGTCCTTCCAGCGCCACAATCCAGGCCGGGCTGATCCACGAGGCAATAACGGCAAACATCATGCAGGCCTGGGCCGCGTATTCTGTGGAGTAGAATTCGGTCAGCCCTGGCAGCTTTTGCAACTGGTGCGGGCTAAAATAGGCAAAAGCAAAATTGCCCAGAATGTTTTCAAAAAAACCGTGAATCATCAGTATCATAACGCCTACTGACACAAGCGAAAGCACAAGGCCCTTTTGCAGGGGGTGCGCATTGCGTATCCAGTTGCGTTTGAACGGCCAGAAATCGAAAATATAGGCCATCCAGATGAGAATAATGAGCCACCAGCGGCAATAGTTGTAGCCCACATAGGGCGTATAAAAGCGCATGATGCCGCGTGGATCCTGAAAAATCCACCAGGTTACGGCAAATATGGCGAGAGTTACCGCCATGTTGGCCAATACAGGCCAAGGGCCCTGCCAGCGCTTGATGAGCTTTCGCTCTTCAAGATAGGGAATATCGTGGTCAGCCATAGAACCCTCCTCAAGATTGCGGGGTTTCCGTTTCCACGGGGGGGCGCGCTTGCGCGCGCATTGCCTGTGCAACTGCTCGAATCAGTGCATCCTCGTTCATGCTATCCACGGGCAGCCCTAGCCGCTGCCCTTCAAACCGCAACATGCCGGGCGAAAATTCCGGCGGCAGCAGCGCCTCGCCGTTAAAGGTCAAGGCCTCTGCATCGAAGCTCTCGCCCGGTATGCATGGGGAAACAGCGCGCCAGTTTCCCCGTAAAAAATTGCGTCTTTGCTGGTCTATCATTCTTCTTCCCCAAGGCTTTGCAAAAGACATGTTGCGTAGGCCGAAACGGAAGATGCGCAGGCTTGCGCGTCTGCATGGCGCAGACCGTGCAGCGTGCGGGCCAGATGCTTGAACAGCTCCTCAAGCCGCGCCTGGCTGCACTCTTGCAGCAGCCGCGCAAGCGCGCCAACATCGGGCAGGGTGGCTGCGCCGGCCTGCGCAAGGCGGGCGTTGTCGATGGCCCGTAAAAGTATGGAGAAAAATTTGAGGTGATGCTGCGCCAGCAGGCGCATGTCGCCGCTGTGCAGCGCCATGCCTATGGAGGGCAGATGCCGCTCGATCGTCAGCATGACTGATGGCGCAAATGAGCCAGATACCGCTGCCAGCAAGGGGGTCATGACGATATTCATGGCCCGCAGGCTGTCGGCCAGGCTGGCGGCGTCAGGGTTGCAGGGAAGGGCACGCACAAATGTGCCCTTGTTGCGGCGGGTTTCCAGAATACCCTTGCCCACAAGGGTGCTCAGGGCCGTGCGCAACGTCGCGCGGCTGACCCCAAGCTCTTCGGCAAGGTGCCGCTCGGCGGGCAGGCGTTCAAACAGCGACCAGCGCCCTTGCAACAGGGCGTGTTCCAGCGGGTTTTCGGCGTTTGCTGGCGTGATCATGGGCGTCCTCCAGGCAAAGCGTATTCAAGTACTTTTATATGACTTCATTGTGCGCGCCTGTGAATTTTTTGGCAATATAACCAAAAATTTTTTTCTAATTATATTTAACATGATGAAAAACATGATGTATTTTTGTTTATTTGGTATGACCACTATAAAAGTATGTGTACAATTGTGGGAATAAAAAGCAGATTATACGGGTGGGATAGCAGAGTTATATTTAATTTTATGCCAGTGGTCAGACCACTGCTGTGCGTAAAAAAGTCTTGCTCATGGTTAGCGTCTATTTTACTGCCAATACGTCCGAGCTGTGTTTTTATTGTCAACAAAGGGAGCTGGCATGGCGCGTTTTCTCCAATGGCGCAAGGGGTTTCCTGGATTATTGTGGAGCATTTGCCAGCGCGAGTCGCGTCTTGAGGTTTTTACCCGATGGCGCGGCGCGGGTTTTGATGCTCCGCAGCTGCTGAAAAATGCCGCATTCAGAAAGCAGGTGGTAATGGAACAGGATTATCCGCTGCTTGTGGAGTTTTGGGACATGATCCATGCCGGGCGGCCTGCCGCCGCCATCTTCAGGCTGAAATACGACGATGGCCGCACGCCGCTCATTTTGCAGGGCTGGCCAGAGCCGGAGCAGGATGTTTACAGCGGTTTTTTGAAAGAGGCGTTTTTGCCCGGCGGCTATAATTCTGCCTGCTACAATGCGCAGCTTCAGATGCGCGTGGGCGATGCCGATTACCCGGTATTTACCGTAGACCTGAAAAAGCAAATGCTGTGCGACGTCAACACCGCCGCGCAAATGCTTTTTTGGGGGGAGGAGCAGGAGGAACGCGCGCTTGTGCTCGAAGATGTGGTGCCGCCGTCTGTGATGAAAGTTTTTTTGACCGCGATGGAAAAGGCTGTTGAGCGGGATGCGTGGTCGGGTAAACTGCTGCTGGGCAATGCCGAGCGCGGGCTGTTTTCTGCACACGTACGCCTCACCTTGTGGGGCGAGCCGGGCAAGGAGGTGGTGCGGGCCGCGCTGGTCAACGTTGATGCCAAACCCGTGAAACCGGATGATGATGGAGCGCTCGCAATTTGCACCGGCGATCTGCGCCCGGCGCTTGAAAAACTGCACGGGCTTTGCAAACCCGAAGTTGACGGGCTGCTGCTGTCGCATATTCAGATGGGTAACGGCAGAGTGGCCGTCTATGGCGTGGGGTCTGCTTTTGATGGCCTTGAATGGGGAACCCTACATGCCTACGAAGGCACAATTGCCCAGGATATACAGCGCTACAGCCTCAGCTCGCTGATTGTCGAGGACACCCTGGACAGCGTAAAATCCATTGACTGGGCCCTGTTTGCCCCGCAGGGCGTGCGCTCGTATTTTGCCAAACCATTCTATGCCGAGCACGGCCTGCACGCTGTCCTTATCCTGGCAAGCAAAAGGCAACGCGCCTTTGGAGCAGATGCGGAAACTCTGTACGCAGATGTTTCGGCGGCCTTTGGTCAGATCATGCTGCGCTGGAGAAACCCTTGATCAACGCTGCGACAGGCATGTGCGCAAGATATAACTATTGGCGTGTTTTTATATTGTCGTAATAATCTTCTATTTGCCTTACCTACCATAAGAGCCACAATATCAATAGGTTGCTCGCCGTCAATTTTTTTCAGCCGGGCGTTTTCTGCCTCCAACTGACGCAATCGCTTGGTTGCAGAGACGTTCATTCCACCGACGTGCTGCGCCATTTGTAAAAGGGCCAGCCGAGATGCCAGCCTGAGGGCACAGGCTGACAAAATGCACTGCTGCCCCGGCTTGCCGCCATATCCCAATAATCTGCTCTTCGGCGAGTCTGCTACGTTTCATTCGTGTGCTCTGTGTCAGGAACACTAATTTTTCAGGGCATACTTTTAGGGGGGCTATGACTTACGTGAAAATCCAGAGGCAAGTGACAGAGACATAACGAAAATTTTAACGCTGGGGACTGGATTGACGGCCACAATGTGTCAGCATATTTATAACTTCATTGTATGTTTTATAGTAGAATTTTAGTATTGAAATGTTGCGCAGCGTGCTTGATTAAATTCAAAAACTACATCATCACAGCAAGATTATTTTTTTAAAGTGGCAGACTCCAACATTTCAATGAGCCATTCTTCATACACTTTGTGTTTCCAACCGCGTTTTTGCACGAGAGTTTGATATCCTTCGCGGTGAGTAATATACCACCAGATATCCACGGCCTTCTCTATTGTAATTCCCTGCTTCAGGGGGACCCCTTCGAGCATGTGTCGCGTATGCTCTGCCTGCTTTTTTTGCGCGGAAAGTTCAGCTGCTGCGGCAATTTCTGCCAATTCTGGCGACAAGATACCCGCATTGCGCAGCAGCTCATAACGCGGTGTTTCTTTCTTGCGAGCCTGGACAAGAAAGGCAACCGTGCGCCGGATCCTTGCATGGATGTCAGCTTCTTCCAAGGCGCGTGTTGCGGCCAGTTGCCCTTCTGTATCCTCAAAGGCCTGCTCAAGCACGGCAGTCATAATGCCGGGTTTATTCTTGAATATCACATAGATCGTTTGGGGTGAAACATTTGCTGCCGCCGCAATGTCTTCCACTGTGGTCTTTGCGTATCCGCAGGTAAGTAGCAGGTGTTCTGCTGCCGCAATAATTTTTCCTCGAGTTTGGGCTGCCTGCTGCTCGCGCAGCGGAGAAGAATATTTGCGTGTGATCTGCTTGGGCATGTTCTCTCCCCTGCAAGCTTGATTTGGTTTGATTGCCAGCAAATGTCCCTTCCAGCGAGTGTTGGCATTACGGTGAGGTGCTACGTATCAATTTTTTTTTACTTCGCCAAATGGACCATTCTTGACAGATATTTTTAATGGACTTACTAACAATCAAGTCATTTTAGTTTAACTAAAGCCAATTTGAAAGCAACCAAAATCTAAAATATCTGAATAACTAGCCGATATTTTTAATTTACCAAAAAGAAGGGAATCGTATGCTTGCTGTAAGGACGGGAGTGTTTTTATGCGTTGCCGCGCTGTCCATCATTGGGGGAGGGTGCTCTGGTGACCGTGATGGGGGCCGCGGAGCCGTGCCGGAAGTATCCGTATGCACAGTTCATCCCCAATCGGTTAATTTCAGAACTACTCTGGCGGGCCGGGTTTCGGCCTTCCAGATTTCAGAGGTACGCCCACAGGTTACCGGTATATTACAGGCGCGGCTGTTTGAGGAAGGTGGAGACGTCAAGGAAAAGCAGGTGCTGTATCAAATAGACCCTGCCGTCTATATCGCCTCATATGACAGTGCAAAAGCATCACTTTCAAGGGCTGAGGCCAATGTGCTGCCTGCAAAACTGAAATTTGACAGATATAAGTCTTTGGTCGGCATTAATGCAGTGAGCCGACAAGAATTTGAAGATGCAGATGCCGCGTACAAGCAGACTCTGGCAGATGTTGCTGTGTGCAAAGCAGCATTGCTGACGGCGCGAATCAATTTGGACTATACCAAGGTAACTTCTCCCATTAGTGGCCGAATCAGCCGATCAAGTGTTACGCCCGGCGCTCTGTTAACGCAGAATCAGTCTACTGCGCTTGCAACCGTGCAGCAGATTGACCCGGTCTATGTGGATATGCCCCAATCTGCCACTGAATTACTACATCTTAAACGCAACCTTGATAGCGGCAGGTTGCAGCGTTCGGATGCGGACAATCATTCACTGCACCTGTTTTTGGAAGATGGTACAGAGTACCCTGACCGGGGCACGCTGCAGTTTCAGGAAGTGCGGGTAGATGAAAGCACAGGCTCCGTTACCTTGCGGGCAATTTTTCCCAACCATGAGCACGTTATCCTGCCTGGCATGTATGTGCGGGTAGAGCTGGACGAAGGGACCAACGACCATGCAATACTTTTGCCGCAGGAAGCTTTGATGCGCGACGCCAAGGGCAATGCCAGCGTGTATTTGGTTAACGAAAGCAGTGAGGTAGAGGCAAGACCCGTATCTGTGGGCAGAACTCACGGTGTGAGCTGGGTCATTTTGAGCGGGCTGCATGAAGGGGAACGTGTGGTGACCAGCGGATTGCAAAAAATCCGCCCTGGCCAGACCGTAAAAGTTTTGCCGTCAGAGCATGCCCCGCAGGCAATGGGCGGTGAGCGCTGATGTCTCACTTTTTTATTGAGCGCCCCATCTTTGCATGGGTTATTGCCATCATCATCATGCTTGCGGGGGTGCTGTCCATCGTGCGCCTGCCAATATCGCAATACCCCGAAATCGCGCCACCCTCTGTAGTTGTATCTGCCACCTATCCAGGCGCATCGGCGCAGACCATTCAGGACACGGTCACCCAGGTTATAGAACAGAAAATGACAGGTCTGGACCATCTTATATACATGGCCTCCACCAGCGATTCTACCGGCAATATGGAACTGACGCTGACGTTCAGCGCGGAAGCTAACCCCGATATCGCTCAGGTTCAGGTGCAGAACAAGCTGCAACTGGCCATGCCGCTATTGCCGGATGAGGTGCAGCGGCAGGGCATTACGGTCAAGAAGAGCAACTCTACCATTATGAAGGTCTACGGATTTATTTCCGAAGACGGCTCAAAAGAAGTGGGCGACATTGGCGACTATGTGGGTTCGCAACTGCTCGACGGCATCAGCCGCTTGCCCGGTGTTGGCGAGGCGACGCTTTACGGCAGTATCTACGGAATGCGCATATGGCTGAACCCGCACAAGCTGCGCAGCTATTCTCTTACGCCCAGCGATGCTATTACGGCTATCCAGTCGCAGAACGCCCAGATTTCAGCTGGTCAGCTTGGCGGTGCGCCAGCCGTGCAAGGTCAGAAAATCAATCTCAGCATTGCGCTTCAGGAGCGCTTGCAAACCCCGGAACAGTTCGGGGCGATTATTCTGCGTACAAACCCCGACGGTTCAATGGTGCGGGTGCGGGATGTGGCGCGGGTAGAACTGGGGTCGGAATCTTATAATATCTTTGGCCGGTTCATGCGCAAGCCCGCTGCCAATATCGCCATCAAGCTTGCTACTGGGGCCAATGCGCTGCAAACGGCAAAAAATATTGATGCGTATCTGGCGGAGCAGTCCGCCTATTTCCCTTCGTGGCTCAAGTTGGTGTACCCCTACGACACAACGCCTTTTGTGGAAATTTCGATTCACGAGGTTGTAAAAACCCTGGTAGAAGCAATCGCGCTGGTCGTGCTGATCATGTACCTGTTCCTTCAGAATATCCGCGCCACGCTTATTCCAACTCTGGCGGTTCCGGTTGTTTTGCTGGGTACGTTCGGCGTTCTTTCCGCGCTGGGCTATTCCATTAATACGCTCACCATGTTTGCCATGGTGCTGGCCATTGGCCTGCTTGTGGATGACGCCATCGTGGTTGTGGAGAACGTGGAGCGCATCATGTATGTGGATGGGCTGCCGCCCAAGGAAGCCACCAAAAAATCTATGTCGCAAATAACCAGTGCCTTGGTGGGCATCGCCGTGGTTCTGTCGGCGGTTTTTGTTCCCATGTCTTTTATGGAAGGGTCTGTGGGCGTCATCTACCGGCAGTTTTCCGTAACCATTGTTTCGGCCATGGTGCTTTCGGTTGTAGTTGCCCTGATATTTACCCCGGCTCTTTGTGCCACCTTGCTGAAAAAGCCGCCCAAGGGGGCCCACCTGACACAGCACGGTTTTCTTGGGGCGTTCAACAAATGGTTTGACCGTACTCTGCAACGTTATCAGAAGGGCGTGGCCATGTGCTTGCGCCGGTCTGGCCGGTGCATGTTCATCTATGCTGTTTTTATTGTGGGCTTGCTTGTTCTTGTTCGGGCCTTGCCCACGGGCTTTTTGCCAGACGAGGATCAGGGCGTTGCCATGATGATGGCGCAGTTGCCCCCAGGGGCAACACTTGAAGACACAACAACTGTCGTCAAGGAAATTGAAAATTACCTTATCAATGATGAAAAAGACACGGTTATGAATTGCATGGCTGTTGTCGGTTTCAACTTTGCTGGTCGCGGCCAGAACGGCGCCATGATTTTTGCCCGCTTGCATGACTGGAGCAAAAGGAAATCGCATTCACAAAAGGTTGACGCCCTCGTTGACCGTGCACGCAGGCGGTTTGCTGGTTTGCCGAACGCCCAGGTCTATGTGTTTGCACCGCCTGCAATACAGGAACTTGGTAACGCTTCGGGTTTTGACCTGCAATTGCAGGATGTGGGCGGTGTGGGGCACGAGGCCCTTCTGGCTGGACGTAACCAGCTGCTGGGCATGGCGGCACAAAATAGTGCCCTTATGGCAGTACGCCCCAACGGGATGGAAGATCAGCCCCAACTGCGTGTTCATGTCGATCGAGAAAAAGCTGGGGCTTTGGGCCTGAACTTGGCCGATGTAAATGCCACGCTGAGCACCATATGGGGAAGCGCCTACGCCGACGATTTCCTAGACCGTGGGCGAGTTAAAAAGGTCTACGTCCAAGGGCTTGCAGAACACCGCATGACGCCTGAAGACATGAATAAGTGGTATTTTCGTAATGGTCGCGGAGAAATGGTGCCCTTCAGCGCCTTTGCCACATGCCAGTGGGAATACGCCCCTACCAGCCTGAACAGATACAACGGACTTCCATCTCTTGAAATTTTGGGTAGCCCCGCACCGGGAAAAAGTACGGGGCAAGCCATGGTTGAAATGGAAAAGATGATGGATCAGCTTCCTGCCGGTATGGGGCACTCATGGACAGGCATTTCGTTTCAGGAACGTCAGTCGGGGGCGCAGGCTCCGCTGTTGTATGCGCTGTCTTTGCTGGTGGTATTTTTGTGCCTGGCGGCACTGTATGAAAGCTGGTCTGTACCTTTTTCAGTAATGCTGGTTGTGCCGCTAGGTGCTCTTGGCTCACTGTTGTGGGTCTTTTGCCGGGGATTCAATAATGACGTTTACTTTCAGGTAGGTTTGCTTGCCGTTATCGGCCTTTCTGCAAAAAATGCCATTCTGATTGTTGAATTCGCCAAGGAGATGCACGACAGCGGCACAAACCTGGCCAAGGCCGCAATTTCAGCAGCCCGCCTGAGGTTGCGGCCAATTCTCATGACCTCGCTGGCATTCTTGCTGGGCATTTTGCCCCTCACCGTTAGCTCGGGCGCTGGTTCGGGAGGGCAGAATGCTCTGGGTACAGGCGTAATGGGGGGAACCTTGCTGGCAACCTTGCTGGGGGTGTTTTTTATCCCGCTGTTTTTCGTCATCGTTACTGCCATTTTTGCATCCAAGGGAGTTCGCCAATGAGCAGGCTGGCAATACTGTTACTTGCAGGTTTGATGGCGGGATGCTCCATGGCACCCACATATAAAAGACCAGAAATGCCTATAGAGGCCAACTGGCCGGGATATGTACCAGACGCATCTGCTACTGTGGCGGATAAAGAACTGGCCGCAAGGCTTGGTTGGGAACAATATTTTGCTGACCCAAACATGCGCAATCTTATATCACTCGCACTTGAAAATAACAGGGATATGCGCATCGCCCTGCTGAATATTGAATCTGCCCGGGGGGCGTACCGCATACAGCGTGCAGACCAGATGCCCACAATCAATGCGCAGGGCTCAAGCTTGACCCAGGACAATTTTGACTTCCTCACCACAAGCGGAAGGCACGCCTATACACATGCATCTGCCCTGAGCGTGGGTTTGACCTCATTTGAGATTGATCTTTTTGGGCGCATCCAAAGCCTTAAGGATGAAGCGCTTGAAAAATATCTGGCAACGGAAGAAGCCAGCCGCAGCGTAAAAATCAGCCTTGTAGCCTCGGTGGCGCAAGCCTACGTTGCCCTGGTGGGGGACAGGGAGCGGCTGCAGATCTCAGAGGATATGCTCAAGAGCCAGTCAGACTCCTATGCGTTGATCAGACGCCGGTATGAAAGTGGTGTTTCCAGCGAGCTTGATTTGCGTCAGGCTGAAACCAGCGTGGATCAGGCCCGGGTGAGTTGCGGGCTGTACTCTGGCAGGGTGGCGGCTTCCCGGTCAGCACTTGCTCTGCTTGTGGGAAGGCCTGTTGATGACCAACTGCTACCGGCAAAGCTGATCAAAAATATGCAGCCATACCGTGACCTGCCAGTGGGATTGCCCTCGCAGGTTCTTTTGCAACGGCCAGATATCCTCCAGGCAGAGCATTTGCTCAAGGCCGCCAATGCGGACATTGGCGCAGCGCGGGCCAATTTTTTCCCACGCATTTCACTTACAAGCAGTATTGGCAGTATGGGGCCAGAATTGATCGACATATTTGGCAACGGCACTGGCGTGTGGCAATTCCTGCCCCAGGCGTCACTGCCAATCTTTGACGGCGGCAGAAATCTGGCGACACTTTCTGTTTCTGAAACGCAAAAAAAGATCGCTGTCGCAACATATGAAAAGGCAATTCAAACTGCGTTCAAGGAAGTCTCGGACGGCATTGCACTGCGTGAATCATGGGAAAAGCAGCTCAAGGCACAACGGGATCTCACCGAGGCTTGCCGTGCAGCATATTATCTATCGCAGGCGCGGTACAACCAGGGGATTGAAAGCTATCTAACCGTACTGGTTTCGCAGCGTGAGTGGTTTGCAGCCCAGCTTACGTTGGTGGACGTAAACCAGGGACGCGACCAGAATCGCATAGAGTTTTACAAGGTTCTTGGTGGTGGTGTGGTGCAAACAGAAAAATCAGCCGCAAAAGAATAAATGGCATGTCTGGGTCTGAAGGGGATGTGTGGGAGGCATTGGCTAAGAGCAACCGCTTTATAACTTATCGCACGAGACGAACGATATGAATGCTAAATCTCAGGACAAACTTGCTCTGATCGTTGGTGCAAACATCGCTTCGCGTCGAAAAAGAAAGAAGATTACACAACGCGACCTGGCTGCAAGACTTGGTATCACGAGCGGTTCCTTGTGCCGGATTGAATCTGGTGGCAACACGCCACATGTTGGTCGCCTGCAGGCGATAGCAGAATGCCTTGACTGTTCAGTCGCAGACCTGTTTCGCTGTCCCGAAGATCCTTCGTGCACTATTGTAGACGATATTGTCAGCAGGGTTGGAAGTTTGCAGAAAGAGGTAGGTTCTCTTGTAGCAGAACTGCGTCGGCTTAATAGGATTATTAATTAATTGTATTAGTTTAGACTTGATCTGACAGTCACTCTGTTTTGACGGCGTTGCCTGTCCGATCAAGTCTAAACTAGCTCATCTTATGACAACAAGCGCAAATTTTGGAAACATGTTCAGTATGGCCGGAGCATCTTTGGTTATGCCCTTTCTGCAACGTCTGCCCACGCAGATGCTTTTGACGAATCTCATGACGTATTTTCCGTCTATGGCTATCTCTTCCGACGCACTTGATGTCGAGTGGATACGGTCTCCCCATAAATGGGACACCGGTTTATCAAGCGATTCGTGCTCGCATTTGGCATTCTGAGCTCCGTCTTTGATTATATAAATTCGGCGTTTTACTTTTTTTGTTTCACGCCAAGGAGCACGAATTCCACACAGGGTGGTTCATCGAATCAGTTGTTTTCGCTACGCTCATCGTTTTGATTGTCCGGTCACAAACGCCATTTTTTAAAAACAAACCGAGCCCGTGTCTCGCGACTGCATCTGTGCTGGTCGCTGCGCTCGTCATTATCATTCCGAGCGCTCCATTGGCTGGATTATTTGGATTCACGCCCGTTCCATTGCTGTCGTATGGTGTGATCCTGTCAATTTTCGCTTTGTACATCATTTCAGCAGAATTGATGAAGAGGTGGTTTTATAGAGAGCTTTCAATGCGAAAAGGGTTGGATGCCTAAGAATTTTTTAGGGCCTTCGCTGGGTACTGTGGGAATACCCCGTGCAGAATATCTGCCATGCCCCCCCCCTCAGGCCGGTCATTGCATGAAGGTGATCACGTTTCCCCGGCCCTAATGTTCTTTCTACCGATGTTTATTACGGCAACGCATCAAGACGCGTCCTCATGTCATGAACAAAAGACCTCAAGGTGTTGTTAAAATTATCTTTTTTTACAATAGCGGTGTTCATTCCAAGCCACTTGTGCAACTTTAAATCATTCGATGCAGGTGGGATACTATCCAGATATTTTTTCCAATTAAATAAAAGACGTTCCATCTCGACACGTTGTCTTGAGCTTATGTTCATTGATAATTCTCCATTCCTCTTTCTGGCTTGGGATGCCCCGCGAAGAAGGAGGGAGTTTTTGACCCGCGTAAGCAAAGTAAAAGGTTATAAAATAGACTAAATTGTGAAGTTGTGGACTTTTTTACAAACATGTACAAATGCGATTCATTAATGTGAGTTAACAAAACAGTTGTTACCGAGCATATCCTGGCGTTCTTGCTGAGGAACATCTTCAAATTGTTCATACATTGAAAGAACGTTGTAAACATTGTCTTGCCCTTCTTTCGTTTCATCCCACCATGCAACCCCTCTATTTTTTAAAATCTTTACTATCTGAGAGACAAAGCTGTTACTTCCCCTGGTTTTGTACGATTCCCCGTCGTCAATATCAATTTTCATGGTTTTTCCATCACCTGATGGAGAAATTGTCATACTGTGCCCATCTTCAAGGGTGAATGTCTTTTTACCAACGCTCTTGAGTGCCACATCGGCCAATTTGAATAGATAATCCATAAAATCTCCTATCTATATTTAGACTATCTGCATATTACCATGGCAAATAATTACTGTCTTTATAATTTATAAAAAAATAATCAATATAATTCTTATATGTAATTAATATCACATTACAGTTACACTAAAGAAATTATTATTAATTCAGTGCAAATAATATGCATATGTAAATCAAAACATATCGGCAAAAGCCCCTGCGTTTGATCCTGCATTCCCTTGGCACGAAGCGCCGTTTCGCGGCTGGCGCTAAACAAGCTTGGAAAAAGAAACTGACCGTTTCCAGTCGTGTTGCGCAGATCACCCAACAAAGAGAGAACTTGACGGGCCACGGAAGCAGTGTGGGGCCGCTTCATTTTCATCCGCTCTGCCGGGATAACCCACATTGCGGCTTCAAAATCAAATTCACGCCATTCAGCACCGCGCAGCTCCACAGAACGCACAAAGACGAAAGAAAGTATTTTTAGCGCAAAGCCGATGGAGGGCTCCCCGGTGTATTCGTCTATTGCTCTAAGGCGGTGCCACGCTTCTGGCCGAATAGTCATGCCTGGAACCCGCAAGGGAAAGGGCGGCGGTATGGAGTATGCCCCCGTGCCCATGACCAGCACAGAACTGCGAGTGCTGGATAGGGTGGTGGACGCAGTATGACCCCGTGCCCATGACCAGCACAGAACAGCGAGTGCTGGATAGGGTGGTGGACGCAGTATGACCCCGTGCCCATGACCAGCACGCTAAGATCGCTGCTGGTGGAGCAGCGCAAGGAGGGATGGAATAAGGAATATGTGTTTTGTCACCGCAATGGTAAGCCGTACGCGAACAGGATCACGGCTCGCCCGCAGGCTTTGCGTAAAGTCAGGTGTCGAGCATTTCTGCCTGCACGCCATTCGTCATCTGACGGCAACTCTTCTTGCTAAAGACGGCGTGCCCCTGTTTTTGGTGTAGAGCCTCTTTGGTGTAGACCCCTGGAAGGCGCATCCCAAGCCATAGGCAAACAAAAAAAGGATTACAACAATCTGTTGTAATCCTTTATCTTTTCGTGGTGCCGAGGGCGGGACTCGAACCCGCACGAGAATTCTCACTACCCCCTCAAGATAGCGTGTCTACCAGTTCCACCACCTCGGCGCGAGAAGATGAAGTATCGTAATCCAAGATCCTTGGCAAGCTTTTTTTTCAAAAAGTCGCGAAGACTTGCGCTTGATGATTGATACAGGTAGATTTTTTCGTTCTTGAGAGGTGAAAATGGACGAAATCGTACAAAAGTTTTTGCGCGGCACGGGACCGGTGCTGTGCGTTGATATAGGCAGCGGCACGCAGGACGCCCTGTTGGCCCGCCCCGGCCTTGAATGCGAAAACTGGCCTCGCTTTGTATTGCCCGCGCCCGCGCGGCTCGTGGCCCAGCGCATCAGGGAGCTGACGCTGCTCAAGCGCAGCATCTGGCTTTACGGCGGCAACATGGGCGGCGGTTTTACCCAGGCCATCAAGGAGCATCTTGCGGCGGGTTTTGCTGTCAGCGCCACTGCGGCGGCCACTCGCGGCATCCACGACAACGAGGAAGTGGTGCGCAACCTGGGGGTTGAGGTGTGTTCCACTTGTCCCGAGGGCAGTGTTCCTGTATTTTTGACAGATTATTCGCCGGAATTCTGGGGCGGGCTGCTGCGTCACGCGGGTCTGCCCTTGCCGCATCTGGTGATTGCGGCCGCGCAGGATCACGGGTTTCATACGCATGGCAACCGTCAGGCCCGCATGCGCGCCTGGACGGATCTGCTGGCGTCGTCGTCCGACCCGGCTCGCTGGATATACGAAACCCCGCCCCCCGCGCTGACCCGCCTTGTGCCCCTGCACGAAAAAACAGGCGGCCCGGTTGCGGATACCGGGGCTAGCGCCCTGCTTGGCGCGCTGTGCGATAAAGAGGTTATGGACCGCAGCTATCGGCAGGGCATCACCGTCATCAACGTGGGCAACGGGCATACCGTGGCCGCGCTGGTGTACCGGGGGCAGGTGCGCGGCATTTACGAGCATCACACGGGCATGCGCTCCCTTGAGCAGCTGCTGGGCGACCTTGAGCAGTTTCGCAAACACTGGCTGCCGGCGGAAGAAGTGCAGGCCAGCGGCGGGCACGGTACTGCTTTTGGCCCGTACTGCGAAGAATCTGGCGGTTATGAGCCCACATATATTACGGGGCCCAAGCGCGCCATGCTGCAGGGTTATGGGCGTTTTTTGGCCCCGCACGGCGATATGATGATCGCCGGATGTTTCGGCCTTGTCTGGGGGTGGGCGCACGCCCGGTTGGGAGAATAGTGTTGTTGCCCGCTACGCGGGTGGGTGTGCATTACAAGCCATTGCGCCAAGGGGCGTTGCGGCATGAATCTGAGGAGGCGGCATGGAATTTTTTGATGAGGCGGAGTGTTGGAGCAGGGATCATATTGAGCAGGCACAGCTTACGCGGCTTAGAAGCACCGTGGCGCAGACGCGCAAGTGCGACTTTTACCGTCAGCGTCTGGACGAGGCTGGTATCGGGCCCGATTCTATCCGCAGCCTGGATGATTTGCGGCGCATCCCCTTCACCACAAAGCAGGATCTGCGTTCGCAGTATCCCACTGGGCTTTTGTGCGTTCCGCAGTCCGAGATTGTCCGCATGCACTGCTCCAGCGGCACCACCGGTTCGCCGGTAGCCATCTGCCATACGCAGAACGACATCAATTCCTGGGCCGACCTTATGGCGCGCAGTATCCACATGGTGGGCGTGCGCCGCGACGACGTTTTTCAGAACATGTCGGGGTATGGGCTGTTCACGGGCGGTCTGGGCATCCATTTTGGCGCGGAGCGCCTGGGCTGCATGACCATCCCCGCCGGTGCGGGCAACTCGCGGCGGCAGATCAAGCTCGCCAAGGATTTTCGCACCACCGTGGCCCACATCCTGCCTTCGTACGCCCTTATTCTGGGTGAGCATTTGCGCTCCATGGGTGAAGACCCGCGCGAGTTTCCGCTGCGCATCGCCCTGGTTGGCGCGGAGCCCTATACCGAGGAATTCCGCCGCCGTATTGAAGACCTCTTTGACATGAAGGCCTACAACTCCTACGGCCTGTCTGAAATGAACGGCCCCGGCGTGGGCTTTGAATGCACGCACCAGAGCGGCATGCACCTGTGGGAAGACGCCTATATCCCCGAAATCGTAGACCCCGAAACCGGCGAGCCCATGCCCGAAGGCGAAGTGGGCGAACTTGTCATGACCTGCCTGTGCCGCCAGGGCATGCCCATTTTGCGCTACCGCACCCGAGACCTTACCCGGTTTATACCCGGCGAATGCGCCTGCGGACGCAAGCACCGCCGCATCGACCGCATCCTTGGCCGTGCGGACGACATGTTTATCATCAAGGGCGTCAACGTCTACCCCATGCAGATCGAGCAGGTCATCATGACCTTTGCCGAAGTGGGGCAGAGTTACCTGATTTTGCTCGAAAACGACGGCCTGGGCGATGTCATGCGCGTGCAGATTGAAATTCGGGACGAGCATTTTGTAGAAGACATGCGCGTGCTGCAAAGCCTGCAAAAGGCCATTGCTTCGCGCCTGCGCGACGAAATCCTTGTCACGCCCAAGGTCGAACTTGTGGAGAGCAACAGCCTGCCGCGCACAGAGGGCAAGGCCGTGCGTCTGCAGGATTTGCGCAACAAAAAGTAGTCATCAGAGGAGACCGCATGGATTTTCTGCCTTTTCCCCTGGCCTCTATGCTCGCCGGGGCGTTCATAACGCTGCTGTGCTTTGTGCTGCTGCTCAATATTTTTGGGCTGCCCGCCAACTGGGTGCTGCTGGGGCTTGTGGCGTTGTGGAAGGTGGTGCATCCGGGCACGGCCTCCATGGATATGTGGTTCTGGATCATGATGGTGGGCATTGCCCTGGTGGGCGAAGCTCTGGAAATGGGCATGCAGATACTCAAGGCCAAACGCTATGGCTCCAGCTCTTCCGGCACTTTTGCGGGTATGGTTGGGGCCATAGCGGGGGCCATACTGCTTGCCCCGCTGTTTTTTGGGCTTGGGGCGCTCATTGGCGCGCTCGCGGGCGCATGGACAGGCTGCTTTGCCGTTGAGCGCCTTAAAGGCCGCCCGCTGCGCGAAGCGCTGGATGCCGCCTTTGGCGCCATGATGGGCCGTTTTTTGGGCACGGTGTGCAAGTGCGGCGCTGGCGGAGCCATGCTGGCTCTGGCCGCAGGGCGCATCTGGCCCAAGATGCCGTCTGGCTTGCCCCCGGTTCTTTCTCCCGATGCCTCCACGCAGGTGCTCCTGAACCTGCTGCGGGGCCTGTGCTGAGGTTGATAATGCTGTTGCAAAACCTTGAAATTGTATTGGTAAAAACGCGCTTTCCCGAAAATATCGGCATGGCGGCGCGCGCCTGCGTCAACATGGGCTGCCCCACGTTGCGCCTGGTGGACCCCGAGCGGTGGGACAGGGAAAAAGCCCGCCCCCTCGCCACGCCCAAGGGACAGAATCTGCTCGATGCCGTTGAAGTGCATGAAAATGTCGAGCAGGCCGTGGCCCCTTGCTCTCTGGTATTTGGAACCACCGCACGCACAGGCGGCTGGCGGCAGGCGTTGCTCTCGCCCGAGCAGGCCGCGCGCGAGGCCGCTGTCGCCATGGCAAACGGCGAGCGCGTCTCCTTGGTTTTTGGGCCGGAAGACCGTGGCCTCAATAACGACGAGATCATGCACTGCCACCGGCTGGTGACCATCCCTACCGACCCGGCGGCCAGCTCGCTCAATCTTGCCCAGGCGGTGCTGCTGCTCAGCTATGCCTGCGCCAATGCCGTGCGCGCCCTGCAGCACGGCGAAAGGCCAGCGGATACGCCGCGCGGCGGCCGGGTGGCGACGGCGGCGGAGCAGGAGCGGCTCATGGAATCGCTTAAAGACATGCTGTTGCGTCTTGATTATCTGCACGGCGACAACCCCGATTATTTTCTTATGCCGTGGCGGCGGCTGTTCAGCCGCGCCGGACTGTTGCGGCACGAATACGATGCCCTTATGGGGTTGTGCCGCCAGGTACGCCACAAACTGTCAGAGTAGTTTTTTTTATTTTGGCTGTTCATGGGCCTGCTTCTGCTCCGCTTGCGACGATGGCTGCAATTGCGGGGCAGAAGCAGGCCTTTTCCGTTGTTTTTTTGCAGCTCGCCGTACGGTTGCGAATTTTTTTGTCGTCGTGCAGCGTAGTTGCCGCAAGGGAAAAATGGAGTGATTGAAAAAAAAATCACAAACTATCGAAATTTAACTGCTCATAACAAACCGGATTTATACAGATTTAAATTTAAGTATCCGCATCTGATGGATAAAACCCATTGACCCAACTGGCATATCTGTTACTGTTTTTGTATATATGATATTATCGTTTTTATGAATAAAAAATTATTTTCCTGTAATAAATGTCGCTGACTGCCCTATTCTTTTTTTTATTCAAGTCGTTAATGCTCTATGAGGATATACTGTTTTTTGTTCCGCACATATGCCCCTGCAACCGATGGCTGGGTTGCTCGGGGAGGGTTGTACGCCTGCTGTTGGCTTTCCCCATCCAGCGACGGGCACTGTGACACGGTAAAATTTGGTGGTATACGTTCTTGGCAAGGAGAAGGGCATGCGTTGGACTATTGCGCACACATATGTCGGGTCGCTTTTTGGTGCGCTGATCACATGCTGTGGTGTTGTGCTTTTTGTCTCAATCCATTTCATGAAAGTTCCGATTGAAGACGAACTGAACAGGGGCATCACAAGGATGCAGCATGTTATCAGCGCTGCCAACGAAACAACTTCGCAAAATTTTTTGCAATGCGCTGACCTTATTGCAGAAAACGATGATTTTAATAAGGCCGTGGCGGAAAAAGATACCGAAGCGGCGTCCCGAATCGGCATCGTGTTGATGAAAAAGGCCGGGTCGGACTTTATGACCATTACTGATGAAAAAGGTATGGTCATCGCACGCGGGCATTCCAAAAAGCACGGCGACAGCGTCACAAATCAGGAAACAGTGGCCATGGCCCTCAAGGGTTCCCCAGCTGTTGCCGTTGTTGCTGGCACCGAGGTTCCCTTTACCATCCGCGCCAGTTACCCGGTAATGCACGAGGGCAAGCTTGTGGGCAGCGTTTCCATCGGCACGTCGCTGGTGGCCCCTGCCTATCTTGACTGGCTCAAGAGCATATCGGGCGTTAACGTCACCATCTTCAAGGGCGACACCCGTGTAATGACCACCATCCTGAAGGATGACGGCAACCGGGCTGTGGGCACAAAACTGCAGGCGCCGGAGATACTAGCGGCGGTGCTGCAGCGGGGCGAAACCGTATTTGCGCACAACAACATTTTGGGCGTGGATTACAATTCGGCTTACTGGCCGGTAAAGGACGCCAACAACAAGATTGTGGGCATGTGGTTTGTGGGCATGCCCATTGACCAGCTGCAACGGCTTGAAAAGACGGCCATCAGCAACTCTGTCTGGATTGGCGTTGGGCTGCTTGTTTTTCAGCTGATTTTATCCCTTGTTTTAGGGCTCAAGGTCAGCGCGCCGGTGCGCAAAATTACCGCGTACGCCCAGGCCATAGCCGGGGGTGATACCGAGGCGCAGCTTGAAGTGCACAGCCGCGACGATATGGGGCATCTGGCCGATTCGTTGCGCACGATGGAAACCAACCTGCGCAAGCTCGTGCTTGAGGCCAGCGAAAAGGCTGAAGAAGCCCGCAAAATGGGTGAAGAGGCCAAGGCCGCCATGGAAGATGCCCGCGCCGCACAGGCCATGGCCGAGCAGGCCAAGCACGAAGGTATGATGAGCGCCGCCGACCAGATAGAAAACGTGGTGGAGCAGCTCAACGCCTCCATCAACGATATTGCCGAGCAGGTCGAAAGCACCGGCGGAGCGCTTGACCATGCCGCGAGCCGTCTGGCAGAAACCGCCACCGCCATGGAAGAAATGAATTCAACCGTGCTTGAGGTAGCAAAAAATGCTGGCGGCGCATCGGATATCTCCAATGCCGCCAAGCGCAAGGCAGAAGTAGGCTCCGAGATCGTTTCAAGGGCTGTGACGGGCATTCAGGAAGTGCAACGCCAGTCGCAAGCGCTCAAGGAGGGCATGACCCAGCTCGATGACCATGCCAAGGCCATCAACCAGATTATGGGTGTTATTTCAGACATCGCCGACCAGACCAACCTACTGGCGCTCAACGCCGCCATCGAGGCCGCCCGCGCGGGCGACGCCGGACGCGGCTTTGCCGTTGTGGCGGACGAAGTGCGCAAACTGGCGGAAAAAACCATGTCTTCCACCACCGACGTGGGCAACGCCATTGCGGCTATCCAGCAGAGCGCCGGGCAGAGCATCCAGCAGGTGGAAAAGTCCGTTGACAATGTTGCCGCCGCCACGGACTACTCCAACAAGTCTGGCGAGGCCCTTAAAGAGATTGTGATCATGGTGGAGCAGACCGCCGACGAGGTGCGGGCCATCGCCGCAGCCAGCGAGCAGCAGTCCGCCACCAGCGAGGAAATAAACCGGTCCATAGCCGACGTTAACCATATTGCCGCCAGCACCGCGCAATCCATGCAGGTTGCCATGCAGGAGCTTGGTTCGCTGCGCGCGCAGGCGAAAAGCCTCATCGACCTGATCGAACACATGAAAAAAGGCTAGAGCGGGGCGGCCCGGCCGCCTGTCTCGATGATAAAAGGCTCCATCCCGCAAGGGGTGGAGCCTTTTGGTGCGCTTGCAGTAGCGCTGCCAGCCGGTATGTGGTTTGCCTGCTTGATTATACCGGCCGACTGTCAGCCCCGTGCCCGGTTTGCGTTTCAGCCCTGCTGGCAGAGGGGGAGCTGCCCCGGCGGCCATCCTGTCTGTCCCATTTTTCAATCATGCCCGCCCGTCTCGGCAATTTCTGCATGTCAGCCCTGCCGTGCCGTTTGCGTGCTCCGCTACTTGCGCAGGATGATGCGCAGTGTTTCGGCTTCCGGGCCAGAAGCCTTTTGCAAAAATTGCTCGACGCGTTTTTTGACGGCCGCGTGACGGGGAGAGAATTCATACAGCGAGGCCGCCGCAGCGGCACTTGCCGAAAACGTATCGTCATTGCGCAAACCCTCGGCGTTGAGGCGGGCATAGTGCAGGGCCGCACGAATGATGACATCAAGAAATTCGTTGCTGCCAGAGGCCATAAACGCCGCCCAATACATCTGCAGAACGGATTTTTCGGAATAGATATCCCAGCTGGTCACCGGGCTGGGGCTGCGGCGTATCTGGTCGAGCAACAGGTTGTCCGAGGGCTGCAGCAGATTGGCGAGCAGGGCCGCCTCGTCAGGCAGCCGGGCAAAATGGGCCGCCCAGGCCAGCGTGCGCCGCCCATCGCGGCTCAGGGTCGGGGCGGGCGGCAAGATGCGCTGGCGCGCGGCCGGGTCGTCGCGCAGCACCTGCCCAATAAACGCAGCCAGCATAATCTGTTTGAGGCTGTCGCGCAGCACCCCCTGCGCGTCAAACGTGCGCAATATCCCGGGCAGGGCCTCCACACGGTGGTGCTCGTAGTAGAATTCCATGTCCTGCGCGTAAAAGGGCAGCCCTTTGGAAATGGCAAGCGCAAAACAGGGCCGGGGGCTGGCGGCAAGCAGGCAGGCCAGGGCCGTCATCACCGCCAGAAGCGGCAGTGCCTTGAGAGAGCGGGGTAAAATTTTCATGGCGTTGTGGTGTTAGTCAAAGTCGGCAAGCAGGGCGTCGAGCCCCAGCCCGTTGGGTGAATTTTCGCGCAGGCGCGTCTGCAGGCGCACGCAGGCTTCCAGCAGGTGCGGGGAGGACACGCCGTTGCGTATGGAGCTGTGGGCCTCAATAAAAGCCGCCAGATTGTCGCAAACCTTTACCAGTTGCCCGTCCTTGGGGTCCATCTCGTTATGGTTGCAGGCCGCAAGAGCCTGATAGCCGTCAACCGCGCGGGCAACGCCGTTTTCGCGCACGCATTCCTGAAATTCGGAGCCCACGGCAGCACCCAGATAGTATTCAATACGTTCAACCAGCGAGGTAAAGCCCTCGTGTCGCAGAGGGCCAAAAACCCTCCGCTCAAGCTCTTTATCTTCGTATTCCTTGATAATTTTTGGCAGGTCCGAGATGGATTGCTTGACCGGCGAGATGATGTCGCGAGTGAGCACCTCGGGCAGGTCGTGGAACAGACCGCAAAAAAAGTTGTTGTTGGCCCGCGCCGGGCAGGCGTTGACCGCAAGACTGAAAAAGTAGGCGTAACTTGCGACAATAAACATGTGGCCGAGGACAGACGTGGCCGGGATACGCGGGGCCTGCGTCCAGCGCACCTGAAAGCGCAGCTGCCCGCACAGGTTGGCCAGTCGGGACAGGGCCGTGCCGGGCGTGCGCATGGCGGCAAGGCCGTGCAGCTCGGCAAACGTATCGAGCCGGTCAGGAAACGACTGGCCGATGTCGCCCATTTCATCGTCAAAGGGGGCGTTGAGCGGTTCGATGAGCTTGAATTCCCACTGCGAGGCAAAGAGGTGGGCGGCGGTGAGAATACGGCGGGCAGGGGTATCGTCGTCGGGGCTGGCGTGCCACTGGCGCATGCGCTCCCAAAAGGGACCAAGCGGGGCAAGGGCCGGTTCCAGCTTGTCGAGCACATGCGCTGTCAGCTGGCGGAACTGCTCGGGGTTTTCCTTGATTTTATAGTAGATGGGCGGCTTAACGTCGGTGATGATGAGGCGGTAAAAATAGTCGAACAGGCCGCCCTCGATAACTTCCGTGGCAAGGGCCACGCGCTGGGGGTCTGGCATGTGGCGCGAATTTTCGTGCCACAATACGCAGGCGAGCAACATTTTATGGGCCTGTTTGTCGGTTTCAAGCAGCTCTACGGGCCGCAGCTTGTCGTTCCAGCGCAGCAGATACGCGCCGGAAAAAATGAGCTGGAGCAGGTTCTTGCGAATTACGGGCATGCAATCCCTCCCAGAAAATGACTGCGCAAAAAAACAGTTTGCACTATAGAAGGGAGTGAGGTAAAGCTCAAGGGCTTCAACACTGATGCCGGGAATGTGCCGATCTGTGGCCACGGCGCGAGAGGCCGCGCTCTTGTCTGGGCGCGCCTGCTGGCGGCGGCACTGCAATCTGCCATATCCCTGCGCTGTGCGCGCCAGACTGGTCGGTTTTTCATCTCTTTGAGGGGTGGAATGCTTGACAGCTTTTGGTGTTTATAGTATTGAAGCTGCCTTTACTGCGATATTGTCGTCACCCCCGTTCGACGGCACATCGCGCAATGGATCTTTTTGCTGCCTAACGGCCGCTGATATTTGCAGATGTGAGGAGTCACTCCGATGAAGACGTTCAGCCCCACCCCCAAAGACATCAACCGTGAATGGTTCGTGGTTGACGCTCAGGATCAGGTGCTCGGCCGTCTGGCCAGCCAGATAGCCCACCGCCTGCGCGGCAAGCACAAGCCCGAATTCGCTCCCCATATGGATAACGGTGACTTTATCGTGGTTGTAAACTGCGAAAAGATTAAAGTTACCGGCAAAAAATTGACCGACAAAAAGTACTACCGGCACTCTGGCTGGGTGGGCGGCCTCAAGACCACCCAACTCGGCGACATGCTGGCCGACAAGCCCGCCCGCGTGCTTACCGCTGCGGTGCGAGGCATGCTGCCCAAGAATCGTCTGGGCCGCGCCATGCTGAAGAAACTGAAGATTTACGCCGGGTCCGAACATCCGCATACGGCCCAGAATCCCCAGCCGCTGACGCTGCCGCATTAAGGAGTAAAGAGCCATGAGCGAGAAATTTGAATACGGCACAGGCCGCCGCAAGACCGCCACGGCCCGTACCCGACTTTACGCCGGTTCCGGCGGCATCACGGTTAACGGGCGCAGCTTCGAGGATTATTTTCCTCGCAAGACCCTGCAGATGATCATCCGTCAGCCTCTGGTGCTTGCCAAGCTGGCCGACAAGTTTGACATCCGCATCAATGTTGCCGGCGGCGGCGTCACCGGGCAGGCCGAAGCCGTGCGCCACGGCATTTCCCGTGCGCTGCTTCTGGTTGACCCGGCCCTGCGCCCCATGCTGAAGAAAGCTGGCTTTCTTACCCGCGACGCCCGTAAGAAAGAACGTAAAAAGTACGGTCTGCGTGCTGCCCGCGCCCGGTACCAGTACTCCAAGCGTTAATATGCCTTTGTGGAAGCCCTCTCTTGGGAGGGCTTCCTTTTTTTGGGCGGGTCGCATGTCGGCCCGCTTTTTTTTATGGAGTTTCTGAGCGCTTTTGTAGGAATATAAACGCCGCGCGGCTCCGACAAGGACAGCTCGCATGAGCGCCTCAAGACCGGGGAAGGTATGAAAGACAACAGTTCTGCGCATCCGGCACGCACAAACAGTGAGCTGACGGTGCTGGATTATGCCTACACTCATGAGCAGACCCAGGCCACAACGGGCTATTTTTCGTGTATCCCGCCTCTCGCGTTGAGCTTTGAGCAGGCTCTTGCCCGGCTCGAGGCAGCACCCATGGACGATTTTTTGCATCTGCATCTGTTGCGGCAGCTGGCGGGCAAACCGCAGGATGAGCGGCGCGCGCTTGCGGTCAGCTGCTACGATGCGGCAGACGACGTGTTTGCCCGGCCCGTACTGGCGGCCCTGCTGGCCGAGTGCGCCCTGCTTGGGGGTGAAACCTCGCGGCAGGGCGGGGGGCTTCCGGCTGACGCGGCGGCGCGTCTGGCCGCGTACAGCCCCGCAGTGTACCTCAGGGCCGCGACTCTGCCTGATCATGCAACCGCAGCCGCCTGGAGCGCTCTTTTTCGCGCCAATATCTGCGATCACCATACCTTGCCCCGGCTGGACGAGGCGGGCATAGGGCCGCTTTTTAGCGCCGAAGCGCTCGACGCCGTGGGCAGGCGCATGGCGGCGCACGCCGATGCCCTTGCGCGGCAGCACCAGGCGCTCACGGCGCAGAATTGGGACCCGTGGCAGCGCCCGCCAGCGCAGGAGACCTATCTGCGCGCCATGGACGCCCTGATGGAAAGCGGTGTTGTTGACGGTCCGGAGATGCGCCATGAGGCCTCGCTTTCGCCTATTGCCCTGCTGCGGAGCTGGCAGGTGGATATTGCGGTGCAGAGCGGCGCGGTGCGCCACACCCTTAAGGGCAAGGCGACGGCCTACGGGCGCGGGCTTTCGCTGGCAGGGGCCAGGGCCTCGTACGCCATGGAAATTGTGGAGCGGGCAAGCGCCTATGTGAGCGTTGGCCCCTGCAATTGTGTAAAAGACGCTGACGCCTGCGCAGGGATGGTGTTGAACCGCAAATCTGATCTGCCCCTGACGGTGGCCAGATTTTCGGAGCTGGTGGAGCAGGGCAGGGCTGCGCTGGACCCCAATTTGCTGCCCCTTGAGGCCCCCTATCAGAATGCGCCGCTGCACTGGCTCGCCGCCAGCGACGTGTCGGGCTCTCCGGTGCTGGTTCCTGCACAGGCTGTTTTTTTGTTCTGCAACCTTGACGAGCAGGCTCTGTTTCTGGCTGGCGGCTCCACCGGGCTTGCGTCGGGCAATATGATGGACGAAGCCGTGGTGGCGGCTCTGACGGAAGTTGCCGAGCGCGACGCCGAGGCTACCACCCCCTACAGCCGCACGCGCTGCTTTACCCTGCGCAGCAACGACAAGCTGGTGCAGTCGCTGCTTGACGATTACGCAGCCTGCGGCATCCGGGTGCAGTTTCAGGATCTGACCACCGAGCTGGGGCTGCCCGTGTATCAGTGCTTTGTGACCGGGCGCGACGGATCGGTCGCAAGGGCCACGGGCGCAAACCTGTGCGGCGCGCGCGCCGCGCTGGCCGCGCTGACAGAAACGCCCTGGCCGTATTCAACATCTCAGGGCAAGCCCCCGCATCCCTCGGGATCAGGACTAGCCGGACTGCCCGTTCGTGTGTTAGAGGACTTGCCGGATTACAGCCTGCCCTCCCCCCGCGCCAATCGTCGGCTGCTTGAGTCGGTGCTTGCGGCGCACGGCAGAAGTCCTCTGTATGTGGATTTGACCAGAAAGGATTTTGACATTCCCGTTGTCAGGGCCATTGTCCCCGGGCTGGCACTGACGGCGGAGTGGGACAGATTCTCAAGGCCGGACGCGCGACTTTTTGCGCGTTATGCCGCATGTTGTCTGTGAGTTGCCGCAGGGGCAGCTAATTGCAATTGCAGCCTGAAGGCAACTCGGCTATAGTATGGAGCGACCGGCCATACTTGTGGAAGGCCGCTCTGAACGCACAACCTTTGGAGGGTTAGGATGAAACTGGGTAAATTTCTTGCCGCGCTGGCTGGTCTGGCGCTGACCTTCGGCGTTGCCGGCCAGGCGCTTGCCGCCGATGCCACCCCCATCAAAATTGGCGTGTACCTTCCCCTGACCGGGCAGAATGCCTTTGGCGGCCAGCTCGAACTTGAGGGCGTGCGTCTTGCACAGAAGGAAATGCCCAAGGTTCTTGATCGCCCCGTTGAGCTGGTGGTGGTCGACAACAAGTCCGACAAGGTCGAATCGGCCAACGCCGTGAAGCGCCTTGTGGAACGCGACAAGGTCGTTGCCCTCATCGGCACCTACGGCTCCTCGCTGGCCATGGCCGGCGCAGAAGTGGCCGAAAAGGCCGCCGTGCCCGGCGTGGGCACCTCGTGCACCAACCCCCTCGTGACCCAGGGCAAGAAGTACTACTTCCGCGCCTGCTTCATCGACCCCTACCAGGGCGCCGCTGCCGCTACCTATGCCTATGAAACCCTCGGCTTCCGCAAGGCCGCCGTGCTCATGGACATGACCAGCGACTACGCTGTGGGCCTCTCCAGCTTCTTTACCCGCGACTTCAAGAAGCTCGGCGGCGAAATTGTGGCCACCCTCAAGTACAGCTCCGGCGATCAGGACTTTACCGCCCAGCTGACCGAACTTATCGCCAAAAAGCCTGACATCGTCTTCATGCCCGCGTACTTCGCCGAAGGCGCCATCATCATGAAGCAGGCCCGCGAGCTTGGCGCCAAGTTCCGCCTCATGGGCGCAGACGCCATGGACAACCCCGACACCCTCAAGCTCGGCGGCAAGGCTGCCGAGGGCTTCCTGCACACCACCTTCCCTTACGACCCGGCCATGCCCAACATGAGCCCCGCCGCCAAGCGCTTCACCGAAGCCTGGAAGGCCGCCTATCCTGACAAGGAAACCAACGTTAACGGCGCTCTTGGTTACAACACCTACTTCCTGATCCTTGACGCCATCAAGCGCGCCAATTCCGCCGACCCCAAGGCCATTGCCAAGGCTCTTGCGGAAACCAAGGATCTGCCCACCGCTCTGGGCCTGCTGACCATCAACAAGACCCATGACGCTGAAATGCCCGTGGGCATCATTGAATACAAGGATGGCAAGCGCGTTTATGTGGGCGAAGTAACCCCCAAATAAATTAGCATCTGATCAGCCCCGCGGCGGGAATCGCCGCGGGGCGCTTTTTTCCTTTTTTTGCCGCTGTTCGGGCGGAGGGGGCCTGTTGTGGCCTTTTGTCCGTTGCGAGGCGCTGAGGTGGCCCATGAGCCTTGACATGTTTTTGCAGCACTGTTTCAACGCCCTGACCCTTGGGTCGCTGTATGCGCTAATCGCCATCGGCTACACCATGGTTTACGGCATCCTGCGCCTGATCAACTTTGCCCACGGCGATATTTTGATGCTAGGCGCGTACTTTGTCTTTTTTGGCACATTCGCCTTCGGCTGGCCCTGGGGCGTAGCCGCTGTGGTCGCCGTTTTGGGCGCCAGCGTGCTCGGCATCCTTGTGGAAAGGATAGCCTACAGACCCCTGCGCGATGCCCCCAGAATTTCGGCGCTTATCAGCGCCATTGCCGTGTCGTTTTTTATTGAAAGCCTTGCCGTGGTTATCTTTACCGGTCAGCCCCGCCCCGTACTGCAGCCGGAGTGGCTGGTTTCCGAATGGCAGCTTGGCGGCATACGCATTCTGCCCCTCACGGCCTTTGTGCCCGCTATGACCATCGTGCTTGTGGGCATTCTGCTGTACGTGGTTTACCGCACCAAGCCCGGCCTCGCCATGCGCGCCATTTCAAAAGATATTGAAACAACGCGGCTGCTTGGCGTGCGCGTGGACAACATTATTGCCCTTACCTTTGGCATTGGTTCCGCGCTGGCGGCGGCCTCGGGCATCATGTGGGCCCTGCGCTACCCGCAGGTGCACCCCTACATGGGCATCATGCCGGGCCTCAAGGCCTTTATCGCCGCAGTGTTTGGCGGCATCGGCTCCATCCAGGGCGCGGTTATCGGCGGCGTTGCCCTGGGCTTTGTAGAAATCATGACAGTGGCCTTTATGCCTGAGCTTTCCGGTTATCGAGACGCCTTTGCCTTTGTGCTGCTGGTGCTTGTGCTGCTGTTCAAGCCCACGGGTCTGCTGGGCGAGCGAATGGAGGAGAAGATCTAATGCGCCTGAACAGAAGCACACTTCTGAGCATCATGGTCATGCTGCTGTTTGGCCTAGTGCTCTCCCAGGCAGAAAGTTTTCTCGGCGATTATCAGATTTATATCGCCAAGCTCATCTTCATCAACGCGATCCTGGCGCTTTCGCTCAATCTCATCTACGGCTTCACCGGTCTTTTTTCGCTGGGGCACGCAGGTTTTATCGCCATCGGCGCGTATGTATCGGCCCTGTGCATCCTGAACCCCGAGCAAAAAGAGATGATGTGGATTCTCGAACCCATCATCTGGCCTTTTTCTGAGCTGTTCACGCCTTTTTGGGTTTCGGTGCTGGCTGGCGGGCTGGTGGCCACCATCTTTGCCTTTATCATCGCCGTGCCCGTGCTGCGCCTCGGCGACGACTATCTTGGCATAGCCACCCTGGGTTTTGCCGAAATCATCCGCGTCATCATTGTCAACGCCACCTCGGTGACCAACGGTTCGCTGGGCATCAAGGGTATTCCCGGGCATGCGGACCTGCTCTCGTGTTATATCTGGACGCTGTTTACGCTCATTGTGCTGTCGCGGCTGATATTCAGCAATTTCGGCAACGTGCTGCGCTGTATACGCGATAACGAAATTGCCGCCCGGGTCATGGGCATCAACGTGTTTCGCTACAAGGTGCTCTCGTTCTGCATCGGCGCGTTTTTTGCCGGTGTGGGCGGGGCGCTGCTGGGTACGCACCTTTCGACCATCGACCCAAAAATGTTCAACTTTCTGCTGACCTTCAACGTGCTCATGTTCGTTGTGGCTGGCGGTCTTGGTTCACTGACGGGCAGCCTGCTGGGCGCTACGGTCATCACCATCCTGCTTGAATGGCTGCGCGCCATTGAAGAACCCATAAATCTGGGGTTCATCGAAATTCCCGGCATCCCCGGCATGCGCATGGTGGTGTTTTCGCTGGTGCTGCTGGCAATTATTCTTTACCGGCGTGAGGGCATCATGGGAACCAGGGAGCTGACCTGGAAAACTATTGGTGCATTCTTCAGGAGGGGCAAGGCATGAGCGAGTTCATTCTGCCCAAGGCCCCCAATTACGAGGGCGCACTGCTGCTGGCCAAAGACGTAACCATGCGTTTTGGCGGCGTTACCGCCGTGAGCGATCTTTCCATTGCCTTGCCCAAGGGCTCCATTGCGGGCATTATCGGCCCCAACGGCGCGGGCAAAACCACAGCCTTTAACGTGCTGAGCGGTTTTTACACCCCTCAGGAAGGCGACGTGATTTTTGGCGGCAAGAGCGTCAAGGGGCTTGGCCCCGCGCAAATCTGCAACCTGGGCATGGCCCGCACGTTTCAGAATATCCGCCTTTCGCAGCAGATGACCGTGCTCGAAAACATCATGGTAGGTTGTCACGTGCGCAGGCACTGCCCCTGGTGGATGGCTCCTCTGGGCATACCAGCGTTTTATAAAGAAGAAGCCGCCATTGTTGAAAAAAGCAAGCAGCTGGCAGATAGGGTGAACCTGAGCGCCAACCTTGATGATCAGGCTGGCAGCCTGCCCTACGGCGCGCAACGCAGGCTCGAAATTGCCCGCGCCCTGGCCACCGAGCCCAAACTTTTGCTGCTCGACGAGCCAGCTGCAGGCATGAACCCGCAGGAAAGCCTTGAGCTCATGCATTTTATTGGTCATATCCGTGATGAATTCGGCCTCACCATCCTGCTCATCGAGCACGATATGAAGGTGGTCATGGGCGTGTGCCAGTACATCTGGGTTATGGAGTACGGCGCTCTTATCGCTGAAGGCAATCCGGAAGCCATACGCAACAACCCTGTGGTTATCCGCGCCTATCTTGGCGAGGACGCCTCAATGGAAAAAGCTATATAACCGTGGGCCGGGCTGCGGGGCGTACGGCTCCGCATGCCCGCTATCGGCTGCGCCGTAATGCCGCCCAGCGGGGCGAAACCGTGCGGCAGGGCGCAGCAAAAAGACTGGCAACGGGAATCTGTTCCCGAAGCAGACCGACAGATATGGACAGGGTGCATCATGCTTGAAATTCGTAATCTCCACGTGCGCTACGGCGGCATCCAGGCCGTCCAGGGCATTAGCCTGAATATCCCGCGCGGCAGCATTGTGACGCTTATCGGGGCCAACGGCGCGGGCAAGAGCAGTATTATCCGCTCCATTGCCGGCCTGAATAAAACCATCAGCGGCGACATTCTGCTGACCCGTCACGAGGGCGATGCTCCGGTTTCGCTCATGGGGCTCAAGCCGGAAGACATGGTGCGCAAGGGTATCTCGCTTTCTCCGGAAGGGCGGCGCATACTGCCCCATCTGACGGTAGAGGAAAACCTGCACCTTGGCGCTTACTCGCGCAGCGACAAGGCCGAGATAGCCCACGATATCGAGTGGGTCTACAGCCTGTTTCCCCGGCTCAAGGAACGCAGCTGGCAGAAGGGCGGCACGCTCTCTGGCGGTGAACAGCAGATGCTGGCTGTGGGGCGTGCTCTTATGAGCCGTCCTGACCTGCTCATGCTCGACGAACCCTCGCTGGGCCTTGCCCCGCTGCTGGTGCGTGAAATTTTCGACATCGTCAAGCGCATCAACGAAGAGGGCAAAACCGTGCTGCTGGTTGAGCAAAACGCCTTTGCGGCCCTCTCGGTGGCGCACTACGCCTACATTCTTGAAGTTGGGCGCGTGGTGCTTGAAGGTTCTGGGCAAGAGCTGCTTGAAAACCCCAAAGTCAAGGAAGCCTACCTGGGAGGCTAGCGGTTTTGCTCCGGCTGTTGCCGGGGCAGGGCAGCCGGTTGGGAGTATTGTTTTGCGCTGCATTGCCAGCGCTCAAGCCGATAGTCGCGCGACTGTCGGCTTTTTTTTTGCGGCCTTCTTTGTGCGCGAGCAGATTTACGTGAGCGCGGCTGCCGTTTGGGTACACGCCCCTGACGGCGACTTGCATCGCCGCGCTGACGGTATTATTATTTCAGTTGGTGCAACAGCAATCCCGGTCATGGCCGTATACCTCTCGTTGTCTGCCGTGATGGTGCGGATTGTAATCTATTTTCAGGAGCAACCATGCAACGCATTTTATTGTTATTGCCCCTGCTGCTGGCCTTGCTGGCTGGCGCGGCCTCTGCCGCGCCGGGAGAGCAGCAGGTTTTGACGCGTCTGCCCAACGGGCTTTCTGTGTATATCATCAAGGATACCCGCTTTCCGCTGGTGGCGACCCGTCTGTATGTGCGCACTGGCTCTGTCAACGAAGACGTCAAACAGGCGGGCATCAGCCACCTGCTTGAGCATATGGTGTTCAAGGGCACAGACCACCGCCCCAAGGGGCAGGTGGCGCGTGATGTGGAGGCCCTTGGCGGCTACCTCAACGCTGCCACCAGCTTTGACAAAACCTGGTTCATGACCGACATGCCCGCTGCGCACTGGCGCATGGGCATGGATGTGGTCAAGGAAATGGCCTTCCAGGCCTCTCTTGATCCCAAGGAGCTGGAGTCGGAGAAGGAAGTGGTGATCTCCGAGCTTGAGCGCGATCAGGATTCGCCCATGAGCAGGCTGTTTGAAAGCCTGCAAACCTCGACCCTGCAAAATACCGTGTACGGGCGGCCCATCATCGGCTTCAAGGAAACCGTGCGCGCTGTTACGGCTGACGACCTGCGCGCTTATGTGCAGCGCTGGTATCAGCCGCAAAACATGTTGCTGCTGGTGGCGGGCGATGTTGACCCGCAGGCCGTGCAGCAGCACGCGCAGGAGCTTTTTGGCGGTTTGACCAATACCAACGACGTTGTTGCGCCCCCTGCGGTTGATTTGCGCAAAGCCCCCGGCGGCCCCCGCGTTGAAGTGGTGCGCGGCCCCTGGAACAAGGTTTACCTCGGCATGGCGTTTCCCGCGCCCTCTCTGCGCGACCTGCGGTCTGTGGACCTCGACGTGCTGAGCTACCTGCTGGGCGGCGACGGAACCTCGCTGCTGAGCCGCAAGTATGAATACGAGAAGCAGCTCGTGGACGGCATAAGCGTGGGCAACATGAGCCTTGACCGCGCGGGCATGCTGTACGTCACCGCCAATATGGCGCCGGAAAAGCTGGAGGCCTTCTGGCAGGGGCTGACCACTGACCTTGCCAAACTCAAGGCTGCGGATTTCAAGCCTGAAGCCCTCAAGCGCGCCCGCTACAACCTTGAGGACAGCCTTGACCGCTCGGCGGAGACGCTCAACGGTCTGGCGGCCTGGCTGGGGGCTGTGCAATTTGAACTGGGCGGCAACCAGGCGGAACAAAACCTGCGTTTCACCCAGCGCAATGTGTCGCAGACGCAGGTGCAGCAGGCCATTGACCTCTGGCTTGACCCCGGTTTGGTCAGGGTGCGCGTGCTTGCGCCCGAAAACGTCAAGCTGCCCGACCTTGAGGCGATTTTGCAAAAAAACTGGCCCGGAGCTGCCGCCGCCAAGGCGGCAAAGCAGGCCGCGGCATCGGCCGGTCAGCAGGAGGTTGTCGACCTGGGCCAGGGCCGCACGGTTATTCTCATCCCTGACGCAACCGTGCCCTATGTGGCCATGGACATGATGCTGCCCGGCGGCAACGCGCTGCTCAAGCCCGAGCAGCAGGGGCTCGCCGAGCTGACGGCCAGCACGATTGGCGACGGCTGCGGCAAGTTGGATGCGCAGGCCGTTGAAAGGTATTTTGCCGACCGCGCCGCTTCGCTCAGCGCCAAGGCTGGACTGCAGACCTTTACCGTTTCGGTGACCGGCCCCGCGCGCTTTAACGCCGACTATTTCGCCATGCTGTCCGACGTGCTGGGCAAGCCCCGGTTTGAAGCCAAGGAGATCAAGCGAGAGGCGGAAAACATGAAGGCGGCCATCCGTCAGCGTGCGGACAGGCCTACCGCGTATCTGTTCTCCCGCGTCAATCCCTTCCTCTTTCCTGGCGGGCAGGCCTACGGGTATGACAGCCTGGGCACGGAGGCGAACCTTGGCAAGTTTACCCCCAAGGATGTGCGTGGGTTCTGGGAGAAACAGCTGGTGCAGCCGTGGGTGCTTGCCGTGGCGGGCGACTTTGACCGCGAGGCCGTGCTGGCCTTTGCCCGCAGCCTGCCCACGCCTGACGGCAAGGGCTTTACCTTGGCAACGCCCTCGTGGGGCGACGCCCGCAGCCTCGACCTGCACCTGCCGGGCCGCAACCAGGCGCACGTGCTGCAGGTCTTTAAGGCTGTGCCCTATACGAATCCCGACGCGCCCGCGCTCATGCTGCTGCAGTCGGTGCTCTCCGGGCAAAGCGGCCTGCTGTTCAGCCAGATGCGCGACGAGCAGGGCCTTGGGTACACGGTCACGGCCTTTTACCGCGCCATGCCCCAGGCGGGCATGATGGCTTTTTACATTGGCACCACCCCCGACAGGGTCGCGCAGGCGCGCGAGGGCTTTGCCAAGATTATTACCGACATCAAGGCCAAACCCCTGCCCGAGGAATTGCTGCAAGCCGGGGCCAACCGTCTGCTTGGCGAGTACTACCGCGACAAGCAGAGCCTTGACGCCCGCGCCGGAGTTGCCGCGACAGATGCGGTGCTGGGCTTGCCGCGCGATTTCAGCAAGTCGCTCATCGACAAGGCGGCCAAACTGACCCCGGCGGATATTCAGGCAGTGGCGCAAAAATACCTGGATGAAAAAAATCTGTATAACATGACCTTGCTGCCCTAGGCGGCGATTACGCCTGTTCCGGGCCGTATGGCTGGGCCGCCCTTCCGCATCTGGCGGGGAGGCGGCAAGCTGTACGGCTCTTTTTTTGCGGCGGCAGGGAGGCTGGCAGTGCGCCTTGTGCCCATGATGCGCAAAAGCCGGCGGTTGGCGCGGCGCACAACGGATGAGGGGGAGTAAATGAAAATTTGCCCAACCCTCAGTTTATCATACAAAAAAAGTTTTTGCAGGCTGATTTTTTGGCAATTTGCGGGCAAATTAGAATGTCAAGTTTTCCCTAAGTTCCCAAGCTGCGGGGGGGCCGTCTTGAAAAGAGGGCGGGGGTAGAGTAGGTTCATTTTTGCGCTTATTGGAACTGCCTTCTACTGAAGGCTCGCACTGGCATCGGCTGCGTTCGCAGTGCCGTGTCAGGAGCGGCAGCGCCATGCGGGCAAGCGTGCCTGCGTGCATGGCGAAATGTTTCGTGAGCGCAATCAACATCACAGTTGCAGCAGGTCACCTGACGTGATCCGGCAGCCTACAAGGGCGAACAATTTTGTCACCGCCCCTCTATTGTGCGGCCTGTACATGGTGAAAATAAGGGCAAATAACAAATTTCAGTAATCTAAACAGTGTTTTGCTTTGAACCTTGGACATGTTTTTTTTGCGCATTTATTGACACAATGCAAGTCTTTTGAGATTTTCTAGACATTGAAAGCGCCATGGAGCTTAATAGGGAATGCCCGTGCAAATCGGGAGCGGACCCGCCGCCGTGAGCCTGTTCAAAACCGCATTTCACTACATGCCACTGGGTAATCTGGGAAGGCAGAAATGCGGCAGGCAAGCCGGAAGACCTGCTTTCAACCGTTCTTAGAAAAAGGATCCTCTGCAACGGGCTTTTGCGGAAGAACCATCACAAATGGGCCAGCAATGGCCCGTCCGCCCGTTTTGACCGGGCGGCCTTTTTGTTCATGGCCCACAAGTTGGAGCGAATTGCATGCTCGTCAGCATAATAAAGCGCGACGGCACGGAAGTGCCTTTTGATTCGGTCAAGATTCTCAATGCCATCACCAAGGCTAACCAGGCTGTGGGTGGTGAAGACATGTCGCCCACCGACCTGCTGTTTGTCACCGAAAAGGTGTGCAAAAAGCTGGAGTCGCGCAGTCTCAAACATGTTGAAGAAATTCAGGATGTTGTTGAAGAAACGCTCATCCAGTACGACTACGCCAAAAGCGCTAAGGCCTACATTCTCTACCGCGCAGAGCATACGAAGATCCGTAATGCGGAATCGTATCTCATGGATATTTATAAAAAACTCACCTATTCTCCTGCCCTGCAGGAGGATATAAAGCGCGAAAACGCCAATATCGACGGTGATACGGCCATGGGAACCATGCTCAGGTACGGTTCTGAAGGCTCAAAGTTTTTTATCGACAATTACATTTTGCCCAAGGATGCCTCGGCCGCGCATATCAACGGCGACATCCATATTCATGACAAAGATTTTTACATGCTCACGGAAACGTGCTGCCAGATAGACCTGATCCCCCTGTTTAAAAACGGTTTTTCCACGGGGCACGGGCATTTGCGCGAGCCCAATTCCATTGAGAGCTATTCGGCCCTTGCCTGCATCGCCATTCAGGCCAACCAGAACGAAATGCACGGCGGCCAGAGCGTGCCGCATTTTGACTTTGCCATGGCCGAGGGCGTCGTCAAAACCTACCGCAAGGAATATGAACGCGCCTTTGCCGCCTTTTTGCGCATCAGTAACGGGCTTGAAGAACAGGCCGCCATTGATGCCGCCAGAGGGTTCATTGGTCTGCTGCCCGAAGGCCCGCGCCTGGGCACCTGCGACGATTTTGGCGCTGCCCTGACAGCGGCTGCCCCCGAAGATCAGCGCGACATTGCGGCGCGTGCGCACGCCTACGCTGCGGGCGAGGCCCTCAAGTATACCGAGCGCCGCACGTATCAGGCCATGGAAGCCCTGATCCACAACCTCAACACCATGAATTCTCGCGCCGGGGCGCAGGTTCCCTTCAGTTCCATCAACTACGGCACGGATACCTCGGCTGAAGGCCGCATGGTTATCAAAAACCTGCTGCGCGCCACCAAGGCCGGGCTGGGCAACGGCGAAACCTCCATTTTCCCCGTGCAGATTTTCAAGGTCAAGTCGGGCGTCAACTACAATACTGAAGATCCCAACTACGACCTGTTCAAGCTGGCCATGGAAGTATCCGCCATGCGGCTCTTCCCCAATTTCAGCTTTCTCGACGCGCCGTTTAACCTGAAGTACTATCATCCGGGCGACTACAATACCGAGGTGGCCTATATGGGCTGCCGCACGCGCGTGCTCGGCAACGTGTACGACAAAGACCGGGAGGTAACCTGCGGGCGCGGCAACCTGAGTTTTACGTCCATTAACCTGCCACGCCTGGGGCTGGACGCGCGGGGCGACATAGACCGTTTTTACGCCCTGCTCAACGACAAGATCGACCTCGTTTTTCGCCAGCTTTTGCACCGGCTCAAGATCCAGAGCGCCAAAAAGGTGCGCAACTATCCTTTCCTCATGGGCGAGGGAATCTGGCTTGATTCTGACAAGCTGGGTTGGGACGACAGCATTGAAGAAGTGCTCAAGCACGGTACGCTGACGGTGGGCTTTATCGGCCTTGCCGAAACGCTCAAGGCGCTTGTGGGCAAACATCACGGCGAGAGCGAAGAAGCGCAGAAACTGGGGCTTGAAATCATCTCCCAGATGCGTAAGCGCTGCGACGAAGAAGCGGAAAAAACCGGTCTCAATTTTTCACTCATCGCCACCCCCGCCGAAAGTCTCAGCGGGCGCTTCGTCACGCTCGACAAGGCCAAGTACGGCAGCATCCCCGGCATCACCGACAGGGATTATTATACCAACTCCTTCCACGTGCCGGTGTATTGCCCCATCAAGGCCTTTAAAAAAATACAGATTGAGGCTCCCTATCATGCCCTGACCAATGCAGGCCACATTACCTATGTGGAGCTGGACGGCGACACCTGCAAAAATCTTGAGGCATTTGAAAGTATTATCCGTTTTATGCACGACAACGGCGTTGGCTACGGCTCCATCAACCATCCTCTCGACCGCGACCCTGTCTGCGGTTACGTGGGCGTGATCAACGGAGCCTGCCCCCGTTGCGGGCGCAAGGAAGGCGAGGCCGTAAGCGCCGAACTGCTTGAACAATTGCGCAAAAAATACCCGCACACCCCCAAGTGGGACTAGCGGTAACATACATTTTTTTCACCATCTTTTGCTTAGAGCAAGGAGAGAGCACATGCTGATGAAATCGAGTCTGTTTGCGGAAACCAAACCCGCACAGAAACTGGTTGGGCAGAATGTGGGTTTTGAACGCACCCGCCGCATCACTGGTTACCTTGTGGGAACGCTTGACCGTTTCAACAACGCCAAACGCGCTGAAGAGCACGACCGCGTCAAGCATGCCTGAATCATGCAAGACCGCGCTCATGCGGCTGTCGGGCATTGTGGAGGAATCCATAGTGGACGGACCGGGGCTGCGGTATGTACTGTTTACGCAGGGTTGCCCGCACCACTGTAAGGGGTGTCACAATCCGCAGACGCACAGCTTTGAGGGCGGCTTTCTGCTGACGGCAGAGGCCGCCCTTGCCCAGATGGCGGAAAATCCGCTGTTGTCGGGTATAACGCTGTCGGGCGGCGAACCTTTTGAGCAGGCCGAGGCGCTTTGCGCCGTGGCAGCGGGCGCGCGAGCCATGGGAAAAAGCGTGATGACCTACACCGGCTATGTTTTTGAGGCCTTGCTGGCGCGCGACGACCCCTGGACAGGCCGGCTGCTGGATCTGACGGATATTCTTGTGGACGGCCCCTACATGGAAGACCTGCGCGATCTTGAGCTGCAGTTCAGGGGCAGCTCAAACCAGCGGCTGCTTGACCGCGCCGACAGAGAGCGGATAGCCGCAGGGCTGCGCCGCAGCTGAGTGATTTCGCCAGAAGGCATCAGTGCTGGGCAACCTCGGCGCAGAAACATCCCGTGATATCTCCCCTGGCACGGCGCAGGCAGGGGCAGTTTTCATAAGCTGCCATTCATAAACCAGTGTTCCCCGCATCTGCGGGGCTTTTTTTTGCCCGTGCGAGGGCGGCAGTGCAGGGGTGGGCGTGGACAGTGCAGCGCTGGGCCTGAGCGGTCTCGGTGCGACTTTGCGCAGGCTTTGCACTTCGTGCTGCAGTTTTTCGACAGTACCCCGGGCCTCGTTGAGGTCGCGTCTGAGCGCGCCCGCCCGCGTTTTCAGGCTGTCTTCGAGCACGCGTATAACATCGCATGCTGTGGTGATGACCAGCGGGGCCTCGTCGACCTTTTGGGACACTGCGGCGGAGAGTTTGCGCAGGGGCAGCAGGTACCTGTAACGCGGCACAAGCCCGCAGGCAGAAAAGACAAGTGAAAGGATAACCGCAGCGCTCAAAAAAGGATGCGTGGGCTGTAGGTGAGCAGACCTGCAAGGGGGAGCAATAAGCAGAAAAATTACAGGAACGCCCCTTTGTTTCCCCTATGGGTAGTGTGGGGAATGCGGCAGGGGATCAGGCCGCAGCAGTCGCGCCGCACAATCTGCGCATGACCACAAAATTTGCAGCCGCGCGGCGCTGGGCGCGGATGCGCGCCCTGTTTACCTGAGCCACATTGTCGGCGAGCAGGCTTACCACATCTGCGTCGAGGTAGTTAAGCTCGGCCATGGACTCAATGAGCGCCATGGCTTTGGGCAGGGGCATGCCCTGACGGTAAGGGCGGTCTTCTGTCAGCGCGGTAAAAACATCCGCCACGGCGATAATGCGCACCGGCAGGGAAAGGCCGCTCCCCTTGACTCGTTCGGGGTAGCCTGTGCCGTCAATGCGTTCGTGATGTCTTCCCCCCCATTCCCGCACGCAGGTAAAGCCGGGTATGGAACCCAAAAGTTCCAGGCTGTTTTGGGCGTGCTGTTGTATTTGCAGCATTTCTTTAGGGGTAAGGGACGTTGGTTTTTCCAAAATTTCCAATGGGATGGCAAGTTTGCCTATGTCGTGCAGCAGCCCGGCGATAAACATGGTTGTAAGGTCGCCGATATCGGCCATACGGCTGAGTTTGAGCAGCATACGGGCCGTGTGCGCCACGCCCATGGAATGCGTGGCCGTGAAGGGGCTTTTGGAGTCGATGGTTTGCGAAAAAAGGCCGCACAAATCCACAAGCTGCACCGGGCCAAGAACAACCATGCCAAAGGTTGAGGCCAGGTGCTGTTCCATTTTTTGGGGACTGGCCAAAAGGCTGTTCACAGCGGCATCGTCAGCAACGGATTCCATCGCCGCGAGGTTTTCAGGGGCGTATTCACTGGTTTTGGCCTGCAACATGCGGCAGATGCCGCGCAGGTCAGCAAACTGCTTGCCGCGCAGGGCAATATCAATCCTGTCAGCCATGTGTATGCAGTTGGCAGGCAGGGCGTTTTGATCCTCCGGGCTGTAACTGTCCCATTCCGTATGGTGGTGCAGCACCATGTCGCAAACCGGACGCGGCAGACCGGTTGTTTTGCAAAAGGCCCAGCCAGCCCGGCAGTGCAGTGCCTTGTTGCGTTCAAAAACAAGGTCCTTGGTCTCGCTTTTAAGCGGTATGGCCCCTATGTCGTGCAGCATGCTGGCCATAAGCATGTACTTGCGGGAGGAGGCGGAAAGCCGCAGCCGCTCGGCAATAATCTGACTTAAAAAGGCAACGCGCAAATGATGACCCGCAAGGAATGGCGTAACCATATCAAGTGCGCGCGAAAAACCCATCAGCAAATCAAAAAGACGAATGGACCGCATGAAACGTATTCTCCCATCACAAGATGGCTATTCAAATTAAAACGAAAGGTCAATAGCGACATGGAGGCAATAGCCACATGCGGCAGTTGGCTGCAGCACGCAAAAAAAATATGGCCCGTCAGGATGCGCTGCGGCCGTGCATTTTTCAACTGCCGGCCTGCAGCTGCCAGCGACTCGCCGTGTCCCAAAAAAGCAGTGCCGCACCTGTATTGGGGAGCGGCACTGCTTGTACACGAGTTATTGCTTGCTATTGGGTATGGGCAACAGCTAGTTTTTAAAGGGCGAAATCATGCGCAGGGTTTTGATCACGTCGGGGAAGTTTTCGATGACAAAGTCCACTTCTTCCTGCGTTGAGTAGCGCGAAAGCGAAAGGCGTATGGAGCCGTGCGCGAAGGTAAACGGCACGCCCATGGCGCGGAGCACATGCGAGGGCTCAAGGCTGCCCGACGTGCACGCCGAGCCGGAGCTTGCACACACGCCCAGCCTGTCGAGCATCAGCAGGATGGCCTCGCCTTCCACGTTTTTAAAGGCGATATTGGTGGTGTTGGGCAGGCGGTTTTCCACATCGCCGTTGACCATGCAGTCGGGTATGCGTTCCACAAGGCCCTTTTCAAGCCTGTCGCGCAGCAGGGCAACGTTGACGCGTTCTTCCTGCATGTGGGTAGCGGCCAGCTTGGCTGCGGCCCCAAGGCCGGCAATATAGGGCACGTTTTCCGTACCGGCGCGGCGGCCTTTTTCCTGATGCCCGCCCCGCAAAAACGGGCGAAAACGAACGCCCTTGCGAACGTAGAGCACGCCAATGCCCTTGGGGGCGTGCAGCTTGTGCCCAGAGAGCGAAAGCATGTCAACGGGCAGATGGGCCAGATCAATGGGGGTTTTGCCCACGGCCTGCACGGCGTCGGTGTGGAACAGAATGCCCTTGTCCTTGGCCATTTCCGCCATTTGCTGGATGGGGTAGATGTTGCCCACTTCGTTGTTGGCAAACATGATGGAGGCCAGCGCCGTGTCGGAGGTGAGGGCTGCTGCGTATTCATCCAGATCAAGGCGGCCCTTGTTGTCTACGCCAAGGTAGGTGACGCGGTAGCCCTGGCGTTCCCAGTGCTGCATGACGCTGAGCACAGCAGGGTGCTCAACCCTTGTTGTGATGAGGTGGCGTTTTTCGGGCTGGGTCTGTGTGGCCGACCAGATGGCGGCGTTGTCGCTTTCAGACCCGCACGAGGTAAAGATGATTTCGTCCGGGCTTGCGCCCAGCAGGGCGGCCATGTTTTCGCGAGCTGTTTCAACCGCGTCCGCCACCTGTCCGCCAAAGGTGTGCATGCTCGAAGGGTTGCCATAAAATTCGCCCAGGTAGGGCAGTATGGCCTCGCGAACTTCAGGCGCCACCGCTGTGGTGGCGTTGTTGTCAAAATAGATGGTCTTCATGGCGGTTAGGCCTCCTCAACCACGATGTCGGCTTCTACATGCTCGCGCAGCATGCGCTGCACCAGATCGCGAATGGTCACCTCGCTGGAGCGGCACTGGGCGCACCGCCCGCGCAGGGAAACCACAACGCGCAGACCGTCCACATCCACAAGTTCAATGTCCCCGCCGTCGGCCGCAAGCTGCGGGCGAATTTCCTCTTCAATGGTCTTCAGCACCATTTGCATGCGCTGCACATTGGTAAGGCGCGGTCTGGGCTTGAGCTCGACCAGCGGCTTTTGCTTGAGCTGGGCGGCCAGTATCTCGGCGATTTCATCAAGGCATTCGCCGCACGCGCCGCCAGCCTTGGTGTAGTTGGTGATTTCTTCAACGGTTTTAAGGCCGTTTTCGGTAATAGCGCGTATGATCTGGGCATCGGTGATGCCAAAGCACTTGCACACAAGCTTGCCGTCTTCGTGGGCGTGGGGCACCGGAGGCTCTCCCTTCCACTGACGGATGGCGGCTTCAAGGGCCTCCTGCCCCATGACGGAGCAGTGCATTTTTTGCTTGGGCAGGCCGCCAAGGGCGTTGGTGATGTCCTTGTTGGTGATTTTAAGGGCGTCTTCGACCGACATGCCCTTGACCATGTCTGTGAGCACAGAGCTGGAGGCAATGGCGCTGGCGCAGCCAAAGGTTTCAAAGCTCGCGCCCTCGATGATATGCTGGTCGTTGATCTTGAGGTAGAGCTTAAGGGCGTCGCCGCAGGTCAGGCTGCCTACCTCGCCTATGGCGTTGGCGTCTTCCAGGGGACCCACATTGTGCGGATGCAGAAAGTGGTCGTGAACGGCTTTAGTGTAATTCCACATGATTGCCTCCCGTTACGGAGCATTTCTCTGTGTCGATTATTTCCTGCAGGGTGCGCTTTTGCAGGAAGGAGCGGATGTGACCATCCAGTTCTGTCCAGAAGCCCCGTGTGGAGCAGTGACCCTCGCGTTGGCAGTGACGGCCCTTGCTCAGACAGCGCACAGGGGAAATTTCACCTTCAAGGTGCTGAAAGACTTCTTCTATGTTAATATCAGCCGGGGGTTTGGCAAGAGAGTATCCGCCGCCTGAGCCGCGTACGGCCCTGAGAATGCCCATGGGGCGCAGCGCCCGTACTATTTGCTCCAGATAGCCCGAAGATATGTTTTCCTCGCGGGCCACTTGCCCCAGTTGCAAAAGCGTGCCCTGCGGCTGTGCCGCCAGGCGCAGCAAAAAGCGCAATCCATAACGGGTTCTGGTAGAAAATCGCATTGGCATCCTCGTTTCCCTGTAGTGTGCAGCGGTGCTTACATGCCCTGCCGGTTACGGGCGATAGCGGTAAGGCTAAAGGGCGTTTCCTGATAAACATAGTAGTTGAGCCAGTTGCAATAAAACAGATGCGCGTGCGCCCTCCAGCTGACATGGGGCGGACGAGTGGGATCGTTGTCGGGATAATAGTGGCTGGGCGGCTGCGGGTTCATGCCCCGCTCGAGGTCGCGGCGAAACTCCGCATCCAGGGTATCCCTGTCGTATTCAAGGTGGCCGGTCATAAAGACCTGCGAGTGGTCGAGACTTTCGGCCAGGGCCAGACCCGCTTCAGGCGACTGGGCCAGAACGCGCAGGGCTGGCTGATTGCTTACGTCCTGGGCGCGAACCTCCGTATGCCGCGAATGGGGGGCTGTAAACGTGTCGTCAAATCCCCGGAACAGGCGGCAGCCCGGCTGAAGAATGTTGTGGTCAAAAATGCCCGACAGCTTTGCAGGCAGCGTGTACTTGGGTATGCCGTAAAAATGGTACAGGGCCGCCTGCGCCGCCCAGCAAATGTACAGGGTGGAATATACGCGGCTTTGCGCAAAGGCCATTATCTCCAGCAGTTCCTGCCAGTAATCCACATCTTCAAAAGGCAGATGCTCCACAGGCGCTCCTGTCACGATCATGCCGTCAAAGCTGCCGTGGCGGATCTCGCCAAATGTTTTGTAAAAACGTTCCAGATGCTGTGTCGGCGTGTTTTTGGATTCGTGCGCCTCGGTGCGCAGCAGCGTGATGTTGACCTGCAGGGGCGAGTTGCTCAAAAGCCGCAACATTTGGGTCTCTGTGGCGATTTTTGTGGGCATAAGGTTGACTATGGCGATCTCCAGCGGGCGTATGTCCTGCTGGACGGCGCGGTCTTCCGTCATCACAAAGATGTTTTCGCTCTCAAGCGCTGCACAGGCGGGAAGATCCGCAGGAATCTTGATAGGCATGTCTATGATCCTTCTCGGCAAAGCTGTCTGTCTGGGCGGGCCTTGTGTTCCGCCGCATTACAAGCCCCGTCTGTGGGGTTGAGTTTGTCGGCAATTACAAACAATTGAGGCTCGTCTTTAAAACATAGCACTACACTATGTTTTGTCAAGGCGAGCCTCAGTGAATTTTTACATGTTCCCTGCGGGTTCATGCAAAAGTATGCTTATTTTTTTACAATTGTACAATATGCGTCTCCGGCGTCAAGGTGCTGCCGGCAGCTTGAAGCGCCCGGTGCACCAGGCGCTCGAGCCCGCCGCAGCAGGGTACGCTCATGCGCAGGACAGTAATGCCCGCAATGCCGCCGTTCTGGATGATGGCCGTGAGCTTTTCCACCAGAATTTCGTTATCCTCAAGCTTGGGGCAGGCAATAATGGGGACGCGCCCGCGCATCCAGTCGGCATGCAGGTTGGGCAGGGCAAAGCCCGCGCAGTGCGCGGCCAGCAATATGTTGGCGCCCTTCAAAAAAGGCGCGCTGGGCGGCAGCAGGCGCAGCTGGATGGGCCATGTGGGCACCTGCGCCTGCAGGTCGCCGGCAGCTCCCGCAGGGGCCGGGCCGCCGGTAAGCGGCGTGAGCGTGCGCGCCATGCTGCCAGGGCAGCCGCCGTGGGGCCGATGCTGGGGCAACTGCGCCCCCTCGCGTTTTGCCTTGGCGGCAAGCGCGGCCTCTTCGTCAAACTCCGGCGCATCCCTTTCCACAAGGCGCAATGCTCCCTCGGGGCAGTTCAGGCATGCGCCGAGGCCATCGCAGTAGATATCGCTTATCAGCTTGGCCTTGCCGTCAATGATGGCAAGAGCGCCCTCGGCGCAGTCGAGTACGCACTGCCCGCAACCGTTGCACTTTTCTTCATCGATCTCAATGATGGGACGCTTCATGCTATGCCTCCCTTGCAAGACGCGGCAGCGCCTCTGGTGCTTCGATAACATGGTCGGCCTGGGCTGCGCGCAGTTCTTCCGCACCGCGAAAACCCCAGGCTACGCCGATTGAGGTCATACCCGCATTGCGGGCAGTAAATATATCCACATTGCTGTCGCCTACATAAAAGCTGTCGGCGGGCAAAACCGACATCTGACGCAACATGTCGAGGGGGGCGTCCGCCTCGGGTTTGAGGGGCACGCCATCGCGGCCTCCGCGCACGAGCGCAAAAGGCACATCGGGAAAATAGCGGCCGATCAGCGCGACAGTAAGGTCGTCAGGCTTGTTTGAAAGCACCGCCAGCGCATGACCTTGCGCGGCCAGAGCCAGCAGGGCCCCGGTAATGCCGTCGTAGGGCCTGGTGTGCACGCACATGTTGTTGCCGTACTGAGCGCGGGCCTCCGTTACCAGAGCGGAGAGCTCGGCTGTGGAAAGTTTCGCGCTCTCGCCCAGGGGCAGGGCGTCGCTGACGAGTTTGTGAAAACCGCGTCCCACATAATACCTGTACTTTGGCAGGGGATGCACGGGGTAGCCGTGGCTGGCGAGAACGTCGTTGCAGGCCTGGCCGATGTCTTCCAGGCTGTCAATCAGCGTTCCGTCCAGATCAAAAAGAAAAGCTTTCATTCTTGCTCCTGTAGGCCCTGCAAGTGGGCCCTCGTACTTTAGCTGAAAAGTGGATTAAATCACAAGTACACAATGGGTATTAATGCGACAAAAATAGCCATGTGCTGTTTTTTTCATGATGGTAAAAAATGCCCTGGCCACGGACGGCAACCCTTGTCATCTGCTGGCTCTAGTTTTTGCGCTGCTGGACAGAAATTTATTGCATTGATAAGATATTATTACGGGCCAAAGAATCTGTATGTGACGCCCGTCACGGAGGATATATGGCAAGACATATTTTGAGTATCAAAAGCCTTGGGGAAAAGGCTTCCTGGCTGTTGGTGCAGCAGGCTTTGGGCATGCCGGAACCGAAAATGCAATCCGATTTTATGGCGCAGCGCGTAGCGTTGCTGATGTTTTCGCAACACTCGTTGCCCGAGCGGCTTTGCGTGTCGGCGGCTGTGCGGCAGATGGGCGGCGCCGTGGTTTATGAAGGCAACCGCGGCAGCTGGCGTACCGAAATGAGCGATTATCAGGAACAGCTTCTGCCGGTTTTCAGCTATTATATCGACTGCCTGTATATGTACGGCATGCCCGTGGGCGGGTGGGACATGGAGGCCTCGTGTCTGCGCTTCCCCCTGATCAATGCTGGCAGCCCTGACGCGCACCCCGCGCACGCCCTTGCAGACATTGCCTGTATGCTGCGCAATTCGCGCTATCTCAACGGCGTTAGCTGCGGCTGGATGGGCTGCGTCAACGGCACGCTGCATTCGCTCATAGAAGCCACGGCGTGGTTTCCGTTTGCGTTGCGGGTGGCGCTGCCCTCGCGCAGCGACGCAGGGCCGCTCAAAGAGACCGCCGCCCGTTTGGGCACGCATGTCACCTTTGTGGATAGCCCCGAAGAAGCCGTGCGCGGGGCCAATTATGTTTTTGCGGGCTGCCGCAGCGGCCTGACGGATGAGGAGCGTGCGCACTGGCGCGTTGGGCCTGAGCTGCTGTCCAAGGCGGCGACCGATGTGCATCTGATGTTGAGCGCCTCGCCCGTGGCGGCCATTGGGGTTGACGACGCCATTTTGGCAAGCAAGGCCTCGCTGCTGGTGCAGCAGGCAGAATACCGGCTGCGTGTGCACAAGCGCATGCTGCATTGGGTTTTTCTTGATAATGAAACAGGGATCTAGTTTATGGGTTTGACAAACAGGCAGGGCAGTCTGAACGAACTGTCTATGTTTACGCCATGCGCTCTGCAGGGCGACAGGGCAATGGCGGACGCTGCCGGCGGCATGGCCGCCGGGGCTTCGGGCAATGCGCCTGGCGTTCTTACAGCTAAAGAACTTATTGAATTTATTCAGGTATTTTCTTCAACATTGCTTGGGGCAGGCGGGCAGACCACACGAGTGGACCGCACCGCCTGCCGCATTGCGCGCGCATATGGTTTTGAAGTTGAGCTGGCCATTTTTCCCAAGCATCTGATGCTTTCGGTCATCAAGCCTGCCGAGGGGGGCATTCCGGCTGAGCGCCGTACTGCGGTGAGCTCCATTGTGTCGGGCGCGCCCAATTTTCAGCGGGTAGCCGCTCTCAATGCCTTGAGTTGGAGCATCGCTGACGAAAACCTTAGCCTTGACGAGGCGCGCCAGCGCTTCAGCGCCATTTGCGCGGTGCCTACCATCAACCCCGTCTTGCTGCGATTTCTTGTATCGTGCGCCAATGCGGCCTTCTGCGGCCTGTTCAACGGCGATTTGACAGCCATGGGTCTGGTGTTTTGCGCGACCCTGCTGGGCTTTTATCTGCGGCAAAAGCTGCTGCATTGGGGCCTGGATGTAAAGGTCACCTTTTTTTTGTGCGCGTTTGCAGCCTCGCTGCTGGCGTCTGTGGGCATAGTGCTGCAGCTGGGCGGCACACCGCAGACTGCCATTGCCGCCAGCGTGCTTTTTCTTATCCCCGGCATCCCCCTTATCAACGCCATGCTCGACATCCTTGACGGGCATGTGCTCATGGGCGTCTCGCGGCTTATTCAGGCCAGCACGCTCATCATCTGCATTGCTTTGGGGCTGGCCACAACCATGCTGCTGATGGGGGTGGATTCACTATGATGCTGGTGGATTGTCTTGCTGACGGGCTGCTTGCGGCGATTGCCGCCGTGGGCTTTGCGGCCATTTCGCGGCCGACCAAGCGTATTGCCGTTATGGCCGGTTTGCTCGCGGCTACAGGGCATATGAGCCGTTTTTTGCTGCTGCAGGCGCATGTGGGCATCGCCAGCGCCTCACTCTGCGCCGGGCTGATCATTTCCTTTTGCAGCATGCCCATCGCGCGCCGGTGTCACACCCCGGCCGAGATGTTTGTTTTCCCCGCTTTGCTGCCCATGATACCCGGTATGTTTGCCTATAAGGCTATTCTGGCTACCCTGAAGTTTCTCAATACAGCGGGGACCCCCCAGGGGGAGACTGTGCTGGTGAGCGTTGTCTACAACGGGCTGACGGCCTTTTTTATCATGTGCGCTCTGGCTATCGGGGCCATACTGCCTCTGCTGCTTTTTCACAGGGAGGCTCCGTTGGGGCGTACGCTGCACAAGTTGAGCAAGAACGGCAAAACTGTTTAAAGCCGGGCCGGGCTGCGGGTCGAAGTAAGGAACGCGGCCTTGGGGGCAAAGACGCCTGCCGCCTGTCGTGTGCGCAATACAATGCAAAAGGGCCCTGACGAGCATGCTCGTCAGGGCCCTTTTGCATTGTCAGCCGTTTATGGCGGCAAAGGCCCGCCACCACGCGACGCAGACCACAAAAAGCGTTGCCGCGGCCGCACTCCACTGGCCCAGACCAGCATGGTGGTTGCGCACCCTCCAAGCCTCAAACGCGCCCAACGCCAGCCCGCAGGCCAGACCGGCCAGATGGGCGGCATAATCGGTATTTTCGCCTTCAGTACCAAGCATGGCCAGCAGGGCGGCTGCCGCCGCCACCGGCAGCATGGCTTTGCGCCTGCCGCTTTGCTGGTTTGCCATAAAACCCGCAATAGCCCCAATGCTGGCAAACAGCGCAGTAGAAAAACCCATGCTCAGCACCGGATGCGGACGCAGCAGCACGGTCAGGGCATTGCCCAGCGCCCCGCCAAGCAGCGTAAGCCATATGGCCCTGCCGACGCCTGTGAGGCGTGCCAGAAGCGTAAGAAATATGGAGCCAAAGGCCACATTGCCGCACAGATGGGTAAGGCTGGCGTGCAGGCCAAGCGCGGTGACGGTTCTGTACCACTCGTTAAAAACGCGAACCCGCACGATGTCGAGCACGCCAGCGCCGCTCCACAGCTCGGGCTGCGGCAGCGGCTGCGGGGCATGCCACCAGCCCATGCGCCAGCCGTGCCACAGTATGACCGGCAGCAGGGCCAGAGCCGCCAAAAAAGCGTGCGGAAAAACCCTGAGAGGCGTCGGCTCGGGGGCGGGCCTTGTTGTTTCGCGGTAAAAGGCCCCAAGCTCTGTCAGGGCGATATTTTCGTACAGCGCGGGTACATAAATATATTCCCGCCCGCCCATTTGGGCTGTCTGGTGTGGTATGCCGCAGGCATTGAGCACAAGCAGCCATTCGCGAAAGCTCGTATAGCGGGTGTAGCCCTGCGACCCGGCCACAGGACGCCAGTCGAGGGGCAGGCTGTTGGGCCTGCGCCGGATGCGCCAGTAGCGCGAAAAAGCAAATACCTTGGGTATTGGTGTGCGCATAAGCAAAAAAGCCCCGGCAGAAACCTGTCGGGGCTAAGAACTGCAAAAAAAAGGCAATTAAGCCTGCTTGCGCACCGTGGGCTTAACCACAACGCCAGAACGCAGGCAACGGGTGCAGACGGAAAGGGTCCGCACGCTACCGTCGGGGAACTGGTGACGCACGCGCTGCAGATTGGGATTAAAGCGGCGCTTGGTCTTGATGTTGGAGTGGCTCACAAGATTGCCGACCTGGGGCTTTTTGCCGCAAAAGATGCATTCCTTGCTCATACATTCCTCCGTATATGCAAAAAAATAGTTCATTTCAAATGCGGCGTAAAACAAAGCCCGCGCCGAAAAGATGACAGCGTTGCATGTGGGCGTAACCGCGCGAAAAGGTCATATAGCTCATGCAGAGTGGAAAGGCAAGAATTTTTCTCAAAAAATGGCGACCCCGTCCAGCCGTCATGCCTCGGCGCATGGCTGGGGTGCGTCTTCTGCTTCTACCCGCGTATTCGCGTGTGCAACCGACCCCCAAAAAACAGCCTAAAAGTGCTCGCTGTGGGTGCGCGCCCAATCTGCCTCGTCGAGCTGGCGGGGTTGCTTGATTTCGTCCTTATGCCCAATGGCCAGCAGGCAGAGCACACCGTAATTGGCGGGGACGCCCAGTGTTTTGCGTACTTCGTCCTCGGCGGACTTGTCGCCGTTGGTGCGCAGCCGCATCTGCACCCATGTCGAGCCAAGCCCCAGTTTTTCGGCCTCAAGCTGCACAAGAATGGCCGCAATGGAGGCGTTTTCAACCCACACGTCAGCCTTGCCGGTATTGGCCGTTACCGCCACAACCAGCGAGGCCGTATTAAGGGGCATGGTGCCTGAGTCGCGGCAGGCGGCAAGGGCTTTGATAACCGCCCTGTCGCGCACGGCCACCAGCTCAACCGGCCGCGTATCCCTGGAGGAGGGTGCGAGCAGCCCGGCGGCGAGGAGTTTTTCAATGTGTTGCTCACTCACCGCCTGCGGGGTGAACTTGCGTATGCTGCGACGGTTGCTCAACAGTTCGATCATGGTATGCCCTGTGCGATAAGGCTGTAAAACAGAAAGGGGGTCGTAGCCCCCTGTCATTTACACTCTGGCGGAAATTGCCTGTTTACCCTGGTCGCCTGATCCCATGGACGAGGCCTTGGATGTGGCCAGGATGTAAATTTCGTGCGGGTCAAGAATAAGGATGACCGAGCCGTCGCCCATGATGGTCGCGCCCGAAATGCCCTTGAGGTCGCCAAGGTATGCGCCGAGGGGCTTGATAACGATTTCCTGGCGTTCAAGCAGGCGGTCGACCACGAGGCCCAGACGGCGGTCGTTGTCGTGGATGACTACCACAGAGAGAACGTCGGGCAGGGGGTCGGTGCGGGGCAGGCCCAGCATTTCTGAAAGCTCGACAACGCCAAGCACTTCGCCGCGCAGGGTAACGGCCTTGCGGCCCTTGACGTCTGTGAGGCGCTCGGCCTCAATCTTGGTGGTTTCAGAGACAGCATCAAGGGGGATGGCATACATCTGGCCGGAAACATTGACCATAAGCGCGTCAATGATGGCCAGCGTAAGCGGCAGGCTGAGGGTGAAGCGTGTGCCCTTGCCCACCTCGGAATATGTGCTGACGCTGCCCTTGAGGTTTTTGATGTTGGTGCGCACCACATCCATGCCCACGCCGCGACCGGAGATGTCGGTGATTTTTTCCGCCGACGAAAAACCGGGGGCAAAGATCAGCTCCAGCGATTCGCGGTCGTCGAGCTGGGCGGCTTCCTCAGAGGTGATGACGCCCTTGCGCACGGCTACCTCACGCATCTTTACCGGGTCTATGCCCTTGCCGTCGTCTTCAATCTCAATGGCCACAGAGTTGCCCTTGTGGAAGGCGCGCAGCGTGACCTTGCCCTTGGCGGGTTTGCCAGCGGCCAGGCGCACTTCTTCCGGTTCAATGCCGTGGTCGACCGAGTTGCGGATGAGGTGGACAAGGGGGTCGCCGATAACTTCCACCACGCTCTTGTCCAGTTCTGTTTCCTCACCTTCCATGATCAGGTCCACTTCCTTGCCGCTTTTGCGCGAAAGGTCGCGCACCAGGCGGGGGAAGCGGGAAAACACGGAGGAAACCGGCACCATGCGCACCTTCATGATGGTGTCCTGCAAATCGTCCGAAATGCGGGCCATGGCATAGGTGGTTTCAGAAAGGCTTTGGGCTACCTGCGAAATATCTACATCGTGCCCGTTGTCTTCAAGCGAGCGGGCGATAAGGGTGTACCGGTTGCGGTTAATGATGAGCTCGCCGATGAGGTTCATCAGATGGTCAAGGCGCTCATGGTCAACGCGGATGGTGGATGAACCCTTGTGGTTTTCCTGAGTCGGGGCCGCCGCCTGCGCGGCGGGCTTGGCCGGTGCGGCAGGTTTGGCGGGCGCAGCTGGCCTGGCTGCAACCGCTTGCTTGGCGGGCGCTGGCCTTGCGGGCGCGGGCTTTGCAGCCGCCGGGGCCGGAGCGGCGTGTTCCGCCGGTTTGGCCGCAGGCGCGTGCGCGGCAGGGGCAGGCTCATGCTTGCCTGCTTGCTCATTCTGCGCGTGCGGAGCTGGCTCATCGGCAGGCTTGGCCGCGCTGGCAGGCGCTGCGGGCTGCGCGGCAACCTGGGCCGCAGGAGCCGGGGCTGGCCCGTCCAGCTTTTGCTGTATCATGTCCTTGATGATGGCAACTTCCTGTTCAAGCAGGTCCACCATCAGGCCAAAATCAATACCGCTGATCCGTCCCTGATCCACAATGCCCGCAGTGCGCTCGGCATAGACCTTGATTTCTTCAAAGTCCATAAAGCCGCAGGCGTTTTTGACCGCCACAAGGCAGCGGAAGATGGCGTCGATGGAATCTTTGTGGCTGCCGTCTTTTTTGAGCGTTTCAAGGGCGGCATGAATTATTTCAAGCTGCTGGCGCACGGTGGCGCGGAAGGCGTCGATGTCGTCATTTTCAGCACCGACGGCAATGATGGTCGGCATGACCACCTCAACCGGGGCGTGCTCCTCCTGGCTGGCGGAGGCTGCCGGTTCATCTGCGTGCTCTGTTTCAGCTTCCTGCTGCCCGGCTGCGGCGCCGTTCTGGCTGGCCTGCGCGTCGAGCAGCTCTTGCGGCAGCGAAATGGGGCCGCCGGTCTGGGCCAGCTGAAGCTGTTTGACCACTGGCTCGATATTGAAGGGGGTGGCGGTGCCCGCTTCAATGTTGATGCGCTGCACCTGAGCCTCAAGCACGTCGACAACAAGCAGCAGCAGGTCGATGAGCTCGTGGGTCGGGGTAATTTTGCCTTGACGAACATTGTTGAGCAGGGTTTCCGCCTCGTGGGTAAGGGCATTCAGCTCTGCGTAGCCGATAATGCCGCTGTTGCCCTTCATGTTGTGGAAAAAGCGGAAAATATCGTTGACCAGTTCGTCCCGGCCAACGGGGTTTTCTTCCAGATCGAGCAGGCCGTTGGTCAGGCTTTCGATGGTGTCGTTGGACTCGTCGATAAAATCTTTGAGATGCCCCTCGCCAAACGCGGTGAGGGCATACGAAGGTATGTCGGGCAGGGTGAGCACCCATTCCTTGCCTGTCATGGCCGGAGCGTCGGAGTTTTGCCTGCCGTTGCCCGTGGGGGCCGCCTCGCTGTCTGGCTCGTCAGCGGCTGAAGCGTTGTCTTCTGCCTGAAGTGAGGGGGCTGCTTCTTTGGCGGCCTGAGCGTCGTCTGCAACTGCTTCGGCAGCGGAAACGGCATTGGCGGGGGCCGCTTCGGCAGCGGGCTCGGCAGCCACCTGGGGCGAAGTTTCGCCAGCCATGATGGCTTCGATCTGCGCCATGATATGATCGATTTCCACATCGCCTTCGGCGTTGGTGGATTCAAGGTTATCTATCATCTGACGCAAGGCGTCCGTGGAAGCCAGAATGACATCCATAATTTCCGAGGTCACCACCATGGTGCCCTTGCGCAGCTCGTCCAGAATGTTCTCGGACTTGTGCGCAAGCTGGTTGATGCGGTTCAACCCCAGAAAACCCGACGCGCCCTTGAGAGAGTGCATGGGGCGGAAAATGTCATTCAGCAGTGCCAGATTGTCCGGAGCCTTCTCAAGTTCAAGCAGATTGGGCTCGATGGTTTCGAGATGTTCTTTGGCTTCCGCGATAAAGTCGGCGAAAAGTTCCGGATCAAAAAATTCCTGGCTCATAACCTATACCTTTATATGGCTGAAAGCACACTATTGTCCGAAGTGGACATATACTGTCTTTCTTATCGGCTAGCCCAGAAGCATCTTTATATTACGAACCATTTTTTCAGGTTGAGCCGGCTTAACCATGTACAGGTTTGCGCCCAGGCTCATGCCCGTCTGAATGTCCTTTTCCTGACCTTCTGTGGAAAGCACGATAATGGGAATATCCTTATAGGCATCCTGGGCGCGTATTGTGCGGATAAACGTAAAGCCGTCCATGCGCGGCATGTTTACGTCCGAAACAATAAGGTCTACAGGCTCAAGGCTGTAGAGCTTTTCAATGGCGTCCAGGCCGTCCTCGGCAGTACTGACCTTGAAGCCTTCGCCTTTCAGAACAAAGGCCACCAGGTTACGGATAGTTTTGGAGTCGTCTACGACCATAATATGTTTTTTCATGTGTGTGATCCTGTCCGTCTGATGTTGGCTGCCGTACAAAATTCACCGAACTCTAGAGATTATTCAGATTGTTGGCAAGTCGATCATGCAAACGCGCCAACCACTTTGGCGGTTTATATTTCAATGAGTTTGTCGACAATCATTTCCGGGTCGATAATGCCGTGGAGTCGTTCATTGATATTGGCCAGGCCGCACAGAAAATCTGCACCTTCGCCCAGTTGCGCTTCAATATTCCAGCTTATACTGTCTTTTGAAACCATATACATGGTATGCACTTTGTCAATTATTAAGCCAAGTTGCATATCATCTGTTCCACAAACAATGATAAAACTTTTTTGCGTGTAGCGCATGGTCTGATCGGTTGTCAGCAAGGCGTCGAGATGCAGCAGCGGGGTTACCTTGCCCCGCAGGTTGACTACGCCTGCAATAAACGGGGGCGCCATGGGCAGCCGGGTCAGCGGCATGTAGCGCAGCACCTCCACAATCACTGAAACAGGCAGTAAAAAAACCTGTTCGCGTACATAAAACGAAACCATCTGCACCTGTTCCTGCGCTGCAAGCCGTGTGCGCAACGAAGGCAAGGAGGCCTCCGCGCCTGCGCGCTTTGCAGCGCGTGGCTCGGCGTCGTGGTCTGGCGACAGGGCCGCTGGTCCGGCGAGCACCTGTTCCGGCTCGAGTACGGGCATATCCTGCAGCGTATCGCTGCCAAGATATTTTTGCACAAAAGCCTTCTCCGCCGTGCTCAGGGTTGCGTCGGCAGCCTGCGGCACGGCAAGGCACTGGTCGGCAAAGTATTCTTCGGGCGTTTTTACCATAGCGTTACCACTTCCTGAGCAAGCGAATCATAGCCACCCGCGCCCCTTGAGCGGGCGTCAATGTCGTAAATGGTGCAACCCTGGGCGCTTGCCTCGCGAAAGTGCGTGTCAACGCCGATAACGGTAGTGAACATGGATTGCCCCATTTTGCGTCGCATCAGTTCCAAAACCCGTGTGCAAGCCTTGGCCCTCTTGTCGTACATGGTGGGCACCGCCCGGTAGCGGATGGCCCTGCCCAGAGCCTTGTTCAGCGTGTGCAGCGTATCGAACAACAGTTTGAGCCCGTGCAGCGCAAGAAAATCTGTCTGTATCGGTATTATCAGCAGGTCGCAGGCCACAAGGGCGTTGACCAGCAGTATGCCCACATGCGGCGGACAATCCAGAACAATAAAATCATACCTGTCGCGTATCTGGCCGAGGCTGCGCAAAAGCACGCTGCCCTTGGCCTGCCGCTCGCGAAAATCAACCTCAAGCTCGGAAAGCCGAATGCTGCCAGGGGCCACATCCACTCCCGGCAGGGCGTCAGGATGAATAAGCCGCGGCCATATGTCGGGCCACGCTTCTTCCTGCGCAAGAAAAAGGTCGTGCAGGCTGCAGTCGATGGCCTCTGGGTATATGCGCGCATGCAGTGTGGCACATGCGTGCGGGTCCAGATCAAGAATAAGAATTTTTTTGCCCTGGCGCGCAAGGGCGCTGCTCAGGGTAATGGAAGTTGTAGTTTTGCCTACGCCCCCTTTCTGATTGGCAATAGCCAGAATTTTAGCGCACATTTGTCATGCATCAGCTCAGTTTTCTGTAGACGATGGTGCCCTTGTGGTGCTCTAGCTGAAACGCGCGGCTGATGTTGTGCAGCGATTCGGAGTGCCCGATAAGCAAAGCGCCGTTAATTTCGAGGTTGTCGTAAAAGGCGTTGATGACCTTGCGCTTCATTTCATCGTCAAAGTAGATGATAACATTGCGGCAAAAGACGATCTGCGACTTTTCGACCCGGCGGAGCTGTTCCTTGTCGTTGAGGTTGATCTGGCCAAAAGAAATGAGCGCTTTCAGTTCCGGCTTGATCTTGTACTGGGCGTCCTCTTTGATAAAATAGGCGTCCGCGATCTCTTTGGGCGTGGTGCGCAGGGCGTAGTCGTTGTAGACGCCGCGCCGCGCCGCCGCCAGAACGGCTTCGGAAAGGTCGTTTGCGGTGATTTTGATGTCCCAGCTGGAAATTTCGCCCTTGAGCACCTCGCACAGGATGATGGCGAGGGTGTAGGGCTCCTCACCCGTAGAACAGCCTGCGGACCAGATGCGCAGCTTTTTGCGGCCTGCCTTGCGGCACTGGTCGAGAATGTCGGGCAGCACGCTTTTTTGAAACACCTCAAGCTGCGGCGGATTGCGGAAAAAGCTGGTTTCGTTGGTGGTGACAACCTCAAACAGCTTGTTGAGCTCGGTGCGGCGACTGCCGTCAAACCGCAAAAAGTTGTAATAATCGCTGTAGCTTTTGAGGTTCAGTTCTTTAATGCGGTTGGAGAGCCTGTTTTCAACAAGGTACTTTCTGTTTTCGGCAATAAAAATGCCGCATTGCTGGTAGATAAAGTCGCGCAGCTGCAAAAATTCCTCGTCAGAAATCTGCAGGTCCTTGCGAAAGGGCGATGCTGCGCGGGCACTGTCGGTTGCCTGCGTGGGCGAGCGAAATGCGGCAGCGGGCGTAAGCGGCGGACGCAGTGCGCTTGTGGCAGGCGAGGTCTGCGCGGGGCGCTGAGCCGCCATGCCGCTCGCTGGCGGCGTGACGCCCGTGCGGGGGGGCAGGGTGGAGCCCGGCGTGGAACCCAGCGGAGGCCTGGCGGTTTGACCAAATCCCGGCTGCCCCAGCGGCGGACGCGTACCAGCGGCGGCACCGCCTAGGCCCGTGCCTGCAGGGGCAGTGGGCGAGCGAAAGGCAGAGCCTGCCGCCTGCGCGCCCGCTGGTTGGGCCTGCGCACCCAGCGGGGGCACGGCAGACCTGAAAGGTGAAGCCGGTGTGGGCGTGGCCGGTTTGGCTGCGGGCATTGCCGGCGCGGCCCCAGGCACTGTTGAGCCGAACCGGGGACGTTGCTCTGCCGGGGTAGCAGCGGCACCGGCAGAGGTCTGCGCGTTGCCGCTATTCGGCGTAGCGCCGAGCGGGCTTTTGGGAAATAACGTAGGGGGCTGGGACATACCTACTCCTGTTCGGCCTGGATCGTTGCCAACGCTTCTTCCGCCGCATGCTGAATTTCCGAATCTTCGTGGTTCATCATGCCAAGTAGCACGCTGAAGGCCACATTGCCGCCAATTTTGCCCAGGGCCTCAACGATCTTGAGGGCGACCATGGGGCTTGCGCTTTCAAGCATCTGGGCAAGCAGGGGCACGGCATCGGCAACCCGGTGCATGCCGAGCGCGTCGATGGCGCGAATGCACACCCATTCATTGTCATCGTTAAGCGCATTGAGAATGTATGGCAACACTGTCGGAGAACCGATTTGACCAAGCAGGTCAACCACAGCAAGGCGAACATCCTTGTCTTCATCGGTCAGGCGGGGCAGCAGCAGGGGCAAACTCTCTTCTGCGTTTTCGCCGAGGTTCAAAAATGCCTCCACTGCCACCTGCCGGATTCGGGGAGATTCGTCGTCAAGCGCCGCGGTAATTTCTGCCATGTTTTCGGTAATGCTGTAACGGCCAAGGGCATACACGGCCATCATGCGCTGCATGGGGTCGTCGCTCCGGGCGCGTTCCTTGAAAAGCTCGTTGAGCTTGGGGCTGTGCAAATTGATGCAGGCTTCCAGCGCCATTTCCTTAACGTCCACGTACTTGTGGTCTATCTGGGCAAAGACGAGGTCTTCCACATCAGGGCAGGTGGGATGATTGCCAAAAAACACCAGGGCGCTTTTGAGCACCTCGGCATCTTCAGAATCGTTCATGACGGTAACGAAGAAGGGGGCGTCGTTGCAGTCTCCGAGCAGGGCCAGTTCGGCAGCGGCCATGCGTTGCAGCTCGGGGCTGACGCGCCAGAAAAGATCCTTGAGGTCGCCCACGCAGCGGTGGTCGCCCATAAGGTGGCAAGCCTCCATGGCCAGGAGGTTGCGTGATTCTTCCTTGCTGACAAGGGCCGCGCGTATGGAATCGTTGTAACCAATGGCCGCAATGGCCTTGATTGCCGCCTCGTACAGTTCGTCCTGGCGTTCCTTGTCGAGCTCGGCGGCCATGTTGATGACGGCCTCGGTGCAATCATCCGAGCCGATGGCGCTCAGACCCTGCAGGGACGCCATGAGGATATCCTCGTCATTATCGGTAAGGGCATCAAGCAGGTAGGTGCGCAACCGCTCCTGCGATTTGACCGCCAGCAGTGACAGGCCCTTGCCGCCGAGAATCTGCACAATGGCCTTGACGATCTTGTGGCGCAGGGCCTCGCGGACGTTTTCGAGCGAGCTGAAAAGCAGGGGTATGGACTTTACGTCCCCCATGTCGCCAAGCGCGTCCACAATGGCCGAGCTGACCAGGGACGAGGCTTGCGACAGCAGCTTAACAAGGGCGCTGACAGCGGAGTAATCCTTGATTTTTGCCAGGGCTTCCACCACGGCAAACTGCACCCATTCTTCGTCGTGCATGGCCTGACACAGAGAGTTGACGGCCTCGGGAAAGGCCAGCGTACCAAGGCTGACAGCCGCCTGGTAGCGCACGTTTACCTCCGGGTCTTTGAGCAGGGCGCGGCACAGCAGCAGACAGGCCTGATGCGTGCGGCAGTAGCCGAGAATGTCGGTTACAAAGATGCGCAGGTCGACATCGTCGTCCTGCATGTACGGCTGGATGCTCTCGATGCTGTCCGAGCCGATCTCGCGCAGAATGTCCATGGCCACGTTGCGCACAGGGGCTTCGTCGCTGCGTAGCAGAGGCAGCAGGGCAATGACCACCTGCTGCCCGCGAATTTTGCGCAGTGCGTATTCCGCCGCTTCCTGTACGCCCACGCTGGGGCTTTTGATGTGTTCGCAGAGCATGGGAACTGCATCTTGCATGCCCTGGTCGCCCGCGCTGAACGCCGCGTCGCGGATCGCGTCATTAGCGCCTGATTGCAAGGCTTCAAGAATTGCTTTGTGCTGGGGATTTTCCATGTTCATAGTCATGTCCTGCTGCGATAGGGTCAGCCTCTGACCGTTGTGATGATAGAGTTGGCAATATCGTCCACATCAAGTATGAGATTGGCGAGCTTGTTGTCCACAACCGCCTTGGGCATACCGTAAACCACGCACGAGGCCTCATTTTGGGCAATGAGGCATCCGCCCTTCTCGCGAAGCACCTTGGAGCCTTCGCATCCGTCTGAGCCCATGCCGGTGAGCATAACGCCCAATGTGCGCCTGCCCATGGCTTTGCCCGCAGTTTCAAAAAGCACATTTGCCGAAGGCTTGTAAAGCGCGTCGCGGGGCTCCTCCGCCACAAAAATTTCCGGCAGGGGGCCGCGCATGCGTATGCCGATATGCTTGCCGCCGGGGCATACATAGGCATGGCCGCATTTGAACTTGTCTCCGTCCTTGGCTTCGGTAACGCCGATCTGGCAAACGCTGTCGAGGCGTTTGGCAAACGGGTTGGTAAACGCCGCCGGCATGTGCTGCGCTATGAGGATACAGGCCGGAAGGTCCGCAGGCAGCGCCGAAAGAATTTTTTGCACAACCGGCGGCCCGCCGGTTGAAACGCCGATGACGACCAGATCACGCGGGCCGGGGCAGGGCGTTTGAACATAATCCGCAGGCTGCGAAGGCTGCGGACGCGGAGCCGTAACCTGAATCTGGTTGATGCGGCGGTACTTGAGCTTGATAATGGTTTTGCGCCGCGCAATGGCCCGTACCTTTTTTTGCAGTTCAGCCGCAAAATTTTCGCGGTCGCTGCTCATGGTTTTGGGTATGAAATCAAGCGCTCCGTATTCCAGCGCCTTCAGTGTGCTTTCCGCGCCGCTCTGCGTGAGCGAGCTGACCATCAGCACGGGCATGGGCGTTGTTTTCATGAGCTGCTGCAAAACCCCCAGGCCGTCCAGCCTCGGCAGATCCACATCAAGGGTCATTACGTCCGGGTCTAGCGCCTCGGCTTTTTGTAATGCATCCTGACCATCGCGGGCCGTACCCACGACTTTGATTTCAGAATCCTGCTCCAGAAGCGAAGTAATTGTGTTGCGCATAAAGGTTGAATCATCAACCACAAGGACACTAATCATAGGGTAGGCTCACTCCAAAAAATTCTCTCACTAGTTTTGGTATGCTACGTCAGGCATTGTTTTTTTACAAATAAAAAATCACTTGCCAAAGTTTTCTGTCTCGCTTATGTTCCCTTCCTCGACGGGATGTGGCTCAGCTTGGCTAGAGCGCAGCGTTCGGGACGCTGAGGCCGCGCGTTCAAATCGCGCCATCCCGACCAGCAAAATCAAGGGTTTACGGTAACCACCGTAAGCCCTTTTTTGTTTTTTCAGGCAATTTTCCGTGTAGTTGCGGCTGGTTGGCAGCAATGCGGCCCCTGTCGTATCCATGTTCATGCTCCGTTTTGACGCCTCTCGAAGCGTGCAGAATAATTTTTTTATTTTTGCGTATTAGTATCGGTAAAAACGTCCGTTCCAACAGGGTTGCCCATGGCAACCGTGTGGGGCGGACGTTTTTACTATGGGGTACGGCGCGTTAATGTCCAGTATTTTAACATAAATACCCATAAACAGTGCCGCAACCCTGTTTGTTGCCATCGTGTTTGGCTGCTTGTGATGATGCAACAAAAATTCAGCAACACCGTTTCAGTCAGGTAATCCACAGTGGATTGCTGCGTTGAGGCGTGCTCTCTGGTAGTATATAAAAACCGATCAGTTGCAATGATATCTAATAGTTTTTAAACATTACAATATCTTAGTGCATTGTAGAAAAATTGACCGGTGCGTTTCAATACGCCGGGTTCAGACGTCCACGTCTCTATTTATCTGGTTTGACAGGTTTTATCGCAGCTGTGTTTTAAAATTAAGCAAGACTGATGGTGTAGTCTCTGCAGCCTATACGCAAATACTCTATCCTGTATTTGCCACAGGTATTTGTGGTGTTCAGGTTATATTGGGCTGTTCGCAGATAGTTATGTGAATAGTTTGAATTATACGGATAAACAGTCTAACTGGAGTTACAATGAATAGCAGAATCTTTTTTCGATTGTCGATGCTGTGCGTTTTGCTGTGTCTTTGCGGTAGTATTTGTGGTTGCGCCACAGCGGGCAACGACAGCCTGAGAAAGGAAACGGAAGCGTCAGTTAGTGACAAAATCAAACCCGGCGAAACTACAAAAGCCGAAGTAAAGGGTATGTTTGGCTCGCCCCTCAACACGTCTTACACAGACAGCGGAATGGAAATCTGGAAATATGAACTGGCCAAGATAAGCGCTGATGCAACCAGTTATATTCCCGTGGTGAGCATTTTTGCAGCCAGTTCAAGCGGTAAAAAGAAAGAGCTTGTGGTCTTTTTTGACGAAAAAGACGTGGTCAAAAAATATAATATGAGTGAATCGGACGTAAAAGTACGGCGAGGACTTTTAAACCAGTAGACTGGCCGTGGGCCGCTGGAACAATGGCAAAAGCCCGTTTCAGAGGAATGATCGTCATTCCCCGGAAACGGGCTTTGTTCTGTGCTTTTTACGCGGGCTGCCGGGTGTTCCGGCGTTGCCCTTTTGCGGCGCGGCTGCCGGGTCTAGCTCAGCGAAGCAAGGCGCTTGATGGCTTCTTCCGTATCGGCAGGCGAGCCAAAGGCCGTCAGGCGCACGTAACCCTCGCCGGACGCGCCAAAGCCTGCGCCGGGCGTGCAGACCAGGGCCGTACTGTTGAGCACATGGTCAAAGAAGCCCCACGAGGTCATGCCGTCGGGCACGCGCACCCAGATGTAGGGCGCATTGACGCCGCCGTAGACGGAGAGCCCCATGCCAGTAACGGCGGTGCGCAGCTTTTCCGCATTGCGCTGGTAACCGTGTATGACGTCCATGACCTGTGCACGGCCTTCCTGGCTGTAGGTGGCGGCAGCGGCCCGCTGCACGATGTAGGGGCAGCCGTTGTACTTGGTGCACTGGCGGCGATTCCATAGGCCGTTAAGCGCAATTTTGCCGCCCTTGCCGTCGCTGACCTGCAGGGCCTTGGGCACTACGGTATAGGCGCAGCGCAGGCCCGTAAAACCGGCTGTTTTGGAAAAACTGCGGAATTCCACGGCCACTTCCTGCGCGCCTTCGAGCTCGTAAATGCTGTGCGGGATGGAGCTGTCGGTAATGTAGGCCTCGTATGCGGAGTCATACAGGATGACGCAGCCCTCGCGGCGTGCGTAATCCACCCAGCCCTGCAGCGCCTGGCGCGAGAGCACCGTGCCCGTGGGGTTGTTGGGGTAGCACAGGTAGATCATGTCGGGCCTGGTTTGGGGAAAATCGGGCACGAAGTCGTTTGCTTTGAGGCAGGGCAGGTACACAAGCCTGTTCCACTGCTTGCCGTCAAACTCGCCGGAACGGCCCGCCATGGCGTTGGAATCGACATAGACGGGATAAACCGGGTCAGTCACAGCTACAATGCTGTCAGGATCAAACAGCTCCTGAAAATTGCCCACGTCTGATTTGGCGCCGTCGCTCACAAACACTTCGTCAGCGCTCAGGTCTACGCCGCGCGCCTTGTAGTCGTGCTCCGCGATGATCTCGCGCAAAAAAGCGTAGCCCTGTTCCGGGCCGTAACCATGGAACGAGGATGCCTCGCCCATGTCGTCCACAGCCTTGTGCAGTGCAGCTATCACTGCGGGCGCAAGCGGGCGGGTAACGTCGCCGATGCCCAGGCTGATCACGCGCTTTTCGGGGTTGGCCTCCTTGAACGAGGCGACCTTGCGGGCTATTTCCGCAAAAAGATAGTTGCTTTGCAGCTTGAGAAAATTGCTGTTTACGCTGGTCATCGCATTCCTCTGAATCAGATGTGGTAAGTGCCGGTGAAGACGGTGACGGCCCCGCCGGTCATGTAAACGTGGTTGGAAATTTCGTCCCAGTGGATGTGCAGGGTGCCGCCCTTCAGCTCCACGTCAATTTCGCGGCCTGTTAGCTTGTTGAGCACGCAGGCCACAGCCACGGCGCACGCGCCGGTGCCGCAGGCCAGGGTTTCGCCCGCGCCGCGTTCCCACACGCGCATCTTTACCTTGGTGGAAGAGATGACCTCCACAAACTCCGTGTTGGTGCGCTGCGGAAAAAGCCGGTGATGCTCAAAGTTGGGGCCTATTTTGGGCAGGTCCAGGTCGTCTATGCCCTTCATAAAGACAACCGCGTGCGGGTTGCCCATGGAAACAGCGGTGATGTCGTAGCCTGCGCCGTCCACTTCGACCGGGCGGGCCACAAAACGCTGGGCGCTGGTATCGCCCTCGACCAGCACGGGAATGTTGGCCGGGGTAAGCACCGGCTCGCCCATATCAACCGTAGCGCCGCATACTTCGCCGCCTTCAAAAAGCAGGCGGACGATTTTTTCACCGGCGCGGGTTTCAACCCGTATGACGTCTTTGGACAGAATGCCGTGGTCGTGAACATATTTGCCCACGCAGCGAATGGCGTTGCCGCACATTTCCGCCTCTGAACCATCCGAATTGAACATGCGCATGCGCACGTCGGAGGTGCCCGAAGGCATGATAAGCACGAGACCGTCAGACCCCACTCCAAAGTGCCTGTCGCTGATCTGGCGGGCGAGGTCGTTGGGGTTTTCGACGCGTTCTTCAAAGCCGTTTACGTAGACATAATCGTTGCCGATGCCCTGCATTTTTGTAAAGCGCAGTGTCGCAGCCATATATACTCCTTATCTACGGGGGGCCAAACAGGCTGCCCATGATTATCTTGGCAGTATCACAAATAAGTATTTATTCTGATTCAAAGCAAAAGTAAACACAGTGCGGCCTTGCCGCCGTCTGGAGCGCGTGCGCGGTACGCCGGGGCGCAAAAAAAAGCGGAGAGCCGCCAGACTCTCCGCTTGATGACCACTGGCCTTCGCCGTCCGTTGCGGCGAACGGCGAGGCCCGTGGCTCCCTGCGGCTAAACCGCAGGGGCCGGAGGCAAGGAGACCATCTTCCCCCCCGGGATGAGACACCCTGCCCCCAACTATTTCTTAACGACCTAGTGAGCCCAGAGCAGTTCCGCGTACTTGGGCAGAACCCACAGGTTGTCATCTACCAGGCGCTCAAGAGCGTCGGCATGGGTGCGGCATTCGCTCATGGCGGGCAGGATGCCGTCACGCGCCGCCTTGGCCTGTTCCAGTGCGCCTTCGGTGCACTGGGCCTTTTCCACGGCCTTTTCAAGCACCGTCACACCCTTCTGGAGTGCAACGATGTGACCACGCAGCTCGTTGAAGTATTCTTCTTCGCTGGTCGCAGTCTTGTCGCCAAGCACGGCGCGGGTTTTAACAACCGCGTCGGCAGCCTTGATCTGGGCGTCCAGGCTGGGCGGCAGCACAGAGGCGCGGATCATGTCGGCCATCAGGTTGCCTTCGATGCACACGGTCTTGCTGTAGTTTTCCAGCAGGATGTCCTGACGCGAAAGGATTTCACGTTCGGTCAGGATGCCGTGACGCAGGAAGACGTTCATGACGTCGGGATCGCTGTAATGCTCAAGCGCGGTGACGGTGTTGTTGTAGTTGGGCAGGCCGCGTCGGGCGGCTTCTTCGGCCCAGGATTCAGCATAACCGTTGCCGTTGAAGACGATGGGCATGTGCTCCTTGAACAGGCGGGGCAGCAGGGCCTGCAGGGCCGCTTTCAGCTCGGTGCCGCCGGCGACGGAGGCTTCGAGTTCGGTGGCGATGTCGTCAAGAGCGCTGGCCACGGCCGCGTTCAGGGCGATATTGACCGGAGCCACGGACTGCGAGGAGCCCACGGCGCGGAACTCAAACTTGTTGCCGGTAAAGGCAAAGGGGCTTGTGCGGTTGCGGTCGGACAGATCCACGGGCAGCGGAGGCAGGGTGGAAACGCCCACTTCCATGACCGAGCTCTTCTTGTTTTTGGAACCCTTGCCGTTCACGATGGTGTCGAGCACGTCGGTGAGCTGTTCGCCAAGGTAGACGGACAGAATGGCCGGCGGGGCTTCGTTGGCGCCAAGGCGGTGGTCGTTGCCCGCGCCCACGGTACCCAGGCGCAGGGCGGCGCTGTGCAGATGCACGGCACGCAGCACGGCGGCCAGGAATACCAGAAACTGGGCATTGTCAAGCGGCGTGGAACCGGGGTTGAGCAGGTTTATGCCGTCAGAATCGCTGATGGACCAGTTGTTGTGCTTGCCGCTGCCGTTTACGCCAGCAAAGGGCTTTTCGTGCAGCAGGCACACAAAGCCGTGCTTGCCGGCCATGTGGCGCATCATGTTCATGCACAGCATGTTGTGGTCGCAGGCGATGTTTGCTTCTTCGTAGACCGGGGCAATTTCGAACTGGCCGGGGGCCACTTCGTTATGACGGGTCTTGGCCGGGATGCCCAGCGAACGCAGTTCGTTTTCCAGATCCTGCATGAAGCTCATCACGCGGGAAGGAATGGAGCCAAAGTAATGGTCTTCCATCTCCTGACCCTTGGGCGAGGTCGCGCCCATCAGGGTGCGGCCAGCCAGCAGCAGGTCGGGACGCAGGGCGGCCAGGTTTTTGTCGACCAGAAAGTATTCCTGCTCCGGGCCCACATTGGCGCGCACATAGTTGGCCGAGGCGTTGCCAAAGAGCTTGAGAATACGCATGGCCTGACGCGACAGGGCCGAGATGGAGCGCATGAGCGGGATCTTGCGGTCAAGAGCTTCGCCCGAATACGAGTAGAAGTACGTGGGAATGTGCAGGGCAGCCCCGTAAGGAGAGGGGATGATGAATACCGGCACGGAAGGATCCCACGCGGTGTAGCCGCGGGCTTCAAACGTGGAGCGGATGCCGCCGGAAGGGAAGGATGAGGCGTCCGGCTCACCGCTGATCAGCATCTTGCCGGAGAACTCGCTGATAACCTGACCATCGACGGTGGGCGACAGAAAGGCGTCATGCTTTTCGGCAGTGAGGCCGGTCATGGGATGGAACCAGTGCGTGTAGTGCGTGGCGCCGTTTTCGATGGCCCAATCCTTCATGGCGTTGGCGACAACGTCGGCAATCTCGGGATTCAGGCGTTCGCCGTCGCGGATGGTCTTGGCCAGCTTTTTGAACACATCCTTGGGCAGACGCTTGCGCATGGTAGCGATGCCAAACACATAACGGCCAAAGATATCTTCTGCACTGCGACCCACTTCATCAGCACTGCTGGGGGTAACCGGCGCAGTGTTCACTACTTTGAACAATGCCTTTTTACGGGGGGAACTCATACCCGCGTCTCCTTTATCATTTTGTTGCTTAACACAGACGTAAACCCGGACTACAGAGCCTCGTCACCGCGTTCACCAGTGCGGATGCGGATAGCATCCATAACGTCACTGATGAAAATTTTACCGTCGCCGACCTGACCCGTGCGGGAGATGGAAACCACAGCGTTCAGAACCGTTTCGAGCATGTCATCGTGCAGCACCACTTCGAGCTTGATCTTGGGCAGGCAGTCCACCTGCATGGTCGTGCCGCGATACACTTCGGTATGCCCGCGCTGGCGACCAAAACCCTTGATTTCAACGTAGTTCAAGCCGTGGATGCCCATGTCGGTAAGCGTGTCCTTAACCTTGTCAAACATGCTGGGCCGGATGATGATTTCTAGCTTTTTCATAGGTCGTTCCTTTGCTGTTTCCCGTTGACTACAGGGAGTAGCCGCGTTCGTTGTGCTCGCTCAAATCGAGGCCGGTGAATTCCTCTTCAGGCGTAACCCGCAGGCCGACTACAGCGTCAACCACATAGAGGATGATTCGGGAAACAATGTAGCAATAACCCCAGGTAGCCACAATGGACACGATCTGGATCCAGGCCTGGCTGGGATTGCCGTAGAACAGGCCGTCGGTGTTGTTGATGGCGGCGCAGGCAAACAGGCCGGTAGCAAGCGCGCCCCAGGTGCCGCCGACGCCGTGGATGCCCACCACGTCAAGGGCGTCGTCGTAGCCAAACTTGTTCTTCAGCAGCACGCCGCCGTAGCAGATGATGCCGCCGACAAAACCGATGAGCATGGCGGGCAGCACTTCAACATAGCCCGCGCCGGGGGTGATGGCCACAAGCCCGGCCAGCGCGCCGGAGATGGCGCCAAGGCTCGTGGGCTTGCCGGTACGAATCCATTCAACGAGCATCCAGCCAAGAATACCGCAGGCAGAAGCCATATGGGTGGTTACAAGGGCCTGACCAGCAAGGGGACCGGAAGCCAGGGCGCTGCCAGCGTTAAAGCCGAACCAGCCAAACCACAGCAGGCCGCCGCCAAGAAGGGTGAGGGGCAGGTTGTTGGGCGTGGCGTGCGAAGCGCCGGTAGAAAGCCGCGGTCCAAGAGCCTGGGCACAGGCAAGAGCCGCCGCGCCGGAAGACATGTGCACAACCGCGCCGCCAGCAAAGTCAAGGGCGCCCATTTTGCTCATCCAGCCGCCGCCCCACACCCAGTGGGCCATGGGCGAGTAAACAAAGAGCAGCCACAAGCCAGAGAAAACAAGCATGGCGGAAAAGCGGATGCGCTCAGCGTAGGCGCCTGAAATAAGGGCCACGGTAAGAGCAGCAAACATGCACTGATAACCCATAAATACCGTGTGGGGCAGCTGCGCGGCAGCAGGAGCCGATTCACCACCAACACCCTTGAGGAAGAGGTAGGAAAGATCGCCGATTATGCCGCCCACATCTTCGCCAAAAGCCAGGGTGTATCCCACAATGGCCCAAAGTACAGAGATGAGCGCCAGCGCGCCGTAGCTGTGCATATGGGTGGACAAAATATTGCGGGAGCGAACAAGGCCACCGTAAAAGAGGGCTAGCGCCGGGGTCATCAGCATGACCATGGAGGCGCAGATCAGAATAAATGCAGTATCCGAGGCGTTCATACGGACATCCTTCAGCGTATTCGGATCCGGCGCGGGAGACAACGTGCTGCACGATGCAGCGGGCTGGGTCTCCGTCGTTCCGTTCCGCGTTTAAAAAAAACCTCATCCTCTGTGGGCGGCGCCATGCCCACCGCCACGATACAGCACCGCAGCAATGCCTTGTATAGGCATGAATTGTGCCAAAGCTGTTTCTGATGGGGCTCAATTTGCATAATATATTGATATATTTTAATTTAATTGTTTGGCTGGGTAAGGGGAGGGAATGCGGGCGATTGGCAGGAAAGAATAATTTCTACATTTGTGTTGAAAAAAAGAGCCCCCAAGATGCATCGTGTGGCAGCGTCTTGGGGGCGTACGTAAAAAATGATTAAAATAAGAGTATTACAGAAGTTTTTAAAGATTGTACAAAAATGTAGAAATTATTGTGTCAAGTTGGATTGTTTGAGAAGCTAATTATATAACAGCATAAAATACTTTGCTAATTTTATCTATTTGAGGATCGTTTTGCCATTTTTAAAAAATACTATTCAGTAGATTCGTCTTTTTCTACGCCTCTTCTTCCCTACGGTACACAGGCCGAAAAGCCTTGTAAGTGATGCCGTATTTTTTCATGCGCAGGGCCATGATTCTTTCTGTCAGACCCAGGCTGGCCGCGGCTTTACCCATCTGCCCCTGGCTGTATTCAAGGGCCTCGGTAATGGATGCCCGCTCCAGCTCGTCAAGCTGCTCCTGCAAGCTGCCAGATAGCCCTTGCCTGAGCAGGCCCGGCGCGTGTCCCGATGTAGCGGCGGCGGCGCGGTTGCCGTGCAGGGCGGGGGGCAGATGCTGGGGCAGTACAAGGCCCTCGCGTCCGAGCAGCAGCACGGCGCGCTCCATGACGTTTTCCAGCTCGCGGATGTTGCCCGGCCAGCTGTAGCGCTGCAGCATATCCATTACAGAAAGGGACAGGCGCACATTGCTGCGGCCATTGGCCAGCGCATATTTTTTTATGAAATGGTTGGCCAGCGGCAGGATGTCTTCTGGCCGGAAGCTCAGAGGCGGCAAAAATATGGGAAACACATTGAGACGGTAGAAAAGGTCGCGTCGGAAGGTTTCTTCTTCGACCATTTTTTCCAGATCGCGGTTGGTGGCGGTGATAAAGCGCACGTCAACGTAGTGGGTTTCCATGCCGCCCAGACGCTCAAAGGCCCTCTCTTGCAGCACACGCAGCAGTTTTGCCTGGGTCATGAGTGAGAGTTCGCCTACTTCATCCAAAAACAGCGTGCCGCCGTTGGCAAGTTCAAAGCGCCCCTTGCGGGTAGCGTTGGCCCCGGTAAAGGCCCCGCGTTCATGCCCGAACAGCTCGCTTTCAATGAGGTTTTCAGGCAGGGCGGCGCAGTTGAGCGAGATAAAGGGCTTGTTGGCGCGCGTGCTGCCCGCGTGGATGGACCGCGCGGCAAGCTCCTTGCCCGTGCCGGATTCTCCCTGCAAAAAAACCGTCGTGCTTGACGGAGCCACCTGGGCTATCTGTGCGTAAACCTTTTGCATTACTTCAGAATTGCCCACAAAACCGCGCGGCCGTAGGGGGGAGGAGGCTTCCTCGTCCATGCGTCCCTGTGATTCAAGGGCTGCATGCCCAAGCAGGGTAGAAATGATGGTGAGCAGGCGCATTTCGTCTTCAAGCGTGGCGTCGTCCACCAGCAGATGGTCAACCGAAAGCGCGCCCACAACCTGATCGTTGAGGCGGATGGGCACGCAGATAAACGAAATACCCTCTTTGCCCAGATCGCGTGAACGGGTGCGGTTCAGAAACAGCGGCTCTTCGGAAACATTAGATATATACATGGAGCGCCCGGTTTCGATAACGCGCCCGGTGATGCCCTCGCCTCGCACATAGCGGCCTCGGCGGGCCTCTGCCGGTTTGAGACCGTAGGCCGCCTCAATGCGGATTTCGCCGCTGTTGGGCGAGATAAGCGTGATGGCCCCGCGCATCATGTGCAGGTGCTCGGCCATAAGCTGCAGCGCCTTGTTCAGGGCAACGCCCACATCGGTAGCCGAGTTGACCACGTTGGACAGGTCCAGAAGGAGGCGCAGCTGCTCTTCGCGGTGGCTGTCCACACTGGCGGATGCGCGAGATACGTTGCCTGAACGGGAGGTTGTAGCGCCGGATTTTTGCATGGCTTGCTTATACCTCAGGCCGGGGCAAACTTGCAATGCGTCAGGGGTTTATGGCCCGCAGGGTAGGGCGAGACTGTACCCTGCCAGTGGTGTATATCTGCCCCGCCCCAAACTTGCAGGTAAGCAACTGGCGGCAACTGCATAGGGCGGGCTACCGTGCCTTTTGCACTGTAAGTGCGGTGAAGTCTGCCGACCATTATATATGATAAGCCGCCGCGTACAGGCTCTGGATAACCGGGTTGCATTGCAGCGTTGGATGACGGCGCGCTGCTGTGCGGACCACTGACAGGTCTGCTGTGTGGGTAGTCGCATGGAGGATTATTACCACTATGGTCCGCCAGTTGTAACTGGCTACGAGCTGGCAATGGCGGTAGATCCTTTGGGTTGAGAGATTATCCCTCGGCGTCGGTTTAGATCGCCTTTTACAACTTGGTGGTCCCCAAGGGAGCTGTCCCTGACGCCCCTGCAACTGTCGGCAACGCTCTGGTTAATGCCAGCATGTGCAGCGGTCTGTCCTTGCCCCCTGCAACTGTTTCATGCCCGCAGTCGCCCGTGCACCGAGCGGGCAGAAGTGCTTCAGATCATCCTTGCTGGAGCCTGTGAACCCTAAACAAAATGTTTTGGGCTGAAATGTATGCTGATTTTGATTTGCCGCTTGACACCTCTGTGCTTTTGACGTACATACACCCCTCACGACGCGTCCCCATCGTCTAGCCGGCCCAGGACAACGGCCTTTCACGCCGTCGACAGGGGTTCAAATCCCCTTGGGGACGCCAATTGATTTCAAAGGGTTAACGTAGTTGCTCTGTTACTGTATGGCATTGGTTACAATGCCTTGGTTACAAAATGCCTCACGAGCTGCTATCTCGTGGGGCATTACTTTTTCCAGCAGGTTCTCTGCCGCAGAGCCGATCAGGCTCAGGCCCAATGCCGGGTCTACACCAAAGACAGGGGCAAGCCCCTTCAACGGGCAGTTTTCCCGACAGGTTTCTGAACGATTCCCCAGCCATTTCAGCAGCACAAAACGCGCACACGCAGGCGGTAATTTTCGAAGTTACGAAAGCCATACGCACGCCGCTGAATCAACTTCATTTTTCGGTGAAAACCTTCTGTGATGCCGTTATTCCGGGTAAAGCGGAACATTCGGGCCACTTCTTCCCGCCAATTATGCAACGTCTTGCCCAGGGTACGCAACGGCGCGAAGCTAGTTTTTCGAAGTTGATCAATTTTATCTAATAATTCAGCAACATACTTGCGGCAAGAATCGATACTTTGCGCTCGCACACGCAATAAATCGGCGGTGTCATGCAAAAATTCGTACAGTGATTCAATGTCCGGCCTGTCAGCAAAGTATGTTCGTAATCGCTCTTTCTGTGAGTCTGTTAACTGATCACGGCGAGTCAGCAAAAGACGCATCATACCGCCGCGCCCATGGGCAAGTTGTTTTTCATCAATTGCTTTACACAGCTCTGAAAAGTGTTGATTCACCAGCCTGATAACATGAAACCTGTCCGCAACAATGCGCGCATTGGGAAACCACTCCCGCACAAGTCGCCGATACGCAGAGTTCATATCAATACAGACCATTTTGACTTTATGGCGGCCTTGCAGTGATTGCAAAAAATCGCGCATATCGGCGGCACTGCGCCCTTTTACCACGTCAAATACCCTGCGGCGGGCCAAGTCGCAAAAGGTGGTCGCAAATCCCTGCCTGCGCGTAAATCTATGCTCATCAATGCCCAGAATGCGCGGGCATGTACGGTTTGCCCAGTGGCTGCTCTTGTGCGGCATCATCTGGTGGTAGTACCGCTCCACGCTGGCAACGCCAATCCGGTGCTCATCGGCGATTTCCTTACAGGTAACACCTTTGTTGTAAGCCTGAAATATGTTGCGCTTAAGCAGCTCTGTTGTCCTGCTCCACACCTTTATTCCTGCAAGTCTGTGGTATTAAAATATCTGCCGCAGCTCTCGCATCGGTATTTATGGCAGCGAACTAACAGACGTGACGCCCTTCCATGAATGGAAATATTACGGATCGTCCGCCAAAATGAGTCCTTGACGCGTAAATTATCGCACGCGCAATGAGGACAAGCGTTCTTGCCCGTCCATCTGACCTCAAAAACCGGGGGCGTACGACTCACCACTTTTTCGATTGCAAAATCCCGCAAGCCAATTAACAATCTTTCCACAGGGCCTTCTCTTCTTTTCTTTGGTCGGAAAATAAAGGTTGCCCTGGTGGGCATACCGGCTTTGCTTGGTATGCCCATTTTTTTGTCGAGGCGCTATGCCCCCGTCTTTGAGGTAGAGCCAAAAAGCCCCACTAGGCTTAAACTTTGAAACCATGATGGGGGTCTTTTATGCCCGACGGTAAGAAGACTACATTTCACCTACGTTCAAGGAAGAAGCCGTAAAGCTTTTTCCTTGAACGTAGGCGTAGCTATCGGCAACTTTGTGAAGAATTGGGAATCAAGGATAAAAAGACTCTTCGAGAATGGGTTGCCAAGGTTAACTCTGGTGAATCGTTGGAAGATGGACGCGGTAAAATCAGCCATGCGGGACATCGTGGGCGACCCAAAACGAAGTTCTCATCTGTAGAAGAAGAACTCGCCTATGTAAAAGCAGAACGAGACTATTTAAAAAAGTTGTATCGCTCCCGATTCGGACACGAATGGGGAGCGCACCCAAAAGAGTTCTGTTCAAAATAATTGATGGGATGCGCGTTCGTTCATCTTTGGCAACATTGTTACACTTTTCTGGCCTATCCAGATCCGGTTATTACAAATGGAGAATGGCAATCTCTAGAGCGGATAGTGAGGCCGACATTACAGCCCATATTAAAACTATCCATTCCATGCGGCCATTTTATGGCTATCGCCGCATGACGGTGGTCTTGCGCCGTGAAGGCTTTGTCGTGAACCACAAACGTGTTTATCGGCTTATGCGCAAGCTCGGTATCCAGTCCGTTATTCGCAAAAAGCGTCGTTACTTTGGTAAATCCGGCAGCACCGTGTTCCCGAATCTGCTTGGACGTAACTTCAAAGCTCAACGCCCCAACAAGAAACTTGCGACAGATATAACCTATTTGCCCACAACTAGCGGCTTCATTTATCTGTCTGTGGTGCAAGACTTGTACAACAATGAAGTCGTGGCACACGTCCTCTCATCCCGAAATGACCTGGCTCTGGTGCTCGCCACATTAGACAAACTTCGGGCAATGCCAGGCGCGGTAGTGCATTCAGATCAAGGATTTCAATACACTCACAAGTTGTATCATAACCAGCTTGAAAAGTTGCAGCTCCAAGGAAGCCATTCGCGGAAGGGCAACTGCTTGGATAATGCATGCGTTGAGTCATTCTTCTCACATTTGAAGGCTGAAATTTTTCTCGGGAAATCAGTGCAGGGCAAAGACGAAAACAGCACTCTGATTGAAGAGTATATACGTTTCTACAACACTGAACGATTCCAGAAAAGGCTCGGCCAACTTTCCCCGGTAGAATACCGGGAAAAACTGGCCGCTTAATCATCGCCAGCGGGGCATTTTAAACTGTCTACTTGACGGGGTGCAGACCAGACGACGGGGCGTTATGTTTACTATCTCCACCGTTGAACTTGTTTTAGCACTAGTTCCAGACATAGTTCCAGCACCACCTCCTCCTTAGCTAGAGGGGTGTCCGGTCGAAATGGGGGCTACTCCACATGCCATGTATTTGGCTAAAGATCACACCAAAGAGTTTTCAACTATGGTATTCGTGGTTTTGGCATGAGCAGGGCCAGCAGTATCTCTCGGCTCAGGAGAAAGCTTAGATGAGTAGTTCAGACTTGATCTGATAGTCACTCCGTTTTTTCGCAGCGTTGTCTGTCAGGTTCATTAATTTTTCCGACCTTTCCGGCAGTGCCAATGGAGCGTTCTTACTATCTCCACCATGACCTTTGTTTTGGCACTAGTTCAAAATATCGTTCCAGCACTTCCTTCCTGGCTGGGTATCCGGTCCAAATAGGAAACCTCTCGGAGGCTCACTCCCCATGAGAGGTAAACTTGCCAGTACGCTGTTCTCGTGGCAACGGAATACCATACATACGCATATATTTACGTAGCGTGCTTGGGGGGATCCCCAAAAGCTTCGCCGCCCCCTCGCTGCCTTGAATCCTGTTAACCGACTTCGTCAACGCATCTCGTATTCTCTGCTCATCAGGAACGAGCCCTCGCTTATTTTTTTTATCATTCATCGGGAGATTCTCTCGCTGATTACGGACATAACCATCCACAGCTCCCAATTTTTTTTCTTCCAGTGCGAGGCTGAAAATAATTGATCTTTCAACCGCATGCCTCAGTTGACGTACGTTTCCCGGCCACTCAAGCCCAACCAGCGATTGGATGAATGCCCTGGTCAGCAAAGGTGGATGCGCAATGCCTTGGGTATGCACAAATCTTGAGTAGAAGTGCTCAGCCAGTACAGGAATGTCATTAGCACGCGCGCTCAATGGAGGGATAGTAATGGTAAAAACATCAAGTCGGTACAGCAAATCTTCCCTAAAGGCCCCATGGCTGACCTGTTCCCACAGATCGCGATTTGTGGCGGCTATTATACGGACGTCAACAGGGATGTCACGGGTTCCTCCCACACGGCGTATTTCTTTTGTCTCCAACGCTCGAAGCAATCGCACCTGAGCTGCAAGACTCAACTCTCCTACTTCATCGAGAAAAAGCGTCCCCCCTGCGGCCTGTTCAAAAAAACCCACATGTGCTCCTGATGCGCCAGTAAAAGAACCCCGCTCATGCCCAAACAATTCACTATCAATCAGGTTCTCCGGCAAAGCTCCACAGTTTACCCTAATCAGTGGCGCCTGCCGCATGTGAGAAAGTGCGTGAAGAGCGGCTGCCACAATTTCTTTTCCGACGCCGCTTTCCCCACATAACAGCACCGTTGCCTTGGTCGCTGCCACAGCCTCAACGAGTTTCATGGTAGGGTCCAACCCTTTGCAACGCCGCAACAGTTCCTCTGAGGATCTGTCAACAACACCGTCGTCCTTTATTGATAAAGACACCGTGTCCCATTCATAAAAGAACCTATCAGCTGCAGCCTGTAGCAATGGACGAAAATCAACAATAAAATCAACGTGTTTTTCAGTATAATTTTCAGCGTCTAACGACATCCAAAAAACAACCTGAAGTATATTTTCTTCCTTTGAAGGGATACAAATGCATAAAAAAGAATTATAGAAGCTGCCGAAAGCATCTCTCATATATCGATAAACATCTTGAACTGCTGCAGAGCGATGACACACAAAAACATCACGATGTACGTTATGGCGCAGTGATTTCATCCCTTTTGAACGTAACAGACGAGGGACTTTACGTGTGTATGATCGTGTGGTGCTCCCACGTGTATAATCAACTAAAACATCCATTGAATGAGCAGTGCGGTCAACAGTATACCACAACATTCTGTCTGATGGAACAGCATCAATCAAAAAGAAACAAAGTTGTCGCGCCATTTCATCTAGTGAAAGCGTTTGCATAAGTTTGACTGATAGGTCTCGAAAAGACAAATTTTCCATCATTGGCCTCATAAGCACTTTTTGGTGTGTTTTGTGTGCTTTTTTTTATAATTAATTCAGTGCAATAAAAAATCAAAGCACACAATTTGAAAAAAATATAATTATATTTTTCTAACATACTTAAATAATTATTTTTTTATTTTGGAATAATTTTTGCTTTGACTCAAAAAGCATAAAAACACACTGGCGAGCTGCACTACTGCAATTTTTATACTCACGACTAAGGAGACATCATGCAAGTGAACATTAAATACAACCGCGAAGGGGATGTCCACACCTTGAAAACTGAAGATGGCGCGTTTCCGGGTATTACTGTGGACAATACTGGCCTTCCTGAAGAAAAAAAAAGTGGAACCGCTAAGCAGCTATTGGGGTGTGCCGCGGTATTTTGCTACATGTCAGCACTTGTAGGTTCAATGGAAGCGCGCAATGTGCCTTTTTCGCACGTGTCAGCAACCGCAGCCCTTGAGGTTGGCAAAAACGACATTGGGCTTGGGCGCATCACAAAAATCATTATAGATGCAAATGTTACAATCCCTGGTGATTCTGAGGAGATATTTGCTCGTGTGGAAAAAGTAATGCGCAAGGGATGCCTTGTAACCTCATCACTACACGATGGCATCGAAATGGAATACAAACTTAACCATACCTGTAAAGGATAAAAATATGCAGATCACTATCATAGGTGCAGGGCCTGGTGGGTACACAGCCGCCTTTGCTGCTGCCAAGCGAGGCGCAAAAGTTACACTGATCGAAGCCAATCTTCTTGGTGGAACATGTCTGAATTGTGGGTGTATTCCGACAAAAACATTGAAGTCCTCTGCAGAAGTATTCGAAGCCATTAAGAGAAGTAAAGAATTTGGCATTACGACTACTGAGGCGCAGGTGGACATGCCTGCCATCATTGCTAGAAAAAGGAAAATTTCTGAAGGGTTAAGAAATGGTCTGGAAAAAACCTGCCACAGTCTGGGCGTGAGGATTATCAAAGGGCGGGGCTCGGTGGTGAGCGCGTCTCTCGTACGGGTGATGCTGCCTGACGCGACAGTGTGCGAAGTTCAGGGGGACAAAGTTATCATAGCGACAGGGTCCAGTGTCCTTAACCTCCCCAGCTTGCCAATTGATAAAAGATATGTGCTTTCCAGCGATGATGCTTTGGAATTGACACAAGTGCCTGCCCGGTTGCTGGTTGTCGGTGGTGGCGTTGTTGGCTGTGAGCTTGCATTTATCTTCCGGTCATTTGGCAGCGAAGTGACCATTGTAGAAGGCCAAAATCGCTTACTCCCTATTCCTTCCGTAGATGGAGCCATGTGCAAGGTCTTGATGCGTGAAGCCAAGAAAAAGGGCATCAAGACTCTACTTTGCCGAACTGTGACAGCTACGGAAACAAGCGAAGCAACTGTTCGAGTGACGCTGGGGCCCTCACCGTTCCTACCTCAAGAGCTGATCCCTGCAGACGCAAAAGAAGCAAGCACCCTTGAGGTTGACTGCGTGTTTACGACTGTGGGCCGTAAACCTAACATAGAGGGGCTTGGTCTTATAGAAGCAAGCATACAATTGAACAAACGCGGTTATATTGCCGTCAACGAACACCTGGAAACCTCGGTGCCAGGAATTTACGCAATTGGCGACATACTCGGACCAGAACACATCATGCTTGCCCACGTTGCATCCGCAGAAGCTCAGGTTGCCGTCGAAAACTGCTTCGGTGCATCATGCACACCAGATTATGACATAGTTCCCTCAGGCATTTTCACCACGCCAGAAATCGGTGAAGTTGGGTTGACCGAGGATCAAGCTACTGCCAAAGGGCTGAAAATTTGTGTGGCGACATCACTCGTGCGGGAATTGGGCAAAGCCCATGCCATGGGAGAATTGCAGGGAGAATTCCGTTTGATTGTTGACGCCGTGTCCAAAAAATTACTGGGAGCCCATTTCATCGGTGCTCACGCCACGGATCTCATCGCAGAAGCAGCCCTTGCTTTAAAAATGAATGCCACTGCAAAGGATATTGCCCGCACGATCCATGCCCATCCAACATTAGCCGAGGGGATAATGGAAACGGCCGCCCTCCTTTCCGGGACGTCAAACTGATGCGGAAAAATATTTAAAACTGCATATAGCCGCTGAGAACAACATGATCACCAAAAAAGTAGTCATATGGGATTCAGACACCGATAGAATTTCTGCAAGCTGCAACAACATTCACCTCGCAATGCAATTTTTGCATATTAAATTGCAGATAGAAATCATGTCTGAACCTCCACTTATTGCACGAATGGGGCTTACAGGACGACTTCCGACGCTGGAAATAAATGGGAATTTTTGGGCATGGAAAGAAGGAGAAGCAATTACAAGAGAGGCAGCTATCATGCTTTTACAACGTGTTGCGCCAATATAACCGTAAATTATTCATAGGTAAAAATATGCATTTATCTGAACGTATCGGGAATACCCCCCTCATTTTCCTTGAGCACATCTCTCATATGATTGGGGGAAGGGTTTTTATCAAGTACGAAGTATGCAATCCATTTGGCTCCGCACTCGACAGAACAGCATTTAGCTATTTGCAACAGGGCATTAATACCGGAGAATTAAAACCGGATGGTTGCATTATTGAATCTTCAACCGGAAATCTTGCAATCAGTTTAGCCTATCTGTGTGCTGCGCAGCGGGTAACGCTGTTGGTCGTCATGCCGGAACCAGAGGACGACAGAATTCCCAACCTGCTTAGGTTACTTCGTGCACAGGTTACTTTCACCCCTCGCAATCAGGGAATGGCGGCAGCTGCAAAAGTTGCGAGCAATATGCACATAGACACTTGGAATTCCTACTACTCAGATCAATTCCACAACAATGAAGGGCCCCAAACTCACTACCGCTCAACTGGAAAAGAAATCGTAGATCAGTGCAACGAATTAGCGATCCAACCAGACATTTTCATTGCCGGAGTCGGGTCTGGGGCCACATTCATGGGCGTTGGTAGCCGCCTGCGGGAAGCATTTCCATCAATCCAGCTTGTTGCAGTAGAACCTGCAGAATCCCCAGTGCTCTCAGGTGGCAAATCGGCGCCACATGCATTTCATGGCATTGGAGCCGGTTTTATACCGGATATTTTCAATTACAAGCTGGATCCCAAAATTTTCCCCGTTTGCATAGAAGATGCCGTACGCGCTAGTCGCCGAATACTTAACAAGGAAGGGCTGCCCTGCGGTTTGACCACGGGGGCCAATCTGTATGCCGCCCTGCAATTGGTTGGACGACCGGAGTATCGCGGCAAAAACATTATCATCATGGGGCACGACGGGATTGAACGTGATCTTGGCGTTAAAATGCTTGGCGCAGGACAATTCTAACTTATCGGACCAATCATGCAACGCATATTTTCCATTGCCAACGATATCCAAGTGCACCTTTCCATCACAGTTCCCTTCGAAGAACTGAATAGTTTTTTGCAGCAAGCTCAGGAAGAATTGAGGGAAGACCTTCCATCAACTTTTGATGTCACCAGCGCGTGTGATAGGGATGATTTTTGGGAACCGGTAGCGGCAAAAGCCACGTCCATCATGATTTCCACATTAGTGGACAGAATTCTTAAAGAAGAAGGTCGTCACCCTATCAGTCGCCCACGTCCAATAAACCTTCCACGGCTGAGTTACGGGCACGAATATACTTTTGAGATTGAGATTGAAGTTCTGCCAATTATTGCCTTTCCCGAAAATTTCTCCGACATAAGACTCACTGTTCATGAACCGGAATTTTCTTCAGAAAAATTTTATAAGGCTGTAGAACGATTAATGGTTCCCATCACAACTGTAACAAAAGTGACGGAAATTCGCTTCCCACAGCCAGGCGACATAGTTGACCTGCGAGTCAATGGACACATTGATGGTAAGTCTGTTCCAGGGCTAACGAATCGAGACATAAAGATACTTATTAATGCCATTCCTGTGGAGCATAACCTCGGAGAGGTGGAGCAGCACGTCAAAAAAATACATGTTGGAGAGCAGGTCGAGTACACGATGCGCTGTCCAGCGGATTACCCTGATCCCCTTGTGCGGGGAAAAGACGTTCAGCTTACAGTATTGTTGAAGGCATTGTACCAGCGAGAATTGCCAAAACTCACTGATTCCGCAGCTGTTCGCTTGGGTTATAAAAGCGCTGTTGCCCTAAAGACCCAGGCATTTATGCATGTCATGAACGAAAGCTCCCGACTACATACAGTAGAGGCGAAAAATAGACTCATGCAACTGTTGTTGGACGGGGTAGAAATCCCCATACCGGAAAGCCTGCAACAGATGTTTCTTGCCGAATACATAAAAAACGTGCGCGCTTTTTTTGGCACCGGCACCAGCGCTCCCGAAGCAAAAGAGCACATCCGGTCAGCCCTTCGGGCAGCCAGCCAAGAGGGCATCCCTATAGCAAAAGAAAATGCTCGGCGCCATGTTTATCTGCTTGCCTACGCTTATGCCCATGATATTACCGTATCGCAGCAAGATTTAGCCAAAAGCATACGAGAAATGGCCCATCGCACAGGCAGTACCGAAGAAATGTTACGCGGTAAAGTCTTTGCCAGCGACATGGGAGACACGCTTACAGAAAGTCTTATGGCCGAGAAAGCACTCAATTTAATCTTCACTTCCGCCCAAAAAGTTGTTGTTGATCAAGCTGGGAAAGTCATCCCTCCACACGGGAAGAAGGACCAAGGCATGGGGCCTAAGATTCCTTAAACTCAGCGTTGGGTCTAACCTCCAAGCAATAACGTTCCCGTAAACGTAAGCGCTCAATCCAAGCATAGGCCTTGGAACGGCTGATCTTCAAGATGGCGGCTAACCCTTCTTTTCCACCTACGTTTCCTGCCGTCATCTTATAAATTTTCGTAAAGTAAGCGTCTTCCAGCTCCTGTAAGCTTGGTTTTTCCTCCAAACAGGGGAATGCACAGTTAACCATTTCTTTTTCCCGACTGGAGGATGCCGCGTGTTGCTTCGCTGGCCAATTTTCTGGAAGGGCTCCACTGATCTCTTCCATAAAGCCATCTTTAAGTAAACAAAAACGCTCAATAAAATTGCGCAGTTGTCGAACATTTCCAGGCCAACTATAATTTGTAAGATACTGCATTTCTTCGTCTGTCAGCTCATGCACGGGAACGTTGTGGTGTTTTGCATAGTACCTTAAAAAATACTTTGCGATGACGCCAATATCTTCTTCTCGCGCTCTCAACGGTGGGATATTGATCGAAACAACGTTAATCCGATAATATAGATCTTCCCTGAATGTGCCCGATTTTACAGCTTTTACCAAATCCCTGTTGGTCGCGCAGATCAGCCTGAAATCAGAGTGAATATTTTTTGTGCCACCGATGCGCATGAACGTTTTATTTTGCAATACCCTTAATAATTTTACTTGAATGGGCAGAGGGATATCGCCGACTTCATCTATGAACAATGTTCCATTATCGGCTAATTCAAATAGCCCGATTTTTTGTTGCAGCGCTCCGGTAAAACTTCCTTTTTCATACCCAAAACACTCACTTTCAAAAAGCTCATAAGGAAGGTTAGAAAGGTTGACGCAAACGAACCTCCCCTCGCGTCGCGATTTTTCATGCAGCCGCTGCGCCACCATTTCTTTGCCGCAGCCAGATTCACCCATTAGCAGCACCGCAGTGTCTTTTGAAGAGACTGCATCAACTTTCTGGATAATCTTTCGCATCCCTTTACTAGCAACAATCATATCAAGCGGAATTATTTTATCTTGTGGGTTTGAGACAGGAAATGTTGTGACTCTACACTCTACAGCCTTGCTATTTTTGATCACTGCGGTAAGGCCAACAGCAATAGCCTCGACCAAGCCAGCTCCATGTTGCCGCAAGAGAAAGTTAAACATGATCCGAAGTATCGTGCCTTGCATATAAAAAAACCATGCACCATAAATCCCCATGGGGATATGCAACACAATCACCGCATTCTTATATGTGACAACATCATCGCCCCGCTCAAGAACCCGAAGCAACGGGACGTCCATCTCACGGGACTTATGGACCAGAGACGCACGCAAGGTGCTGCCACCGTCTGAAGGGAAATTAATACTACCTCTAGGGATCAGGCTGCCATGCGTCATTTCAAGCACACACCCGGAGACTAGGCCTAAAGACCCCATGAGAGCTGCCAATATTGGGGTAACGTCATTGCTGTCGCCAACAGAGGTCTGCATACAACTTCGCAGTGACTGCAGGAACTGCGTCACAACTGTTTTTCTATGGCTAATCCGGTCTAAATCTGCATTTGCATCATCTTCTATTAATGGCTGTAGCAGTGTTGGAAAAGATGCTGGTGACAAAGCATCAAAAAGCATTTTTGCCTGGAAAGCCTCTTGCCTCGCAGGCCCCATCTCGCCGACCTTCACATGTAACATGGCCAAAGAGGAAAGGCAGTTGGCGGCAAGGATTGGTGCAGGAATGCCAAGAAAAAGCCGCAGAGCAGCCCTCAGTTTTTTTTCAGCAGCAGCAAAATCCGCCCCATCCATGGCCAAAATTTGCCCACCTATTCTCAAGGCTGTTCCACGAAGGATAAGAAAAGGTGAATGCTCCGCGAATGAAAGCTCCTTAAAAAACTGATATTGTTTAGGAAAAACAACTTTACTTTCTTGATATGCAAACATCAAGTCCAGGACAAAAGCCGCAATAAAATAATTTGCATGTAGTTGAAGGGAATCTTTTTTTTCAACAAAACACTTTTTAAAGTTGCTCCAGGATTTTTCCAACTCGCCTATTTTATACTGGTAAAATGATAATGCTCGAGTAGCCCACAATGCTGCATATGACTCAACCACCTCATCACTTGTAGAAATAATTTCATCAATAATTTCTAATCCCTCAGCGTCCTTACCCGTATAGAAATAAATAAAAGCGAGTATTGCCTTAAGGGTGTCAGTTGCGCTGCAATCTTCTTTTTCCAGTTCTATTTTTTTTATTCCAAGTATCGATATTTCTTCAGCAAGTTTAAAATTTCCAGCATAGCTTGCAGCCATTGTTGCATAAATAAACCAGGACCCTTTCCTATATGGTGCTACGTCTTCTTCATCCATTGAATTAATATATAAGAAGAATGAGATAGCGTCATTTAGCCTAGAATTAATTATATAATATAGCATTATCTTATCAGCAGATCGTAATATTATATCTTTATCGCAAATTGAAGCTATAGTATTATAACCATCGTCCATTCTACGACAATATATATTGGAACGAATTCCCTTTTCAGTAATGTTTAATGTCCCTATATTAATGTCTATATATCCTATATTTCGTCTATCACCAACGATAATGGCGATACCCTTCGCCTTATAAAATAACAATATTTGATACCGTGACCTCGAAGGAATTTTAAAACTCAACTGTTGAATAATCATACACGAATTTATAAACAACAGGCTAAACTGCCTATCTTTTATTTGTATCCTCATACGCAATATGAGCTTTGCAAAATACTCATAGCAAAAAAACAAATATGCATATCTTTTATTACTTGCATGCTCATGTAGTATGCTAATAACATTTTTCAAAAATTTTTTATAGTTTTTGTCATAATAAGTAAGAAGGGTATTAACCAGAACACTATCAGAAGCAGTATTGCGTTTTTTTATTGCCGTAACAATGTTATCTACATTCGGGCACTGTTCAGCTGGAACATACCTCCCATCAGCATCTTCCAAGACCATTCCTCTCTGGCATAGCTGCGCAATGACCGTTCTGGCCACATTGTTATCAGCAGCTGTCAAAACCGTAATATCCTCAACCGCACAAGGCTTTTCAGCATAATGCATAAGCAGAAGGCAAATCACAGCGTTTGAGGGAAGTCCTAAAAGTCTTTGCATGCAGATTCCTTTTTATTTCCATGAAGTCGATCAATGGCTACCAACAAAATTAGTCTGTTCTAATTTGTCTTTATTTTCAACTTTTGTTTTTTTTTAGGACAAAAATACTATTTCCAACCACTGGCCAGTGGATCCACGTTCAATGCATGTCCAACAATTCACGCGGTTAGCGCTTTTTTTTCACAAACAATCCATTTGGCACAGTGATTGCTTTTAATATGCTGACATCCCTAGTCAAGACTATCGTTAATTTTTTCACAATAAAGGAGTTCGATGTGGAAAAAAACGCCATTGTGGTCATGTTTGACAGCCTGCAATACAACTATTTGGGTTGCTACGGAAACTCTTGGATAAAGACTCCGAATATGGACCGTTTTGCCAAGGAAGGGGCTGTTTTTGAAAATGCCTATGCCGAAGGTCTGCCCACAGTACCAGTACGTCATGCAATGCACACGGGGCGATTCACCCTGCCCAGAACTGGTTGGGTTGCGCTTGCCAAAGAAGATACCACTATCGCCGATTTATGCTGGGGACGCCCCATTGACACTGCCTTGATCTTTGACTGCCCCATGTACCGCCTGCCGAAGTTTGGATATACACGAGGGTTTGACAAAGTGTGGTTTACCCATGGGCATGAAGCAGATGACTATTTTTACGAAAAAGATCCTCTGCTGCAATACAGTCCGATGGATTATGTCGATCAGGAGAGCTACGACGGCTACGTCGCAAAGACTAATGAAAAAGCGGCGCAGTATACGATGAACGAGATAACGAACTATTTGCGCCAGCGTCAACATTGGCGTGGCGAAGAAGACAGGTACGTTACCCGTACGTTCAAGAAGGCCACTGAGTATCTTGAACAGGTTGACCGCAACAAGCAGTTTTACCTTTGGGTCGATAGTTTTGATCCGCATGAACCTTGGGATCCGCCGTCTGTCTATGACTGTGATCTGAAATGTCCCTATGATCCCGACTATAATGGAAAGGATGTCTTCCTTCCCTTCTCTTCCGTGGTCGATGGCGTTTTCACCGAAGAACAGCTTCACCATGTTCGCATGCTGTATGCCGAACTCATCACGCTGTGCGATAAGCAGTTTGGCAAATTCCTTGATACGATTCGCCGCCTTGGGCTCGAAAAAGACACTCTGGTCCTGGTAGTTTCTGACCACGGCGAACCCATGGGCAACAAGGAACACGGGCACGGCATTATGCGTAAAACGCGTCCTTGGCCTTATGAAGAGCTGGCGCACATCGTTTTTATTGCCCGCGGGCCTGGCATTGAGCCCGGGCAGCGCATCAAAACCTATGTGCAGAGCGTTGATGTGGCGCCAACTGTGTGTGATTGGCTTGGAATTGGCGTTCACCCGGATATGGAAGGCAAATCGCTGCTACCTGTGCTTCGTGGCGAAGCCAAGAAAGTTCGGGATTTCGCCATTGCCGGTTACCATGGTTATTCCTGGGCCATCTACACTGACGACTGGAGCTATGTGCATTGGGTCAGAACAGAAGGCGCTGACCGCATGGGTAAAGATTTCTACGCCACCAGCGTCGATTCTTCGCATCTGCACGCTGTGGGTGGTAAGGGCATGTTTGATGGTATTGTAAAGGCTTATGCCGAAATTCAAAAAAGCAAAGCCGCTACTGGGGGTAGCACCCTTGACAGTAATGAATCCCAAGAAAAATACAGGGATGCCGCTACGTTGGATGGGGAAGCACAGTGGACCTGCACCCCAGGTAGTGTTGCAGAAGTTCCCGATACCGACGAGCTGTATGATCGGAAAAATGATCCTTTCCAGCTCAAGAATGTTCTCAACAAACATCCTGATGTAGCCAAAAAGCTTCTCACTGAACTCAGTACATTTTTGGAAGACTTGCTGTCTGACTAAAAAGACATTGTTGGCCCACTCACAAGAGAGTGGGCCGACAATCACAGGATAGAACTGTCATGTACTCAAAGGAGAAACAATGAACACCAACAATATTTCCCCACCTAACGAAGGGGACAAACTCATCTGGCCTGTAGGCAAAAAAGCGGCTTTTTTTACTCTAGCACTGTCATGTCTTTTTTGCATCCTGGACTTCATGGACAGACAGGTTCTCGCATCACTCTTTCCATATCTTAAAAGTGATATGGGATTGACCGACTCCCAACTGGGGCTGCTGGTGTCCATCGTCAACATCTCCATTGCCATTTTCACGGTTCCCACCGGCTATCTCATTGACCGATGGAGCCGCAAATACATGATGGGAGTGATGACTTTTTTCTGGAGTTTGGCCACAGGGGCATGCGCCTTTGCGGGAACATATATGCACCTGCTTGTATGCCGATTCTTCATCGGCACAGGGGAAGCAGGATACGTTCCCGCAGCTCAAAGCCTTATAAGCGCCAGCTTTCCTGAAAAAACCCGCGCTACAGCATTATCCATCTTCATCACGTGTTTTAGTATCGGCGGCCCGCTGGGCATAGTTGCAGGGGCGTACATCGCACAGCATTGGGGCTGGCGTCACGCCTTCGGCATTGTGGCCATTCCCGGCATCATTGCGGCATTCCTGTGCATTGCTATGAAGGACTTCAAAGTAGCCACGAAAACCAACGACAATGAGCAAAATACAAGTGTCTGTAGCCAGCACGAGCCTTGGGGGAAGGTCATTCTTTCGGTACTTCGTACCCCTTCCTGCGTCATAACCTTCTTAGCTCTTGCTGGGCACAACATGTTTGCCAGCGTTTTGGTTAACTGGAGCATCAGCTACTTCAACCGCGAAGCTGGCATGGATCCCACGATGGCAAGCCTTCTGTCAACGGTCATCTGGATTGGACTTGCCGCAGGCCACATCCTGACCGGCGCCATTATCGACTATCTGCGCCGCACAAGTGGCTGCCCACGCGCACTGACCTTTGTCATCTGCTGCACGCTGACCTGTTTTATCATGGAATTTATAGCCTTCACATGCAGCAAACCTGGCTCCGCCCTCCAAGCAACGCTCTTTGCAACCGGCATGTGCGCTACGGGCTGTATTTTGCCTATCGGTTATACTGTCACGGCCGACCTGACCCCTCCCCATCATCGGGGTACTGCAATGGGGGTTCTTACCTTCACGCAAAACGCCCTCGGCATGGCCATCGGTCCATTTCTCGCTGGTGTTCTGTCAGATTCATACGGCTTGGCAACCAGCCTTACCATCCTTTCTTTCCTGGAACTTTTTGTTGCCTTTTGTTGGTTTGCCGTCAGGGCACTGTATAATAGGGACCTTGCACGTGTTGAAAAGACTGAAGTGGCCTTCTAACTACTCAAAGGAGCTACAGATGACTTTTTTGTTTAAAAAAATATTGCTTGCAGCCTTGCTCATATGTCTTGCGGCCCCTGCAGCTAGTGCTGTTGACTTTAAGATAAAAGGGCGCTGGATATTTTTAGGTGATTATGGTCAATCTGGCCGTTTCACTGGAGGGAATGGGGCAGTAGGCTATAATAATAGGTTGGGATACGACGATTTTGAGATGACCTCAAGAATGCGCATCCAGCTGAATGCTGTAGCATCAGAGGCGCTATCTGGCACTTTGCATCTTGAAATCGGCAAATTTCGTTGGGGCCAAACTTCATCCGGTGCAGCCTTGGGGGCGGATGGTACAAACTCTGTAAAGGTTAAGCATTCATATTTGGACTGGACGATGCCTAAAACCGATTTGAAAATCCGCATGGGCATTCAAACACTAAATTTACCAAGCTTCACAACCGATTCAAATATTCTGGGCGCAGATGTCGCTGGCATTGTTACAGGATACAAAATAAATCAAAACATCAGTGCCTCTGCCTTTTGGATACGTCCTTACAATGATAACTATGTTGGGGGGGGGATAAAAGATAACCACCAAAATTTCCTTGACAATATGGATTTGTTCGGTGCCACGCTACCTATGACAGTTACTGGATTAAATGTCACCCCATGGGTCATGGTAGGCATGATCGGACCCAATACAATTCGTGTTGGTGACAATTACTTTTGTGGTTCTGCGCCTATATATTACACTCGCAACCTCACCGCTCTTTCTATGGGTATGAAGAAAGAAGCCCTCACCAGTTATGGGACTGCGTTTTGGACTGGCCTAACGGGAGAAGTGACGGCCCTCGACCCATTCCATATCGCCTGGGACTTTAACTACGGCTCCACGCAATATGACGATGCAAGCGCTAGCCGCAGAGGCTGGCTTGCTTCTCTTGTTTTGGAATACAAAATGAATTGGGGTATCCCTGGCCTTGTCGCTTGGTACACTTCCGGCGATGACGACGACACATCCAACGGTTCAGAACGTATGCCATATACCAATGTAGATGAAATTGGCTATGGTAGTTTTGGAAGCTATGCCTTTTTTGGGGGCCGTCCCAGCACCGACCGTAACAGTATGATTGGCCATTCAATGGCAGGCACATGGGGTGTTGGAGCTCGCACAACTAAAATTTCTTTACTGGAAAATTTGGATTCTTCCATACGAATCAATTTGATCGGCGGAACAAATGATCCCAATTTAATCAAAAAACTGCATGGGAAGACTAACATTTGGATGTCGCCTAATAACTATAGCAATGAGAATTCCACCGGTATGGAAAATCTATATATGACTACCAAAGACACCGCACTGGAATGTGGAATTACCAACACCTATATGATCTACGAGAACCTCAAACTAGGCATTGATGCTTCGTACATGAAGTTGTTCCTAGATAAAAGTGCAGATGTATGGGGAAATAGTCGCATGAACGGCAAGAGCGACAACGTGAAGGACTCATGGAACGTTTCTTTGTACCTTGCGTACAACTTTTAAATAAAACGCAAAAAACTTTTTCAACATGGCTAGAACAATCTAAAAAATATTACCAGCAAAGAACTGAAGCCTTTTTTTGCTGGTCAACGCAAACCTGGGAGTCTCCCGAGTAGGTTTTCAAATGCAATCGATAAACATTCCCGCAGATCGCGGCTACACATCGGAACATATTTGGCTGAAGGCTGATGGGGATTCGTATATCTTGGGCATCAGCGATTTTGCACAAAATCAACTGGGCGAAATTTCTTTTGTGGATCTACCGTCAGCTGGCTGTACCTTTGCCGCAGGGAAGGAATTCGGCAGCATAGAATCGTTAAAAGCTGTCAATGCCTTGTTTATGCCAGTCTCTGGATCGGTGTTGGAGGTCAATGAGGCATTAGCCGAAACCCCCACACTTATCAATATTTCCCCTTACGAAAAAGGCTGGTTACTACGTATTACAATAAACGAGGCTGCAGAAATAAACACACTACTTTCAGCAAGACAATATCTATCACAACTTAAATAGTATTACAATAGTATTATCTCCTCCACAACAACAATGTAGGACATTTCAGCCAAAAATTGTCCTACATTGTTGTTTTTTTCCATAATGGGCATGATACTGCAGAAGAGTTTATTTATTATAAATAGTTATCATCAATATACTCAGCATGCCATCGAAAAGTGCGTTGACCTTGCTGACCTTACCCCACTGTGACCAGCCCTTTTTTGTACCAGATTAAATGTTAGTTGTTCCCAATGGGTTACACGTTATATTCTTTTCGCGGAATTCTTCCGGTGTCAGCCAGCCCAATGAGCTGTGCGGTCGCCGCTGATTATAATCTGCCCCAAGTCTCAAACGTTCACGGGCATCGTGCAGGGACAGAAATACGTTCTGATTTAAACACTCATCTCGAAATTTTCCGTTAACGGTTTCAATGTGCCCATTATCCGTGGGCTTCCCCGGACGAGTAAACTCTATCTGCACACCGTGCTCAAAAGCCCATGCATCCAATGCGTTACTGCTGAATTCCGGCCCGTAGTACCATTGGAACAGGTAGTGTCCAGAATTTTTCGCACATTTTGAAGCAGCCAGTCGGTGAAGCATGGTTTCGTATCGAGCCGCAAAAGCTCTGATTTAAGCTGATATTTCTTGGTTCATGTTCATATACCGTTGTGTGCCCCACTGTTGCCCAGCCATATATCGCAGGCGGGCAGCCACCAACATCAGGGCGGCGTGACCATCCGGAAAGCTCCCCACAACTCTGGTTCGGCGGCGAATTTCACGGTTCAAACGCTCAAGCGGATTGTTCGTCCTTATGTGCCGCCAATGGGCTACGGGGAAATCATAGTACGAAAGCGTTTCGTCACAACCGGATTCCACTATTCTGGCTGCCTTCTCAAGACGTTGCGCCCGTAATTTGCTTATCACTTCCACCGATTTCCGGCGTGCGGCTTCTTTATCCTCTTGGGCATGAACAGCTTTGAGCATCAAAGCAACTTCTTTGGCTTTACCGCGAGGAACCGCATGCAGTACGTTGCGATAAAAATGCACCACGCAACGCTGCCATTTTGCATCAGGGTAAAATTCTCCTAGCGCCTCCAGAAAGCCAAGACTTTTATCAGATACAACGAGGTCTATCTGTTCAAGGCCACGCTCTCGGAGATACCGAAGAAATTGCCGCCAGCTTTCTGCATCCTGACGTGATCCTTCTGCCACGCCGAGAATTTCACGGAAGCCGCTGGTACTCACGCCAATGGCTACTAGCACAGATACGTTTTGAACTTCACCGCCCCAAGAGCGTTTCAGCCATATTCCATCCACAAAAATGTACGGGGATTTCGGCTCAAGTGGTCGATTGCGCCATTCCTCAACCCGCTCAAAAATCTTTTGATTCAAGTCGCTTATTGTGCTTGGACTGACTCGACTGCCCCAAAGAGCCTCGGTAATGTCCTCGACCCGACGCACTGACACGCCTGCCAAGTACATCTCTACCAAGGCTTCTTCCACTGAACTTTCCCGGCGACGATACCGTTCGATTATCGCGGTTTCAAACGGCATGTGTCGCAGCTTGGGAACCTTAAGCTGAACCGTGCCAGCCTTGGTCTGCAAATTCCGCTCATAATGACCAGCGCGGGTACTGGCTCGATCGGCATTACGCTCATAGCGTCGGGCCTGGCAGAGCGTGTCAGCTTCCGCATCAAGCAGGCCATTCAAGGTCTCCTCGACACTTTGGCGCACAACCTCGGAAACGTGTGTCCGCAATTCTTCTTCATCGACAGCAATCACCGGAACTTTATTTTTACCGTTCGTCCTGATAGCTTCCATCTGTAGCCCTCCACGTTGGTTTGGTGGTTGTTTGGCGATAACCAAACCTAACCGACTTGGCGGGCTACTTCCATTTTTTCAATGTGCGAAAAATACCGTACGTTATCCACTGAGGCAGGAATGCGCGTTGTCGATCATGCTGGCAGAAGGCATCTGGGATGCGGCCTTTTACAAATGGCGCAGCAAGTTCGCTGGAATGAATATCTCTGACGCCAGACAGCTGCTGATCGCGCGGGATCAGGCTGGCCAATGCCGCTATGGGCTTTGTGGCGGCCAGTGGTGGCCCTGCCGGCAGGCGGGCGGCGGTGGGGCTGTGGTGGGGGGATGAAATCATCAGCGCCCACTGCTGGCGCTGGCACATCCACGGCGTGCGTAGCTGGCCACGCCGCCTGGTGGATGGTGTGGCGCTCATCCTGGGCGATGAGAACCACTGCCTGGAGAGCGACAAGAGCGAGGTCGAGGGGCGGCAATTACCGCCAGAGATGCGGGAGCTAAAATTGGGCCAGAAGAACCCGACCACTACATAACTATGAATATTTTTTTGAACTACAGTTATTATATAACATTCTTATCTTAAGATCTAACTCTTCTTTATCAGCGACACATGCTACCTTAGCAAGACGGGTGAATAACGAATAGTTGGCATTAGTAAAGATTTTTTTTAATGCTATAGATCCACATTTAATAGCAGCACCACTTAAAGAAAAGTTTAATCCAGAGTCTATTGAAAATGCAGAGCAAACTTCATGTGCGATATTATTATGACCTATACTAGAAATTATTTCTCGCTCACATTTTTTTAGTTCATTTTGCATTTCAAAAAAACTATTTTCATCTTTTTGATCAAAAAGAATCGAATTTATATTGCAAAGAATAGTCTTCCTCAACCAATCCAAAGAATTACGCATATCAAGAGCTAAGGAAATAACCTTTTCTGGCTGCAAATCATCTGTAAGCAAATAAAACTTCACAACAGAGGGCACACTTAAATCAGACATTAAATGACAATCCAGCTTAGATTTTATGTCTGTTGCAAAACTATCAAGCCACCTGTTCAAAATTTTAACATAATTTTTCAAAGAAGTTCTGTTATTTAAAGCTCTTGCATAAGATGGCGCATATATTAATTCCTGCTGCGAAGAAAGCGCCTGATTTAATGCAACTCTAAAATTAGCAATAAGACACAAAATATTTTCATCTGTCCAATTCTGCGAGCCCATTTTACACTGTAGTAATTGACGTATACGCTCATCATTCAACAATATATATAATATTATATTCAGCTTATCATCATTTAAAGATTCTTCAATTGAACTTGAATAATCGCCAGTATTCTTTCCACACAGAATAACTTCCTTGAAAATACTTATTGTATCGCTAAGTCTTTCTACATAGTTATCTGGAAATACTGCATCATGCGCGGGACAAAATACATCCGGAGACAAATCCATTAGTTCAATATAAGGCAATAACCCTTTTGAAATTTCACTACATGTTGTTTTAATCGAATTTATTTCTGGATAAGAGTACAGGCATATAAATTCTTTACTTACCCCTAACCTAATCAATTTATTACTGATACTCCTAGTTTTTTCACTCATATACTCTGGGCCATGCAATGAAACGTGAATTTTATCACAATAAACTAGCTCTGTACAAAATTGTAAAAAATCACGAACATCAGATTCAGACAACGCTCTCTTTTCTACACATCTTCCTACTGAATGGAAGCTAGTAATATCCTTCCAAATTTCCATGCAGTCCTCCACAAAATACAATATTTTCATTATTTTTAATTTAATATACGCAAAATGGAAAATACTTTTTTATGCAAAACTAACACAGCTAAAAAGTCATATTTAAGCGAACTATATTACTCAATCATTTAAGAGTGATGCTGGTCACAATACAACATATATCACGGGGCAGACTCTGGCTTCATATAACTGCAGGAAACTGCAGCATACATATTAACCCATGCTGCAAAGAATTTTTTATTGTTCCCGTGAGTGAGGGAGGAGAACGTATCAATTTTTGAATAGCCGGCGTGCTAAACCCTAGCGCGCTCAAAAGTGTAGGCTACCACTACGGCACACTAGCCTCAACAGCCTTACAGAAACCGCAGAAGTCGTGGCACGTTGTGGAGTAGCCCCCATTTCGACCGGACACCCCTCTAACTAAGGAGGAGGTGCTGGAACTATGGCTAGAACTAGTGCTAAAACAAGTTCAACGGTGGAGATAGTAACCATAACGCCCCGTCGTCGCTGGTCTGTCGGCGAAAATGTTCGCCTGGTAGAGGCCAGTATGGCACCCGGTCAGTCAGTCTCCCTGGTGGCACGGGCGTATGGCGTATCTCCGAATCTGCTTTACCGCTGGAGAAAGCAAATGAGTGAGGGCGGCAAAACAGCCATTGAAGCCAATGACGAAGTTGTCAGCGTTGCTGAAGTAAAGGCCCTTAAAAAGCGAATCCGCCAGTTGGAGCGAGTTCTCGGCAACAAAACGCTGGAAGTTGAAATTCTTAACGAAGCCGTCCGCATTGGCCGCGAAAAAAAACTCATCTCGCGGCTGCCCTTGTCCGGCGTGGAGGATTTCCAGTGAAACGGGTCACGGACGCCCTGGCGGTGTCTCGATCCAACACCTATGAGCGTTGCCGTAACCCACAGCCTCGCCCGGAACGGTACAACAAGGCGGAGGATGCACTGCTCCTGCCGCTGATCGTCGACTTCTTGGGCGGACGCCAGACTTCCGACTATCGGCGTATACAGCGACTGCTTAACCGGCAATTGATTGCCAGTGGGCGCACTCCGGTCAATCATAAACGCGTATACAGAATTATGAGGCAGAACAATCTGTTGCTGGCGCGGTTTACCGGCAGTCAGCCCGGCAAAGCGCACACAGGCAAAGTCTCCACACTGCAACGGAATCAGCGTTGGTGTCTGACGGGTTTGAGATTGCCTGCGACAACGGTGAGCGGGTGCGCGTCATTTTTGCACTGGATACTTGTTACCGGGAAGTTGATATGCCCCCATCAGAGTAGACAGCGATATAAAGGCCACCTAGGCTAAACGCTGTAACCTGATGGGGGTGTTTTATGTCTGGCAGAAAGAACGCTCTTTATAGCGTGGAATTCAAGCTGAAAGCTGTTCGCCGATACCTTGAAGGTGGCATCAGCTACCGCGAATTAAGCGAACAGTTAGGAATCAAGAGCAAAACTCAATTACAAAAGTGGGTTGCCGCAGTCAGGCTTGGCGAGTCGCTGGATGATGGCAGAGGGAAAGTTGATAGCCCTCGAAAAGGACGTCCGCGTACCAATTTCTCATCGTTGGAAGAGAAGCTAGCCTATGTGGAAGCGGAGCGTGACTATCTAAAAAAGTTGTATCGCTCAATATTCTGGCACGAATGGGGAGCGCAAAAACAAAATTTCTTTTCAAAATAGTTGATGAATTGCGTTTGCTTTGTCTGCTGTCAATATTGTTGGATTTTTCAGGATTGTCTCGATCTGGGTACTACAAATGGAAGACTGCAAACGCCGCAGATCATAGAATAGAGATCTAATAGAACATATCAAGGGCATCCATTCAGTGCGCCCTTTCTATGGCTATCGGCGTGTGGCGGCAGCTCTACGGCGTGAGGGCATTGTTGCTAATCACAAGCGAGTTTATCGGATCATGCGCGAACTGGGTATTCAGTCCATCATACGCAGGAAGCGCCGATACTTTGGCCGGTCGGGCAGCGTCATCTTCCCCAATCTACTGATGCGTGACTTCCAAAGCGTTGACCCCGGCAAAAAGCTTGCTACAGATATCACCTACCTGCCCACCTTGACGGGCTTTGTTTACCTGTCAGCCATTCAAGATTTGTACAATAACGAGATTGTTGCCTACAGCTTTTCAGCCAGAAATACTCTCGACCTGGCGTTTGCCAGCCTAGACAAGCTTCCCGCCATGGCAGGAGCAATACTACATTCCGATCAAGGATTTCAGTATACCCACAAACTTTACCAAGTGGAACTGGAACGGCTAGGCTTGCGCGGCAGCCACTCGCGGCGGGGCAACTGCCTGGATAACGCCTGCATGGAATCGTTCTTTTCCCACCTTAAAACCGAAGCGTTCGCAGGGAAGAGTTTGTGCAGCCCACAGAAAACAATTGCGTTGGTAGAAGAGCTCATACGTTTTTACAACACGGAGAGATTTCAAAAAAGGCTCGGCCAGCTCTCTCCGATAGAATTTCGGAAAAAGCTGGCCGCTTGATTAGTTGCCTTGGCCTCTTTTGACCTGTCCACTTGACGGGGAGCAGACCAAGTGATGGCCTTTTCCGCCACTACTGGTGGAGACAGTGCCGACATGGCGCAAAGCGTCATGCTGGCCTGCGTTGAAAAACGGTCGGGGATGTCAAAACATTGCAGCCAGCTGAATGGCTCTCAGACAACGGCTCCTGCTACAGCCAGAGAAACGATAGCTTTTGCCGCCGCACTGGGCATCGTCAGCAAATTTACTCCGGCGCGCAGCCCCCAAAGCAACGGCATGGCTGAAGCTCTCGTCAAAACATTCAAACGGGATTACGTCTTCTGCAATGATCGGCCAGATGCGGAAACGGTGATGGCACTGCTTCCTGGCTGGTTTGAAGATTATAATGAGAATGCCCCGCACAAGGCACTACGGATGCTCTCGCCTCGTGAGTTTATCCGTTCATTGCAAAACTTAGAGTGTCCGGTTTAGCGGGGGCAACTCCAGTTAGTTCGGGGTGTGTGCGAATGTCTTTTGATGCTTTTGGATGCACTCTAACATTGCTAACTCATTGAATTCACAATGTTAGAGTCTGTTCTTTCACGCCGTCGACAGGGGTTCAAATCCCCTTGGGGACGCCAATTGAATTCAAAGGGTTACATCGAAAGATGTAGCCCTTTTTTCGTACGCCCGCTACAGGCTGTGGCCCTTACGGCCAGCTTTCTTTATGCACTGGTTAGCGGCGCTGCCTGCCAGATTCTGGCACTACACCAAAGACGGGGCAAGCCCCTTTGACGGGCAGTTTTTCCGACAGATTTCGACACTGTTCCTCACGTTGAGGTACGCCACGAGAGCCCACAGGGCACCTGTGCGGGATTTACTGGCGGAAGTGTGAAAACACGGCGTGAATATGTGTCCCCAGCAAGGACGCTGAGCCGCATGGAGGACAGAAATAGATAGGCCAACGCAATCAAGGCTGCTGCTGGACGTCTCAATGTCGTTATCCCCTGCAAGGCTTTTGGTATTTTAGCTTTTACTAAAAACGTTTATCTCAGGGCGTTACTGATTGGCAGCCTTCTCCACCAATGTATAATTTGTGCTGCGTCCGCCGCTCTCGCTTTGCTGTAATATACCATATCCCATCAATTCCCGAATATCCCGTAAGGCGCTATCCGGCGAACATTTCGCCAGTTTTGCGTATTTGCCGCTGTTCAATTTCCCCTCAAATCCGGCCAACAGGCGGTTCATGATAGTTCGCTGGCGGATCATTAAGCGGGTATTGATTGGCGTATTGCCACACATGAGCCTTGCGAAAGACAACGGCCAAGGTTTCGTCGGCTCCATCAATAGCCCGCCCAAGGCAGCCAAGAAACCAGCTCAGCCAAGGCGTGATATCCAATTCGCCCTTTTGGGTGCGTTCTAAGATATCGTAATATTCCTTGCGCTCCCGCTCGGTCTGTCCGGACATGCTGTAAAAGCGTTGTGAGCTGTCGTCGGCCCGTGCCAGGGCACAATCGGCAATTGCACGGACTATGCGCCCGTTACCGTCCTCAAAAGGGTGGATAGTCACAAACCAGAGATGCGCTACTCCAGCCTTCAATACAGGGTCAATCTGCAACGGTGCATTGAACCACTCCAGAAAGTGGTTCATTTCCGCATCAAGGCGTTCTGCCGCCGGGGCTTCAAAATGAACCTTCTCATGGCCGATGTAGCCGGAGACAACTTGCATGGGCCCGGCTTCTGCCTTGCGCCACACGCCCACGGTGATGCACCGTGATGCCCCGAATCCGGTAGGAAATAGCGCCGCATGCCAGCCAAACAGTCGTTCCGCTGTTAACGGTTCAGCATGGAGCTGTGTTGCGTCCAGCATCATTTCCACAACGCCTTCCACGCTTCTGCTCGGGGGCATCAGACCGGCCGATGTCAATTCCAAGTCTTCGAGCCAGTGAAGAGCGCACCTGCGCCACATCAAGTGATTCCCCTTCAATGGTGCTCGACTTCACCACATCTAGGGTCAAAGTCTCCAAACCAGCCTCTGCGCGAATGGAGAAGCCAAGGTACACATCCATCCTAAGAGCAGCCCCCGCTTGTGTCGTACGGCGGCAAGCTGCTTCGTCAGTTTTCCAATGCCCCACTGAGATGTCGACCAGTCCGGTATTTCATGAATATCGCGCATAATATCCGCATTTTTTGCGGTGAATGTGACTAGGATTCTCAGCAAAAGCAGTATTCACAGTAAAATTTACGGCGAATATAAATCTCAAACGCCGCATCGTAGTGGCGGGGCGTCACCAATATCCATGACGACTTACATGATGGCCTTGATAACTCGCTTACCGCACTTCTCTCACGCTACTAGTTGTGGACATACGTTGATTCCTGAAAAACTCCTCAGGGAAAAATATCACCTATATCCCGCGTAAGAGCAGCAACTTACAAGTGGCATACGCAGTGGGGTAATATCCACATATCAACAAAGAGCGGCGCATTGGGATATTTCCAATGCGCCGCAGGCCGATCCGCCTTCAGGCAAAAACTTCAGAAAAGCAAATTTCAGAATCGAAAATCTCGCTGGCCGTTTTTAATGGCGGCAAGGTATTCCACAGCCTTTTTGCGCACCTTGTCACTGGGAATTTTGTTCAGCTCCTGCTCTATCATGGCAAGGCCCATCTGCCGGGTTTGCGGCGAGGCGTAGTCCTGCAAGTATTCCTTGAGGGTCAGCAGGGCGTTGGGGTGGCAGCAGTTCAAAATCTGCTGGCTCTTGCACAGGGCCATAAAGCGGTCGCCGGTGCGGCCCTCGCGGTAACAGGCCGTGCAAAAGCTCGGCACATGCCCCTGTTCCATGAGCCAGCGCACCACCTCGTCCAGGGTACGGCGGTCGCTCACGTCAAACTGCGCAGAATTGTCTTCTTCCGGCTCCGGCTCATAATAGCCGCCTACGCTGGTGCGCGAACCACCGCTGATCTGCGAAATGCCCAGCGGCAACACCTTTTCACGCACGGCCTTGCTCTCGCGGGTGGAAACAATCATGCCCGTGTACGGCACAGACACGCGAATACAGGCGCAGATGCGGGCAAACGTATCGTCGCTGATACCATTGTCGAACACATCGGGGTTGATGTCGTCTGCACGGCGTATGCGCGGCACGCTGATGGTGTGCGGGCCAACGCCGTGTACGGCTTCGAGGTGCTCGGCGTGCATGAGCAGGGCTGCAAATTCATAGCGATAGCCCTCCAGTCCAAAAAGAACCCCCAGCCCCACATCGTCAATACCGCCCTGCATGGCGCGGTCCATGGCCTCGGTGTGCCAGGCATAGTCGTGCTTGGGGCCTGCGGGATGCAGCTTTTCGTAGCTCTGCTTGTGGTAGGTTTCCTGAAACAGAATATACGTGCCGATGCCCGCATCCTTGAGCATTGTGTATTCTTCCACCGTTGTTGCCGCGATGTTCACGTTTACCCGGCGGATGGCCCCATTCTTGTGCTTGATGCTGTAGATGGTCTTGATGCACTCAAGAATGTACTCGATGGGGTTCATGGTGGGGTGTTCGCCTGCCTCAAGCGCAAGGCGTTTGTGCCCCATGTCCTGCAAGGCAACGACCTCACGGGCCACTTCTTCCTGAGTAAGTTTTTTGCGGGCTATGTTTTTGTTCTGCGAGTGGTAGGGACAGTACACGCAGCTGTTTATGCAGTGGTTTGAGAGGTACAAAGGCGCAAACATGACAATGCGGTTGCCGTAAAAATCGTGCTTGATCTGGTTGGCAAGCTTGTACACCTGTTCCACTTTTTCTGACAGCTCGCAGGCAAGCAGCACCGAGGCTTCGCGGTGGGTCAGGCCTTTCTTCAGGGCGGCCTTGGCAATGATGGTGTCAATAAGCTCTGCATCGCGCGCGTGCTCGGCCGCGTAGCTCAGGGTGTCGAGCACCTCGCTGTGGTCAATAAATTCATCTGCGCACAACGACTGGGGATTATACATAAAAAGACCTCCGGCAAGACCCATATTCTCAGGCGGTGCGGGCGGGTGACCAGCCATAGTGGCATAGAGAACTCGACAGGCAGGCGGTGAAAAAACATCCCGTGGGAATTACTTTTTCGCAAACAGAGAAAATACAGGCTGCAAACTTGACGTTTTTGCTGGCGGCATGTTCCGCCACTGAATATCTCACCGAAATCAAAAAAAATATTCATAAGGCTGTCCACTGCGGATGTGAACGGCCAGTGTGCGCAGTGTGCGGGCTGCCTGATGACCTGAATAAATGGCAGGAACAGCCCTGCATTCAAATTGGCCGACACGGGGGGCAAACCGTGTCGGCCGTGGGTCTGGCCTAAGGGTCTTGGGGTCCCTCAGGAGGCAAAGGCCGGGCTTTATTCGTACGGATAGGTGGTACCTTCAAACTCCTTGTGGCGAGGGTTGGGGTATTCACCTGAAGCCGTAAGAGCCTTGAGGCCTTTTGATTTGTCAAACCATTTGGTATGCAGATTTTCTTCGGACTTGTGGCTCAGGGGTTTGCCCAGCCACGAATCATAAAGGGCCTTGACCTGGGCGTTGTCCTGGCTTGCGCGCTTGGGAAAGGCCGAATCGGCGTTGTACACAGCGGCAGAGCGGTCGCCCATGTAATCTTTAAAATCCTTGGCCGCAGCATAGGCCTTGTTGGCCATGCGCACGCCCAGCAGCAAGCCGCCGGAAAGAATGCACGCTCCCTTCAAAAATCCGCGTCGAGTGGTGGCAATAATAGACATGGCGTGCTCCTCTAGGCTTTGGGCTGGGTGTTGGCAAGGCGTTGCTTCAGGCTGGCAAACAGGCTTGTGGCCTTGCGTTCCGCGCTTTGCAGCACATTGGGCATAATTGGCTGGCCACCGCCGCACACACAGCCGCCGGGGCAGGCCATAAATTCGATAAAGTGGTAAGGCGATTTGCCCGCCCGCACCTCGTCGCATACCTGTGCAAAACGCTTGGCCCCGTGCACAACTGCCAGATGCAGCTCAATGCCGTTGACGGTAACGGTGTATTCCTTCATGCCCTTGAGGCCGCGCACTTGCTTGAAATCCCACGATTCAGGGCGCTTGCCGGTTACGGCCTGATAGGCGTAACGCAGAGCCGCTTCCATAACGCCGCCAGACACGCCAAATATGGTTGCGCCGCCGGTGGATTCGCCCATGAGGCTGTCGCGCTGGCCGTCGGGCAGTTTGTTGAAATCAATGCCCGCCTGACGGATCATATAGGCCAGTTCACGCGTGGTGAGGGTTGCGTCGATGTCGCGCAGGTCGTTTTCAGCATATTCCTGGCGCAGGCCTTCATACTTTTTGGCCACGCAGGGCATGATGGAAACCGTATAGATGCTTTTGGGATCGTACTTGGCCTTTTCTGCACCATAGGTTTTGGCAAGGCGGCCATTCATGGCCACAGGCGATTTGCACGAAGAAAAATGCGGCAGCAGATCGGGATAAAACGTTTCGGCATATTTCTGCCAGCCGGGACAGCATGAGGTAAACTGCGGCAGATCACGCTTTGCCCCAAGGCGTTCCACAAATTCAGAGGCTTCTTCCCAGATGGTGACGTCGGCGGCAAATTCCGTGTCCCAGCAGTTTGCGAATCCAAGCTGCTTGAGGGCAGCCAGCATTTTGCCGGTGGTGACACTGCCGGGGGCAAGTCCAAAGGCTTCGCCAAGGGCGTAGCGCACCGAAGGTGCGGGCATGGCAATGCACTTGACGCTTTTGTCCTGCAATTTTTTTTGCAGCTCGGGAACCCAGGTCTGCACTTCGTAGATGGCCATTTCCGGGCAATGTGTAAGACACTGGGCGCAGTTGATACATGGTTCGGGGTGGGCAATCTTGTGCGTCAGACCTGTTTCACCATAAATGGCACCGCTGGGGCAGTATTCCTGGCAAGAATCGCAGCCGATGCATTTTTCGGGATCAATCTGCACAAAAAACATTTTGTCGCCGTCCGCGCCCTGTGGGGGCACATTGAGCTCGTATGCGATGTGTTCCATATCAATGCGCGGCATTGCAGCCTCCTGGCGGGTAACAGGTTGATTTTTCTACGGCGGCGCATGTGCGCCCGCCTGTTGATACAAAAAACAGCAAGTTTTTATCCTGCCAGCATGCACGCCACACTTGAGAAAGCGGGCGCAACTCTGGCAATGGCATCCTGAGCGGCAGGAGGCTGCCAATCGGCAAGGCTGTGGCTACGCCCCGCGCCTTCAATGGCCTTGCGCGCGCCCAGCATGTCCACCCGATTTTTATTGTCGTAAATGCGGTACTGCTTGCCGTAGGCTGGCGGCGTAAACGAGGGCATAAGCACGTTGCCCCCTGCCAGCAGGCCATTGCGTTGTCCGCCCAGTGTGTCCACTGTGGCAAGCGCCGTGGTTGCGGGTATGTTGGCCCAGGGCATGGCTATGCGCATGACGGCCATTACCCGCAAGGCAAGCTGCGCGCTGCCCGACGGATGCCCGCCAAGGGGCGTATCGTGCTGCGCAATGAACGGCCCAGCCCCGCACATGGAAACACCCAACCTGCGCGATAAAATGATGTCGTCAGCCAGCGTTTCCGGCCTTTGGCCGGGCAGACCCACCATAAAGCCGGAACCTATTTCGTAGCCCAGCCGCTGCAACACCCGCAGGCAACTGATGCGTTCGGCAAGCTCATGCCCCGGATGCAAGGCCGTGTAGAGTTTGGGGTCGGCTGTTTCATGCTTGAGCAAAAAGCGCACTGCGCCAGCCTCTTTCCACAGTGCGTATGCGGCGCGCGAGTGCTCGCCCACGCTCAAGGTAACGGGCACGTTTAAATCGCCGCGCAAACAATCCACCACATCTGCCAGCCACATGGGTTCAATGGCCGATTCGCCCGATTGCAGCACAATGGTGTCTGCGCCCATGGCAACGGCATTTTTTGCGGCGGCCATGATATCGGTCTTATCAAGCGTGTAGCGGCGCAGATTTGCATTCTCGGCACGCAGGCCGCAGTAACGGCAGTTGCGGCGGCACACATTGGAGAATTCAATAAGGCCGCGCACATGCACATGTGAGCCTTTTTCTTCTTCCAGCACACGGGCGGCACGCTCGCAAAGCGCCTCGAAGGGCGTTTCAAAAAGAAGTTCTATGATTTCTTCACGGCGCATGGTTACCATCCAGTTCTGTGCCAGTTGTCGCTATACCGTTAAGCAGTAACGTGCAGTGCTGATGCCGAGTGTGGTCGCAGGTGTCACTTGTGTTACTTTTTTAAAAAAAGTAACACCTAATAGAAACAAAAGTCCATAAACTCCATTTGCTTCCACATGAAGCACTGTCTATTCCCACCCATGGGAGCCAGTCCGGATGCGCACTGCTTTGAGCAGATTGCGCCACAGTAACACTTTTGTCAATATCGTAGCAAATTTTTACTCAATCAAAAGGCCAACTTTAAAGTCAACACGCTGGCATTATAAACAAACACGACAAGCAGAGAGATCACCGTGCCGCATCAAATGCCGCCAATGCTGCGGGGAAAGGCTCAAGAACCCGCCGCAGCACCCCCTGCACATGCGAAATAGCCAACCCGTAATTGGTTATGGGCACGCCCTGCGTTTGCGCCTGCGCCAGCCGCGCAAGCATGCTCTGACGGTTAAACGTACACGCGCCGCAGTGGATAACCAGCCTGTATGGGCTCAGATCATCAGGAAAGTCACGCCCGGCCAGATTGTCCACGCGAATATCGCCCCCGGCGTACTGCCGCAGCCAGCGCGGAATCTTCACCCGCCCGATGTCGTCTGCCGAGGGGTGATGCCCGCAAGCCTCGGCCACCAGCACGGCGTCACCGGGTTGCAAGCGGTCGATGGCAGCCGCCCCGTGGGCAAGGGCCGCCAGATCACCCTTGAATCGGGCCATAAGGATGGAAAACGTAGTGAGTGGAATATGCGGCGGAGTGTCGGCCACGGCCTTGAGTACAATCTGCGAATCACAGACCACAAGGCATGGCTCCCTGTTCAGACGGGCGAGGGCCGCAGCAAGCTCGCGTTCTTTCACCACCATGCACGATGCATCGCTATCTAGAACATCGCGTATGGCCTGCACCTGGGGCAAAATTAGCCGCCCCTTGGGCGCACCCAGATCAAGTGGAACCACCAGCACGGCCAGTTCACCCGCTGGCAACAGATCGCCCAGAAGGCGCGGCTCTGCAAACCAGTGCTCTGGTGCCAGTGCCGCCAGCGCCTCGCGCACCTGCCCCATGCCCTTGCCTGTCAGGGCAGAAACGCTCATCCAGCGGATGCCGCCCTTCTCCAGCACCGATGTATGCACAGCAGCGGGAAGAGCCTGATCGCTCTTGCCAAAGACCACGCCAAAAGGAATGTTGCGCTCGCGAAGCTGGGCCACAAAAAAGTCTTCGTACTCGCCCCACTGATCCGGCTCCACCGCCAGCAGGGCAACATCGGTGCGCTCAAGGGCCTTGAGAGTGCGCTCTTTGCGCAGCTCGCCCAGTGCGCCCACGTCGTCAATGCCCGCAGTATCAATAAAAACCACCGGCCCGAGGGGCGCAAGCTCCAGCGTTTTTTCCACCGGGTCTGTGGTTGTGCCGGGCGTGTCGGAAACAATGGAAACCTGCTGCTCTGCCAGTGCGTTGAGCAGAGAAGACTTACCCACATTGCGCCGACCATAGATGCCGATGTGCAGACGCAGACTTTTGGGCGTTTCATTCATGGCAAAAACTCCGTTGCGTTATTACCCGTCAGCCGCCTACCTGTGCCCAAGGGCCGTGGCGGCCTCGGCACTGAGCAGCCGGTCAAGTTCATGCTCTTCCAGCAACCCCCGCTCAAGCACCACGGTGCGCACACTTTGCCCTGTGCTATGGGCCTGCGCGGCTATTTCGCCCGCACACTCGTAGCCAAGCGCGGGTACAAGGGCCGTAACCGTGACCAGTGAATTACCAAGGTGGCGGGCGCAAGCGGCTTCATCCGCCTCCAGGCCCTGCACGCATTTTTCGGCCAGCATGCGGCAAGCCTGGGTCAGCAGCAGCAGGCTGCCCAGCAACGAATCTGCCAGCAGGGGCATAAAGGCGTTCAACTCAAGCTGCCCCAAAAAAGCGGCCTGAGTCACGGCGCTGTCGTTGGCCATTACCCGCAGTGCGGCCTGTGCGGCGGCCTCACAGATTACGGGATTGACCTTGCCCGGCATGATGCTTGACCCGGCCTGCACGGCTGGCAGCCGCAACTCGCCAATACCGGCCCTTGGGCCGGATGCCAGCAGCCGCAGGTCTGAGGTTATTTTAAACAGATTGACCGCATGCGCCTTAAGAATGCCAGACACTTCAACCAGTGGGTCGCAGTTCTGTGTGGCGTCCATGAGGTTTTCTGCCCGCGAAAGGCCCAGCCCCGTAACCTCACGCAGTTTTTCAACAACCAGAAAAATATAGCTGCGCGGTGCGGTTATGCCCGTGCCCACCGCAGTGCCGCCAAGATTGACCACCCGCAACCGCTCGGCGCATTTGAACACCCGCCAGCGGTCGCGCGAGAGGCTCTCTGCCCAGGCAGAGCATTCCATACCCAGGGTGACGGGCACGGCGTCCTGCAACTGGGTGCGCCCCACCTTAAGAATATGCCTAAAGGCCAGTTCTTTTTCCTGAAAGGCCGTTTGCAGTGTGGCAATGGCCTGCTCCATATCCTTGAGCAAAAACATGGCGGCAACCCGCACAGCCGTGGGGTACACATCGTTGGTGGACTGGTGCAGATTCACGTGCCGCAAGGGATCAATGCGGGCATATTCGCCAAGCCGCCCCCCCAACAATTGCTCTGCACGGTTGGCGACTACCTCGTTCACGTTCATGTTGGTGGAGGTTCCGGCCCCGCCTTGCAGGGCGTCCACCACAAAGGCTTCAACCAGACCGCCTTCGGCAACCTCACGGCAGGCCTCGGCAATGGCCTGTGCTTCGGTTTGCGGCAGATAGCCAAGTTCCTCATTGGCGCGGCAGCAGGCCAGCTTGACCAGGGCCAGTGCCCGCACAAGCTGCGGCCTGACCGCACGGCCCGAAAGGGGGAAATTTGCTACAGCTCTGCCCGTATGCACGCCCCAGTAGGCAGAAGCGGGCACGGCCACTGTGCCCAGCGCGTCCGATTCCTGCCGGTACTGCGATACATCGCCGTTTACAGTCTCTGCCTTGCTGTCAATGCTGCACATCTGGTTTCCCTCCACGCCACAGTGGATACTCGCCCGCAACCCACTATATCAAAAGCCCTCGCTGCTACTTGACCGCACGCAGGGCAAACATGGGTACTGGATTGTAGGTTTCATCGCGGTGGGTGTAGATGCGCGAGCTCAGGTCGGTGTCGCACCAGCAGGCCGAAAATCCCGAACAGCGCAGAATTTGTATATCCCACACTGGGCGTGATTCGGCACTCAACGGCAACTGTCGGCGAATGCTCTCGCATTCAAGCATCATGTCGTCATTCATGCCCGCGTGGGCGTGAACGCCCGACTGCTGAACAACATCAATAAAAGAAACCGAGCCGTAATCAGCGTCAAAATTCAGCAGCACGCCGCCGGGACGCAGCACACGATTCCATTCGCGGTAGGCTGCGGCGGCATCGGGCAGAGTCCAGGTAAGGTTGCGCGAAATCACCGCATCAAAGCTTGAAGATTCAAATTCCAGGCAGCAGGCGTCCATGCGCTGAAACGTGACGGCGCAGCGGGCCTGTTGCGCAAGAGCCGTACCCTCATCCAGCATGGCCTGGCTCATGTCCACGCCGCAAACGCTGTGCCCCTGCTGCGCAAGCAAAATGGCGAAAAAGCCCGCGCCTGTGCCCACATCCATAATGCGCAACGGCCCATCAGCGGGCAGATGGGGTAAGATTTCGCTCAACCAAAGGGATTTTTTGTCACAGGCAAGCTCGTGTCGCCGTGTTTCGCCGTAGCTTTCAGCCCTGCGCGACCAGTATTTTTCTATACGACCAGTAAGCGCAGAGCCTGGAACGGGCAAAACATCCGGCTGAAATTGGGCGGTATCTGCGGTGTATTGGCTCATAACGGCTCCTTGAATTTTGCGTCTTGACCATGCTCAGCCATTCCAGGCCGAACGAAACAAAATGGCCGAGCTCACCAGTTTTTGTGCGTAAGGGTGCGAAACACCGGCCAGACCTGAACCTGCGGCCTGTTCAACAATGCGCCCCTGATGCATAAAGAGAATGTCGTCGCACAGGTAGGTTACGGCCTGAAGGTCGTGGGCAATGAAAAAATAGGTCATGTTGCCTTTCAGCTCGCGCAACAATTCGAGCACTCGGGTTTGCACCGAAACATCCAGCGAGCTTATGGCCTCGTCAAAAACAACAAAGCGGGGGGCTGTGGCGATGGCACGGGCAATACATACCCGCTGCAACTGGCCGCCGCTGACCTCGTGGGGCAAGCGGTCTGCAAGATTTGGTGCAAGCCCAACGCGGTCCATCAGCGCTAGCACGGCTTTGTCCGAGCCTGTGCCCCGGCCACAAGCCAGCAGAGGCTCGCGAATAATGCTGCGCACGCTGTAACCTGGATTGACCGAGGTGGTGTAATCCTGAAAAACCACGCTCATGCGGCCAGGATTGCCTCGAAGCCATAGGGGCACAGCCTGTCCCTCAAGCAACACGGTGCCACTGTCGGGGCGTTCCAGCCCCAGCACAATGCGGCTCAGGGTGCTTTTGCCGCTGCCGCTCTCGCCCACCAGCCCTACAGTCGCACCAGCTGGAATACCAAAACTCACGTTGTGCAGCACAGGTTTGGGCTGGGGATTCCACAGGCCGCCCTTGCCGTAGCTTTTGCAGATGTTCCTTACCTCAAGCATGGGTACGCTCCAGCATGGATTCAAAACCCCGCGTCAGGGCAAGCCGGGTGCGGATAAGGTACTGTGTGTATTCGTGCTGCGGCTCATTGAACACGGTTTCCGCAGGGCCGTATTCCACACAGCGGCCATCCTTCATCACCAGCACAGCATCTGCCAGACGCTGCACCACGCCCAGATCGTGCGAGACAAAGATCATGGAGGTATTGCACTGCACCCGCAGTTCCTGAAAGCGCTGCACAACTTCAAACTGGGTTTCCGCATCCAGCGCCGTTGTTGGCTCGTCGGCAATGATAAGCTGCGGCTCAAGGGCCAGAGCCAGGGCAATCATACAGCGTTGCAGCATGCCGCCCGAAAGTTCGTGAGGATAACTGCGCAAAATTTCGCGCGGAGCTTCAAGGCGCACCCGCCCAAACATGGCCACGGCCAGCGCATCGGCCTGTGCGGGGGAATATGCCCCGTGGGCCGCCAAAGTTTCGCGAAAATGCACGCCCATGGTGTACAGTGGGTCAAAAGCCGTCATGGGTTGCTGCAAAACCATGGCAATCTTGCTGCCCCTGAGCTGGCGCAACTGTTCTGCCGGGGCGTGCACAAGGTCAATACCGTTAAATATCGCACCGCCATCGCCCGCAAGGGTGGGCGGCAAAAGCCCCATGAGGCTTCGGCAGGTAAGGGTTTTGCCGCTACCGCTTTCGCCCACAATGCCAAGGCAGGCCCCGGCGGCAAGCGTGAAGCTTACGCCGTGCACAAGAGGTTGCCCGCCTGCTCGCTGCACCACACGCAGGTCGCGCACTTCCAGAACCGTGGGCACATTAGGCTCTTCGGTCACAGCATCAGCCCTCGCCTGCGGCTGGCCGCCGCCAAACACGCTCACAGGCTCACCCCCTGCAAAGTGGTATGAGCAGGGTCGATGGCATCGCGCAGGCTGTCGCCCAAAAAGTTGAAGGCCGCCACAACCAGCAAGATTGTCAGCCCTGCGGGCAGCATCTGCTGCGGATACATGGACATTATGTCCTTGGCGTCGCTGAGCATGGCACCCCATTCAGCCGTGGGCGGCTGCACCCCAAGACCCAGAAACGACAGGGCCGAAACAGACAGGATCACCGCCCCGGTATCGAGCGTAGCCAGCACGATAATTTCGCCCAGTGCTCCCGGCAGCAGATGCCTGCGGAATATGTGCCACATGCCACAGCCCGCCACGCGGGCAAAACGCACATAGTTGACGTCTGTATACTGCATGACCACAGAGCGGATCATGCGGGAATACCATGGCCATTTTGCAATTACGCTGGCAATGACCACATTACCCAGCCCCGGGCCAAGCATGCCAACTATAGCAAGAATGAGCACCTCGCTGGGGAATGACATCATCACATCGCAAAAACGCATGATAATTTCATCAACCTTGCCTCGGCAGAACCCGGCCACGATGCCAAGCCCGCTGCCAATAACAAGGGTGATGCCCATGGTCAGCAACGAAAAACCAAGAGTTGCGCGCCCGCCCCAGATCAGCCGCGAAAGCACGTCCCGCCCCAACTGGTCTGTGCCAAGGGGATGAATCAGCGAGTATCCCGCGAACTTGTTTCTCACATCAATGGCCGTGGGGTCACACGGTGCAGCCAGCGGTGCGCACAAGGCCAGCGCCGCCACGGCAAACAAAAAGCACAGGCAGACCATGCCCACGCGGTCGTTGCGCAGCCGTCGCCACACCCTCATATCTGCTCCCGCGTGCGCAAACGCGGATCAATGGCCGCGCACAAAATGTCTACCAGCAGGTTGCAGCCCACAAATAGTACGGCCATCAGCAATACATATGCCTGAATAACGGGAAAATCGCGGTTAAAAATGGCGGTAACGCACAACCAGCCAAGGCCGGGCCAGGCAAAAATGGTTTCTACCACAAAGGTTCCGGCCATGAGCTTGGGCAACGACATGCCAAGGCCAGTGAGTGTGGATTGCAGGGAATTGCGAAAAATATGCCGCCAGATCATGCCGCGTGTAAGCCCCCGCGCCCGGGCATAGAGCACGGAATTCTTCTGCTTGTTCTGCACCATGCTGTTGCGCAACAGCCGCGCATAGGTGGAAATGTAGGTGAGCGAAAGCGTTACTGCGGGCAGAATAACAGAACTTGCACCCTGCATGCCGCTGGTGGGCAGCCAGTTGAGCTTGACGGAAAACAGCCACATGAGCAGCAGCCCCGCCCAAAAACCTGGCGTGGCCGTGCCGGAAAAAATGAATCCGCGCAGCAGATAATCCACTGGGCGGCCCTCATACATGGCGCACACAAAGGCCATGCCCACGCTGCATACCGCCATGAACAGGGTTGCCGCAAGTGCTAGCCACAGGGTGGGCGGCAAGGCCCGTGCCAGTTCCTGCGCAACTGGCTTGTTGTCCACATAGCGTCTGCCCAGATCGCCGTGGGCCACGGCGCACATCCAGTCTGCATAGCGCACTAAAAAGGGTTTGTTGAGGCCGAGCTGCTCGCGCGTAAGCTCAAGTACTTCGTCTGTGGGCACTATTTCGTTAACCCGAACAGCTACCTCAGCCGGATCGCTGGGGCTGAGTTGGATAATGATAAATGAAACAAAAGAAATTCCCAGCAAAAGCGGAATTGTCAGCAGAAGGCGGCGCAGTATGTATGCTTTCATATGTGTGGAGCATGGGGCGCGGTCTTGCGGTTATACAAACCCGCGCCCCTGATCATGCCCGCAGCCTAGCGGGCGGGTGTATTCTCGAAATACATTTTTTCAAACGGAACTTCATACTGCGACACGCCGAATCCAACGCCCTGCAATGCCTTGGCGTGCACGGCCTTGGTGCGAGAGTACGAAATGGGAACATACACGCCCTCGTCATGCACGTAGGTCAAAATTTCCTTGTACATGGCCTTACGGGCTGCTTCATCGGGTTCGATCATGAGCTGAGTGATGGCTTTATCCAGCCATTCCTTGCGTTCCATACCCACCTGCGCCTGATAGTCGCCGTGTGCGGGTATGCGCCACGACGAAAGATATGACTGCGGATCGTAGGGCGTTCCCCACGAAAGCGAGTATTGCAGTTCAAAATCGCCCGTACGCTGGCGGTCAAGAAAAGCCTGTTTTTCTTCGCCGATGATCTTCATTTCAATGCCGACCTTTTTCAGGTCGCTCTGCACATATTCCGCCAGAGTGCGCTCCTGCGCGTTTTGCGAATTGTAGTACAGGCGCACTATGGCCTTTTGCCCGTCCTTGGCTCGCAGGCCATCAGGGCCGAGCTTCCAGCCAGCTTCATCAAGCATGGCAGCGGCTTTGGCTGGGTCATAATTACGCACGGTCAGGCCAAGGTCGCAGTAGGGCACGGTGGGAGAAATAAGCGTATTGGCTACGCTTTCCGTGCCGTTGAGCACACCGTCTACTATGGCCTGCTTGTTAATGGCGTATTGCAAAGCCATGCGCACGGCACGGTCTTTTGTAACGGGCTGGTGCGCATTGAGCAAAATGGCCCGCGATGCAATGGGCTTGCTGATAAGTGTGGCATACTTGCCTTCTTTTTGCAGAGCATTGAAGGCGTCCATGTTCAGCATGTCGCCATCTGCGCCAAAGACAAGATCAATTTCGCCTTTTTGCAGAGCAAGCATGATGGTCTGATGGTCGGGCATGACGCGCCAGCGCACGGCCTGAAGCCTGGGCTTGACACCCCAGTAGTTTTTGTTTGCCGTAAACAGCGCGTATTGCTTGTCTTTGTGTTCTGTCAGCACCCAAGGGCCAGTGCCAACATAGCCAGAAACGCCGTCCTTGGTCTGGCCGTTGATAAAGCAGTTGGGCGAAAGCATGCGGAACGGCCGCACAAGCCCAAGCTCTACCAGGGTGGGATAGTACGGATGCTTGAGCACAAGGCGGTAGGTGTGCGCATCCACTACTTCGTTGCTCTCAATTTCGTTGACCATATCAAGCCATGCGTGGCGCGGCTTGTTGGCAACAATGGCATCCATGTTCAACTTTACAGCGGCAGCGTCAAAGGGAGCCCCATCGGTAAAGGTAACACCTTTACGCAAATGGAATGTGTACACGCGGCCATCGGGCGAGATGTCCCAACTTTCGGCAAGGCAAGGTTTGACCCCCTCGGGAGTGTTCACCACCAGCGGCTCAAAAACCATGTTTTGCGCAGCCATCTCACCAGAGTACAGGTGGGGATTAATGATGCGTATATCCTTGGTGCTGGCGTAAACCATTTCGGTGCGCTGGGCCTGCGCGGTGGATTTTTCATCACTTTTGCAGGCGGTTATGTTCAGGCAGCAGATGATGGCCGCCAACAGAAATCCAATTTTTTGCATGTTGCGCTCCGTGCGCTGAGGCATATTTAGGGTTGACAGTGGTAGCACTTTTTTAGCAAAGATAACACTGCCGTCACAAGCAAATTTGGTAGCACGAATATATAAATCGTGTCCACTTAAAATCTTATCGTCAAAATTGGGGGAACGATGCGGAAAAAAGTTTTATCGCTTCTGGCTGCCGCAGTCTTGCTGCCTAGCCTTGCAACAACTGCGCATGCGGTTGATTTCAAGACCAAGGGCGTCTGGATAATGAATTTTGAATACGGTGGTGGCGGCAACTTTATGGAGCGCGGGCGCTCGACCAATGGGGTGGCGGCTAACCACACAACAGGTTGGGGCCGATATAATGAAGACCAGTTTGAGGCCAAGTCGCGCGTGCGCCTTCAGCTTGATGCCGTTGCCTCAGAAGCGCTTTCCGGCACCGTGTATTTTGAAATTGGCCGCCAATACTGGGGGCAGGCTGGCAACAAATCTGGCGCGGCCCTGGGTGCGGACGGTAACGTTATCAAGATCAAGCACAGCTACCTTGACTGGACCATGCCCGAAACCAACGTAAAGGTTCGCATGGGCATTCAGCGCATTTTTATGCCCGATTTCGTTACCGAAGCATCGCAAGCATTTGACGCCGACACCGCAGGCATAACGGTTTCTGCGCCTGTTAATGAGCACCTTTCACTCACAGGTTTTTGGGCGCGCGCCTACAACGACAACTGGGCCGGTGCGGGAAATTCGCCGCAGAATTATCTGGACAATTTTGATCTTTTTGGCTTTGCAGCCCCGCTGCGCTTTGAGGGTGTAAACATCACCCCTTGGGGTCTTGTGGGCGCTTTTGGCAGCAATACCTTTCGCAAAGGCAATGATTTTTACGGCAAAAACAACGACGGCGCAGGTGCGCTGGGTGTTGCCCCTGCCGTGTACGCCCTTAATAATGGCAAAGTGGGGCGGCAGATAGCCAACGCCTACTCAACCATGTTTTGGGCGGGGCTGACGGGCGAAGCCGTGGCCTGGAATCCCTTTCGTCTGGCGTGGAGCTTTAACTACGGGCAGTCTGACACCGGCGTGGAAACCCTGAACCGCAAGGGCTGGTATGGCTCGCTGCTGGCAGAATACAGCATGGACTGGGGTATTCCCGGTATTTACGGCTGGTACACGAGCGGCGACGACAGCAACGTGAAAAACGGTTCCGAACGCATGCCCACCATTGAAGCCAACAACGAGAGCACCAACGGGCTGGACAGCTTTGGTACGCTGGGCACACTCACCCTTGGCCGAGACACGTTGGTAGGTTCTACCTTTGTGGGAACCTGGGGCGTGGGCGCGCGAGTGAAGGACGTGAGCTTTCTCGACAAGCTCAAGCATACCTTCCATGCCAACCTTATGGGCGGCACCAACAGCCCCACCATGGCCAAGTACATCAAGGGGCAGAAGGATGTTGATGGCTACACCATGTTCCGCCCTGATGTTACCCCGGGCACAATGGGCGATTTCAACACAGCCAACTATTACGGCCTGTACCTGACCTCACGCGACTACGCTGCGGAATTTGGCGTTACCTCTACCTACCAGATGTACGACAACTTCAAAATTCTGGTGGAAGCCAACTACATTGCCCTGTGGCTTGACCAATCCAAGGACGTCTGGGGTGCTTACACCACCACAAGCGGTACGCGTATGGGCGGCGTAAGCACGCAGGACGCCTGGAACGTCAACGTGAGCTTTATCTACAAGTTCTAGTGGGTAGCCGACAGTTTAAATTCAGCCTTCGGGAATGAACCGCATTTTTGTCCGCGACAATAACAACACTTATGGTTAGCTGAAAAGGGCCGGGGTACTCTGATATGCCCCCATCAGAATAGACAGCGATATAAAGGCCACCTAGGCTAAACGCTGTAACCTGATGGGGGCATATCAGAGTGGTCTGCTCCCCGGCCTTCTCCAATCAGCCATCCAATCAAAAAAACTTCTAGAATCCATACTGTAATCAATCAAACATGCCTTCTCGCTGAGCCGATGGAAAAATTACTTTTCCTCAGATCGCGCTCCAAACTGCAGTCAGTTGCGTCACAGCTTGTTTTGTTGCATCAGATTGATTCAATTCAAAAAGTACATGAATTTCATAGAAATACAAAGCAGGAGAGGAGCAAGATGAGGCCCATTGCCTTTAAGAGAAAGAGGGGCTGAACTCGATCATACAACAATTCTGCACCGGTGGGCGGCATCACTCCTCTCCTACACACTTTTAGTGAATAAGTCGTCTATATAGAGTCTGAAACACACCGCAATCCTTCCAAGCCGTGGCATTACCAATAACATAAACTGCTTCTTTCGCCCGAGTAACGGCCACATTAAGTAAGTTCGGGGACTTCCCAGCCCATATGCGAGCTCCGTTTTGTCCTGCCTCTGGCGCTCCTAAAACAAAAATGACCGCCTCCGCCTCCCGCCCTTGCACCGTATGTACCGTGCCGACACGCTCCTTTACCCATGCACGAGGCTCCGGCACCCAGCCTGAAAGGATCGGCGAAGTCGCCAGCAAGCTACGGAGACCGTTTTGCACATCAACAAAAGGGGTGACAATGTAGACGTCGGGTTCACAACCGCCAGTGCGTATAGTTTGCAATAGTTGCAGGGTACTTTGGCCTTCTTGAGGACACCATTTCCCCTGTGCATTGCCTGCAACGTGCAGCCAACGCGAAGGTCCTGCCACTTCAAGAATTGAGGACGGTTGAGAGCGTTTTGCCTGAACCATCAAATTTTCATAAGCAACAGCATTTGAAATGGAGAACATTGGTTCAGCGCACCTGCGATGTACAAGAAGAGGAACCCCCACTTCTCGTGTGCCGAATTGCGTCTCAAAGCTGCCTATATAGCCCGTGGCACGATCCGCAAGGGTTTGCACAGAAGCACCTGGGGGATTGTAGATGGCGCAGTCTACGGAAAAATTGTCGCATATTTTTTCTGTCAAACTTTCCGGGAGCACAACAATAGGCTCAATTTGTAATGGATCACCCACCACAATAGCTCGTTTTGTCCTCATCAATGCACCAACAGCCGCCTGTGGCAATGCCTGCCCCGCCTCATCAATAAGCAGCCAGCCTAAGTCTTCTTGTCCTAGCCCGGACAGCATGCTCCCCACTGAGGCAAATGTGGTTGAAACAACAGGAACTACCATGAAAAAAGTAGTCCACAAGTCAGCAATAAAAGAGTCCTTTTTGGGGCTGCCGAGAGATTTTGAACCATAGTTTTCAAGAAATATGTTGCAATTATGGCGTATTTTCTGGGCGGCACCGTCGACAAAGGCTTTCTGCAGCGCTAAAGCCGCTTCAAACAAATCCCCTCGCAATCGAGCCGTCTGCGCATCAAGCCAAGGTGGTGTTATTTGTCGTTCTTCATGACTTTTGAAAAAGAAAGACGCATCAACAAATGCTCCTGTATGCCTTGCAGCCAACTTTGCGTATTCTTCAGTCTCTTTTTCCAATTCCCATGAAAGGATCTGAATAGCTTTGGTCCTTTCTTGAATACGCTCGGATAAAGCTTTTTTTTGTGCAATCACAGCCTCAAGGTCACTTTTTGCCTGCAGATATTCCTTTCTGGTATGTTGCAACTCCTGTGCTGCCTGTTCGAGCGTAGTAAGCCAAAAACGATATCTTTCCCGAGAAAACAAACTGCTGAAAAATCCAGGTTTACCCGCTGCTACGGACTTGTATTGCTCAGTAGCCGCACTAAATATGGTCTCTTTTTTTGAAAAAGCACTCTGATTAAGCAAAAAGAAGTTTTCTAAAGGCGCAAGTTGTTTTTCAAGCACAGGTAGCTCTTCACGAGCATTATTTATTTCTGTGTGACGACGGCAGATTGAGTCATACAGGTCATGAATTTTTTGAAGACTTGCCAGGCTACTTTCAACCTTTGCCTGCGTCTGCAGGAAATGCTTTCTGGCATTTTCCCAGCGGAGCAATGCCTCCTCGTGGTTCATCGGAGGTTTTTCTTGCTGAATAATGCGCGGGGTACACTGCACCCCATTGTCATCTGTATAATACACCGGGGTACCGCAGGCATATTTTAAATACCCAAGCATCCCGCAATCTTGATCCCACCAGAATGTTTTACGGAATTCCGAGCGGTTCTTGGCATTTCCAAGTACAGCGCTAATCACTCCCCATGCATCCTCTGAAAACAATGCACTGGCGACCGTACAAAAATATCCCTCTGCAAAACTGTCTTCGGCCACAGCGTTGCGCCCAGGTAGTTCAACACTGACATTTTCGACAGCTTTGTTATTGGAGGAGGCCACAACAATTTCAAAGCCGCGTAATTTTTTGTCCACAGCATACATATGGAGAAATGCGTTGCCGCGCTTAAACTTATGCCCGGTAGTGCGGAACGCCTTTTCAGGATCTGCGTATGTGGCCAGCACTTTGGCTCTTTCAGTGACAATTGCAGCAACGATATCTCTAAGTAGTGTTGTTTTGCCCGTTCCCGGCGGGCCGTTAACAGCCAGAAGGCCTCCATTTTTTAAATCACTCAGAGCAATATTCACTGCACACTGTTGCAAAGGAGCCAAAGGGTAACGCCCTTTGCCGGGCCAAGAGGCCACGGGGAACTTGGACGGAGCAAGAACCCGCCTGACAGCATCGTTGCTGTGCATGAGATTCCAGCGGGCTTCAGGTGCTGTCACGCCAAAGTAGCGTTTCATATTGGCAGGAAGGGTTCCGGCTCGAGCCATAGCTTTCGCCCAAGCAAGGTCCTTAAGATAAAACGAGTTAAGCAACACGGGGTCCGGCGCATCCGGCAATGGATTCCACTGGAATGAGCCTAAGGCAAAATATGGCTTGTTTACAATGTCTGGCGGTAACGACAATGTACCCGTCAGCCAGGTAAAAGCCTCAGCAATATGATGTGCTGTAAGCGGGAGTAGGTTGCCGCCTTCATCTTGAACGGTCAGCTTTTCTGTCAGTGCCTCAATGAGTTTTTGTTCAGCTAGCGGCCATTGCTCCAAACTTCGCATGTTACCTGTAAGCGCAACAGGGACACCCCACCCGAAGCTGGAAATCACCAAAGGGTTTTGTCCAGCAAGGTGGCCCTCCGTATCTACCATGACACTTGCCAGCACGGCTTCGCCTCTCGTAGCCGGGCGCTGAGCTCTTGTGTCTGTGTAAACCTTAAGTAGGGCATCTATCGCAGGTTCCATGGAGATGGTACCCAGAATAACCTGATAGTAAAGGCGGTACCCCTTACGATACCGCTTTTGTCCGTCTTCCCATGGCATCAGACCTTTGGAAAACTTAACAACGCTGTAAGAGCTTCCATCCCCTAGAGAATCAGGCTTCAGAAAAGTAACCGGGGATAAAACTTCTATAGCTGTCCAAGCATTTAATACTGACTCTGGGCCAGAATATGTATGGAAGTCGTCCACTATCGGCGGCAGGTTAAGCGACATCGGTTCAACAGGATGGATAGCCAGAGTTTCGTTTGTCTCTTGAGGTGCTTCTATCCTTGGTTGAATTTTTTCAGGTGCAGGCCTGACGTCCACAGCGCTAAGCGGCACATTTTGCGTTGTTATATTTTTTCCCTTCGCAGGTGTCGGAGCGAGCTTATTCTCCACAGCATTTTTGCTGGAGACATGCGCTGTTGATTCTTCCAGTGCAGTCAGCTGTTTTTTCAAGCGCTCCGCCCGCTGAGTTGTTCTATATGCCAATTCATCGTGCAGTTGCTTACGAAATTGAGGGTCATCTGACCGCTGCTCAAAAATTTGTTCAAGCTCGGCAAGGCTACGATTGAAGAACGGTCTGCTCATAGAATGCTCACTATATATTCAGGCTGAATTGACCTTACCCCACTGCGTATACCACTTGTAAGTTAGTGGTTCCCAATGGATTACAGGTTATACTCTTTCGTGAAATTCTTTCGGTGTCAGCCAGCCCAATGAGCTGTGCGGTTGCCGTTGGTTGTAATCCTGCCGCTAGGCTTCAACTGTTTTGCGGGCATCGTGCAGGGACAGAAACACGCTCTGATTTAAACACACATCCCGGAATTTTCGTTAAAGCTTTCAATGTGCCCATTATCCGTAGGCTTTCCCGGACGAGTAAACTCTATCTGTGCTCCATGCTCAAAAGCCCATGCATCCAGGGCCTTACGGCTAAATTTCGGCCCGTTATCAACCTTGATACGCTGCGGCAGCCGACCTTGAAGGCGTATTCTTTCAAGAACACGCACAACTCGAACTTCAGGCAACGACATCTTCACTTCGAGCGCCGGGCATAAGCGATCCCACAGATCGGCAATTGTCAAAATCCGGATGCGCCCCCACCATAAGGGCGTCGCTTACAAAATCCATCGCCCATTGCTCATCTGGGCCAGCAGGGCCAGCCTGGACAATTCGGGCATGGCTTGGACGCTTCACTCGCTTTCGGGTGCGCAGTGAAAGGTTTTCTTCTTGGTAAATCCTTTCTGTCCGCTTGTGATTCTGCACCAGCCTTCCCGACGCAATAATTCATGCAGACGCGGAACTCCGAAACGTCGCCGATCTTCTGCCAGTTCCAGCATCCGAGTCCGCAAAAGAAGACCACGGTCTTTGATTCACTCGTACCCCATCAGAAAAAAGTATTTTTTACGCTCTCCTATAAAAGGGGCTAATGTTGATAAACAGTTCTTTCAACTGCTCGGCATCGTCGCAAGAAGCAAGCAGGGACTCTAGAAGTTCTTCTTGCCTGGCTTGCCCCAAGGTCAGGCGATAAAGCGAAAGGATTTTAATTAACCTTTCGTATGAAGAGATATCCCGGCTGAAGGCGTATCTGGGCACGATGCGTTCTATTTTGATCATATCATCACGCGCAGATAGCCCCCAATAGGGAATGAGCTCTGATTCTCCTGGGCCGCGTTCTTTTCGGTCCGCTTCGGCAAACATTTCGGACCAGGGGTCTTTTTTGAAGCGTATTTCTCCGTATCGCAGAGCGATATTCTGTCGGATAGCAAGGCATTTATACCTGCTGATACGCCCCTCCCGTTGTTCAAGGTCGATGGGGTTGGATGGCAGATTCCAGTGAACTATCTTACGGCAGTAATAATGAAAATCTAGCCCTTCCTGTCCAATGGAAGTTGTGACCAGAACAAATGGCCTGAAAGGCGAGTTGAACGATTTGCGAACCGCTTCCTTGCGGTCGCTTTCACCCCTGCCTCTGCCCTCGCTTTTGGTAAAGGATACGGCAAAGTGACTGCGAATATTGAATCTGCGAGATTGTCCTCCTTTTATCCGATTTTCCAATGCGCTGAAGGTGTCTATGGCATAAGAGGCTGTGTGGACGTGCATTGACTCAATAATCAGTGTATGAAGAGATGCGAGTATGTCTAGCGTTCCCCTCAACCCATTGAATTCAACAAGAATATGTGCGTATTCGTCAAAAACGGCCTGAAGATTACCTTGCACACAATACGTGAGTACGTTTTTCCAATGTGCTTCCTCAGACTTGCCAAAGTTAGCTTCGATAACGGCGGTTGATTCGGGAGTGTTCAGGCGGTTTCTGAGCACGGCAGCGACTTGGCTTGCCATCACCCCTACATCCGCTTCGGGACAGATGGACTGATATGTGCGATACAGGCACACTGCCGGAGAGGCGATGGCCATATTGGTTAGAACTGTTATGAGATCAGCCGGTTGCGCTCCAAGGAGCAAGGGGTCATTCTCGTCATCAAACGCCTGTTTTAGAAGCCTTTGCAATTCTTCCACATGGCGCATGAATCCTTTTAGTCCGTCTTTGTTCTTGCCTTCCAGATTGTCATCATCGGTTTCCGTCTGCCGGGTCAACTCGGCCCCGTTAGCGAGCCAAGCCCGCGCGTACTCCGGGCCATCCATGAGCAGGGGGGCGAGGTAGTACCACCGTGCATCCGGTCTTGTGCTCTTGCCTTGGAATACAGCAAGCGGCCTTAGGAGTTCCCGGATAGCCTGTCCAACGTTTTTTTCAAGTGCTTTGAGGTCTAGCTTACTGTTCAGCGTAGCGAGAGGACTGAAACAATCGGCGAGGCTCTTAGACGGATAAAGCAAGCAGAATAGGGCCATACCCTTTGGCTCTTTCTGTGAGACCGAGAAATTTAGCTTGGCCAGCGGGTAGCGTTTCCCTCTTCCCTCGCTGGTGAAGTAGCGGGATTCTTGTTTGGCTTTTCTGTATTTTTTGGCAATTTTGCTAATGTTTTTTCGTTCTGCTTCATATGAAAGCATCGTCGCAAGCATGCGTGGCACCATTTGCCAAGAGGAGAAAATCAGCATTTTGGAAAACTGTTGCTTCCCGCTGAATGCCCCAGTCAACGGGTAGTATGGGCATGATGGAGGTATCCAGAGAAGGTTTTCTGCCTGCTGCTCAAATGCTGCCCCTTGAACGCAGGCCAAGCGAGCGTTGTTCGGTGGAACCACCTTGAATTTTTCGACATCGGTCCGCTTGAGCCACAACGTGCTTTTGTTCGCCTTGGCGGTCAAACGTGGATTGTCTTTTAAACATTTTTGAATATGCTCTTTTACTTGGTAGCCTTGCATGAAGGAAAGCAGATACGGACATGACTTGACGTAATCAACTGGCACGCGTCTGCCACTATCAATTTCCTCCAGTAGTTCATGCATTTGCAAATAGGTTTGTATATCCGCCACAGAAGGCACAACATCACTTACAGCGGAGGTGTCGATGATATCCGAACCCGTCTGCGCTGAGATTCGTTCCGTGCGGCACATGGTCTCGAACATGGCGTTTTCCGCTTTTTTTTTCACCTGGACAAAGGTTCTGTCGCCCTTGGAAAAAGAGCGTAAGGCAAGGGAGTAGTTGCTCCATATATTGTTGAACGTAGCCTTTTTCCCTGCGTCACCCTGAAGAAAATCCATCACTTCCAAAAATTCTTTGTAGTGCTCATCCTCCTGTTTGTTTTCCTCAATTTCCTCTAAGGTAGAGTACAATTTGTAAGGAGTGGCCGATAAAAGCAGTATTCGCGCACTATTAGTGGAAAAAAACTTGTTTACCAGCATGCCTGCTTCCGTTTCCATATCTGGATGGAGCAGGTGTTTAAAGCGCTGAAATTCATCCATAATAACAAAATCTGGCTCTAGGCGCTCTAGACTGATCCGGGCGAACATGACGCGCAGCTTGCCGATAAGGCGTCTTCCTTCCGCTGTGTTGGCACGTTTTTGCGCGATCAATTCGCAGTGGGTGACCAAATGGGCTAGGAGCGATGATGCGTTGCTAGGGGTTCCCATGTGTGCGGCTATCTGCCCATGCATGTATTTGAGATAGTCCCCGTTGGATGTGGCATTGCAGCTTTCGACCTGTTTCCTGTACTCTTGGGCGCAGCGAGCCCAGCTTACAGTGGCGCAGTCGGTTAGCAGCTCTTCCAGTGCCGACAGGTGGTCTTGCAGATAGGGCAGATGACTGAGAATGCTGAATATCAGCGCTCGCTCATGCACTGTTCCTGTTCCAGTGGTAATATTGAACGAGGTGTCTGGCGTAAGCGGAATCAGCTGGATGTAGTGTTTTTTTCCCAGAGTTTCCTGTTCCTGCTGAAAGATGGCCAGATGCTGCATTGAAAGACGGGCTGCATGCGTCGTTGTAGTGTCTTTGCTATCAACGCTCTTGTATACGCTTAGTTTATTAAGATTTTGCCCGGCGATTGCAGCATTTGAGCAAATATAGATCACCTTGAAGAGAGTATCGCCTTCCTCATGCCGCAGCCTCCCCACTTTTGCGATCATGCCCTGGGCGATCAGTGTTTTCCCTAATCCTACCTCATCGGACACCAGTACTCTTTTTTGACCTTTTCTATACAACGAGTCTATATGCTCTACTGTAGCGAGCTGAAAATCTTTCAGCCCCCGCAGTATGGTATCTTCAGCCTGCTCAAGAGGGAAAGGAACATTAGTCATTGATTTTCACCGCCCGTTTCAGAGAGTCGTACAGTTCGGCAAAACCAGATGGAATGACGTCTTTGCTCTTGATCATGGTGAGGACGTTTCCGATTTCCTTTAGTTTATCTGGCGTTCTGGCGGCTGTTTGCAATATTTCTTCATACAGACCGGGCGGCAGACTGTTTCCGTGGGAATTTTTGCCGGGGTGCTTGAGGTTCTCGTTCTCCACTGCGGTGGAGAGATAATCATCACTAAGTAGGAATGAAATATACTGGTAGAAGCATCCGGTATTTTTAACTATGGATGTGAAAACAGCCATGTCCCGTTCCTTTGGAATGCCCAAAGTGGGGATTTTTATCGTTCGACTGATCCGAACCTCTTCGTTTGCTGCCGTTACCCTGTAGAACTCGGACAATTGCAGCAGAGCAAGCCCGCTGAACTGGCATTGCTCGCTGACCGCGAGGGTCTGTTTGGTCAGCAGCGGGCTGACGGTCAACCCTTCGCCACTCTCCAAGTCCTTAAACGAGAGCGTAATGGTGTATGTGCCATCTTCTTCGCGTACGGAGGCCTGGGGCGTTGCATGGCAAAGCGCCTTGATCATTTTTTCCAATGCGGCAGTTTTATTGGCGTCCTGCTTCTGTGCCGGAGGTAGTGGGGTGAGCTCAAAAGGGTTCTGCGGCCCGTCTGGATCCGCTCCGAACAGGGCCGTAGTCAGCATTTCCAGATTAAGCCATCTGCTTCTGCTTTTCAGGCAGATCATGCATTCCACGTTGCCGTTCCGACCACTGTTTGAGGCGTTCATTGAGCCCAAGTACAGCTCGCTGTTTGAGTGCTCGTGCCATAGATAAAGCTTGGCATGGATATCCTGCTGCCGCGTTTCCATTGGTTCCTCAGACAGGCTAGCCTCTCCGTTCACAATGTCATTTTTCATTGTATAGATGGCGAACTTATCGCAGTCATTCGCCTGGAACTCTGACAGGGCCTCCTTTCTGGTTACAAGCACGCGTTTGAGAGCATTACTCTGCATAGGTTTTGTGTTAAACTCTTTGATGAGTTCTTTACTCAAAAACGGGCTCATAATCAGAAGGTTCTGAAACGAATGACTGAACAGCTTGGTTTCATTCATTGTGTAGATGCCGCCGTTGCTATTGGGCACGCCGACGGGAATAAATTCGAAGTCCTGAAATTTGTCGATGGATTGCGCGGAAAACACAACCCGAGGCAGGGCGCTCATAAGCGAACCTAGCAGCGCCCCCTTTCTTTTTCCAGATGCGCTCTTGGGCAGTTTGCTACGCAGGTAGCCCAAAAAATCAATTATCGGCTGATTTTTTGGGGTTATGTCCTTACCCGGTTCGCCATCTAAGGCCACAGCAACATCCCAGCTTCGGTCAAAGGTCAGATTGCGGCTCAAAATCACAAGTCGCCAACGCTCGTCCCCTTGTGCGTTGCCATAGCGTGCCAGCCAGAATTTAGGATGAAAAGAATGAAAAACAGGATGATTTTTTCTTTTTTCCAGCAGCACTTGATAAACGATGGTTTCCAGAAGAATATATAGCGATGATGCGTCAGAGGGAGCCTGTATCTGGCCCGCCTGACAGAATACTGCGACTTTGTCCCCAGCCCGGCGCAGGGCTTGCAGAAGGCAGATTGGATTTTTGAGGAGCTGACTGTCAGGCTCTTCCGCCAGTTCCAAGGCAATGCAGACACCAATTAATGCGCTGAAGTCGAGTGAATAGGTAGTGCCGATGGCGGCCACAAGTTCGTAACCATAAGGCGGAGAAAGAAGGCGTCCGTAATCGAGTCTGTCCGAGGTGGGGTTCAACATATCAGCCGTCCAACCCTTGAAAAATGTCCCGCAACATGCGTTTGGCAACGCTGAAACGATACTCCAGCCTGCGTCCGCCGATCCATTTTTCCGTATTCCCGGCATCGCCGTTAAGCAGTTTGGCGCGTTGTTCGCCTTTCAGGGCTATTTCGCGCTGTTTGATCCGGGCGTCAAGGGCGGCTGAATTTTTGTTCCGCATATCGTCTTGCACTCCAACCAGAAAGTTCAACAACTTTTTGTTGACCTCACCGAGGCGCTCTAGCCCTGCAGAAACGTCCAGATTGAGAACTTCGTCCATATTACCGGTAAATGCTGACCAAGCCTCTTCGGCTTCCTGATTCAGGCCACCCGGCAACATTGCATTATAGCGGATTCGAACCTCGTAGATGAGCGATGAGAAGGCTCTGGCGAGAAGGAACATTTCCTGCAGATGCGGCGGAAAGGTTGCGGTCATGGCCATAGGGATAGCGTTGAAATCATCAATATCGAGAATTTCCCGGTTGCCGGTACGCAGTATGTGGGCCAGAAGACAACGTGCCTGTGTTGTTTCAATGCGCTCTTTCAGGTGGAGTGCTTCTTCATGAGAAAGAGTCATGCAAACATGCTCCAGCAAGTCTTGCGGATAAGGAGGCAGAATCCAGGATATGCTTTTGAGGGGTTTTCCGGCGTCCGAATCGTCGGCGGCGTTTCCCGCTGCATCTCTGGGGCTGTAGCCGGACCTCTTGAGTTCCGCCTGCTGCTTCGTTTCGCTGCAGGTCAGCCGTGCGTATTCAGAAAGGGACAGAGGTCCGGGGCTTTTGAGAAGACCGTATTTGCGGATCCCTGACCAATAGATGGTCGCCGGAGTACGCTTTACCCATCCGCCCGCAGCTATTGTTCGCTCGCCGATGGTGCCCTCAGCATTCTGTTCAGCCAGGCGCTGCCCGCACTTACGCTCCAGAATATCCAGTGCTGAAAGAAATTCTTGAGGGTTCGTATGCCGTTGCCGCGTTATGAAATCAAGTGCGTAAGGCACAAGAAAAAAATATTTTGCCCGGGTCTGAATGGTCGAGGTTCCCGGGAAAAATACATCGGCAAAGCCGTCCCTGACTGGCCCGATGCCGAGCTCATCCAAAACGCCTTCTTCCGTTAGCAGGGCGATAACACTGAGTGCTTTTTTTCGATCTTCTCTTGAAAAGTCTATCCATCCAAGCTGCATGACTATTCCAGAATTAAATTATTAATTAAATCAAACATTAATGGGTGCATTTGGCACAATGGAAGAGCGATCTGTTTATACGCAATTATGAATAAAATTTAAAGACCTAGATAAACGAAAATTTATAGCTTGTGCGCAAGACGCCCTGCTAATGCCCGAGTTCGGTTGGAAAAATCGGACGCCAGTTTCTGGATTGAAGCCTTCGGTGCACATTTCGTGCTTGTAATCCAGCCCCCCGCCAGACATTGGCAGACCTTTGAGTTTTTTGACGTTGGTGTGCAACCAAAAGGTGCCAGAATCTCTGGGTATTGATTGCCAGTAGGCGCACTCCGGCAAATCATAAACGCGAATACGGAATTATTAGGCAGAACAGTCAGTTACTGGCGCAAACTGTTGATTTTCCGCTGCGTATATCAACAATTAGTGAGTTGTAGATAAATTCTTTTTTCGGAATTCTTCTAGTGTCAGCTAGCCAATAAAAGTAGGGAAATAAAAGGCCCTTACGGATCGTCTCCGTAAGAGCGTGAATTATTCGGATGCGAGGGGGGATTTAAACGTGCGCCCCTCGGGTTATACACACATGCTCGCTTGTGGAGAGGGTTAAAAAGGGGTTAGTTCGGGGTGTATGCGGATGTCTTTTGATGCTTCTGGATGCACTCTAACATTGCTAATTTATTGAATTTACAACTTTAGAGACTGTCCTTTCACGCCGTCGACAGGGGTTCAAATCCCCTTGGGGACGCCAAATGAATTCAAAGGGTTAACGTAGTTGCCCTGTTACTGTATGGCATTGGTTACAATGCCTTGGTTACAAAATGCCTCACGAGCTGCTATCTCGTGGGGCATTACTTTTTCCAGCAGGTTCTCTGCTGCAGAGCCAATCAGACTCTGGCCCAATGCCGCCAAGATTCCAACTTCCATAGGCCTGCAGACCGCAGCGTTTCGTGAATTTCAGGCGATACGGTGTTAGCATAGCGGGCAGAGGCCGAGCCTTGCCAATCTGCTGTCCAGGCGGCAAAGGTAATGTTTGCTCTCCCCTCCAGTCCAAAAGCATATGATAGCGCTCTGTTGCCATATTTCTGTCTCCCTGATATTTTTTTACAGGTTTTTGCATTTGAGTTGTAGGGCACTTGAATCATTGATTTTTGTGCGAATGATTTTTTAAAAATGAACAAAATAAATTAGTTATTCAAATAATAAATTTTCATGTTATGAAAATATAAAATAAACATAATTATATCAGAGTATTGAGGTTGTTTGCTGGCAAGCATCTGTTTTCGTGCCGCAACTGGCAAAAGGATTGCTAAAGAAGATCGAACAGTTAAGAGGTATTAGTGCGAGCAGCGCCAAGATAATCTCTGGCCGCTTTTGCCACAGATCCTTGACGCCTATCACCGTAGCTCACTCCACTGGCTTAACTTTGGCAGGGGCCAATGCTGATTGGGCAGCGTGCCCTAGACCAGCCCGTGCACATGCAAGAACTTATGCATACTGCAGAAGGGTATTGCGGCCGACTGCGACTGCTCTTGGGGGCAGGCACTGAAGATGATTGTCGCATGTGCTAGGGCAGAGGCCGGGGCATGGTGCGCCAGCATCAACCCTGGAACTGGCCGAGGCCATGGCAGAGATTGCCCGCTTGCAAAAGAAAAGGGAAATGCTGCTCACCAGAACGGTGGCGCTTCAGGATGAACTTTTACGTGCACAGGGTAGAAAAGGCAGAGCGGGAGAAGAAGGCAGAGAGATCCTCGGCTGAGGAGTCTTGTAGGGCGCACTGCCCACACTGGTCATACTGCTGCCCGCTCGTGGCACCAAGGAACTGACCGGGGATAAAGCACCTCTGGGAACGAGCGTGGTGCCATAGTGTCGCTTAACTTACCCAAGGGAGGCAATCTATGAAAAAATTTCATATTTTTGGGGCGTTGTTCATCCTGCTTGCGCTTCAAACCGCCGCAAACGCCGCCACCATGGAGGAGCGCATCGCAGCGGCTGGAGCCGCAATGGCTCTTGACCCATCCGAAAAAAACACGCCTGAAGCCCCAAAAGAAGAAGTCGCTGCGCCTTGGGACATGACCAAAGCCAAGCCGGTACCTTACGCCGTAGTGCAAGCGCAGAAGCACTGGCCGCACCAAACTTTTGCTGCGCATAGTGCCTGTAGTCAAAGGCAAAGATGGCAAGTTGCTGCCCATGCATAACCAGAATGAACTCACCAAGGAACAGCTTGCCGCCACCGTGGTTGCCGCTGCCAAGTATCACGCGCAGGCCACCGGCGCACAGATGGTTGGTGTAGCCTTGCAAACGCAATACTTCCCCAACCACGGCGCGGCCCGATTGGCTATTGTTGATTACGCACCGGACGGCAAAGGCGTTTCCGGTAAGGATGACTGGCGCTGGAACATGTTCTCAGCCGCAGCGTCTGGCCCAACCGATGCCGAGCTGAAGGCGGAAAAGCCGGGCACTCTCTATTTGTCGCTTGAAAAAGCCCCGGCAGAACTGGCGGATGCGGTAGAAGGTAATGCACCGTTAAAATAGCATAAACTCACAGGGAGAGATTCAAATGAATGTTGAAGAAGTAAAAAATATTCATTTTTTTCTTGCTGACCACTATGCATCAACTGATGACCCCATCTCACCGCCAGGAGTTAAAGATCATGGGCTTCTTGAATCAGCGTGTGCGCGTCCCAATATGACAGCATGCCAAAAAGAAATGTTCGAGACGCAGTTCGATAAGGCTGCCGCCTTGTTTCATTCTATCATTTCAAATCACTGCTTCCATAATGGGAATAAAAGAACTGCGCTTCTTAGCACACTATATTTTTTAAGTTTGAATAACTATTGGGTCGAAGGCTGTTCTGATGACGAACTTTTTGAGTTCACTCGCAAAACTGCAGCCCACGAAATATGTCCAAACAGGGATGATGAGATATCGTGCATAAGCAAATGGTTTTCTGAACATTCTCGTAAGGTTGTTAAGGGGGATAAAAATTTAAAATTCAACGATCTCAAAGAGGTTTTGGCCCAATTTGATTTTGAGCTGATTGATGACGGATTCACATGCTCTATTAAGAAGGATGGGGAAGAGGTTGAAAAAATTATTAAACGGGGTAAGCAAGGACATAATGATTATGATCCCGCTTATATTGCTGGCCTCAGGAAAAAATTAGACCTTACTCCTGAAAAAGGAATAGACAGCGCGAGATTTTATGGACAGCGCGGCATCGATATTCAACTCAATGACCTTATGCAGTTGCGCATTGATGTTTTTAACCGTCTTGCAAGAACTTAGTAACGCCTTAATAACACAGATAATATGCAAATTTTTTAGCAAGTTTTATTGGAGTGTTAGTGCTCATGGTCACAATTTCAATGAACGAATCTGGACCGCTTTCTGTAAAAAAAATGCCACAAGGCAAGTCAATGCAGAAAGTTGAAATCTGCATGAATAATAGCACAGAGACTTGCAGATGCCCTATTTGCAATAAAGAAATTGTCATAGAAAGGGATGCGACTATTAGAGACTCTTGCGAGCATTGCCTTTACGCCCAAGGAATGAATCCTTTTTGGACTTTATTTTTTGACAAAGAAGAATGCACAATATTTGAGTTCGATGAGATTCAAGACACTGTTTTGCGCATTCAAGGCAATTCAAATCGGAAGAAAATCGTCACGAAACTGAACTCTTCTGACTACAAAGAGGCAATTTCTGCAGAATGGGAAGTCGTCATAGCAAGATGGCTTAGCAAGTTGGGCAATTTTGAGTACGAAAAAAGGAACTCAAAAGGAAGAAATCCTGATATTTTTTGGGAATCACTTGATAAAAAAATCAAATTATCTGCCGACGTCAAAACGGTATTCGACCAGTTTGATCGAGATTATCCTGCTTTTGAATTTTGCAGCGAAGCCAGATCAATTATGATGGAATACATTCCTAGCTCTTGGGCGTGCGCAGCCTATTTTGATAGTAAAGAGAAGGGTGTCCCGGAAATATTTCCTGAAAGTCGCTTTCCTCAAAATTTGGCTATCCTCAAAGCTGAAATCCAAAAGATACAAGATACCGTTTCATGCGAGAACACGTATACTTTCACTGTCGAAGGACACCGCATTTCGTTTTTTTTGAGCGAAGTCGATGGCTATGGGGGCTGCGGCTACAGAAGCAGATACTATGACAGGTATGACAAAAACCCGTTGTACAATGGACTTAAAAGAAAAGCTTGCCAGCTGGTAAAAGATGAAAATAATCTTCTTGGTATATTTTTATGTGATGGAAAAACAAACACCATTAATTCTAATGTAAGCAGTATTTATGCTGTTAAAATTCAAGAAATATTAAATAATTTTTTTAATGAAGAGTCACACATAAATTTTGTGGCATTTTTTGGCATTTCCAATCCGCCAATATCAACTTTAAAATTTGAGTTTCATTTAAATCCATACATTGATCAAAATATTGATGCTCAACGGCTAAAAATATTTCTAGAGCGAAATGCTCATCTTTTCAGCAAACATCGCGATTACCCCGGTCATGTGCAACAAATAATAACGCACACACCAAAAGGAGTACGGAAAATGTTTTGCAACGATTGAATAATATAATGTTAAAATAAATAAAAATTATACGATGCAATATTTTTACATTAAAACATCATATATTTGAGGAAAACGATTCAATAAACTGAAGTTTTGGTGCTAATTTTAGTTCAATCTCGTTAAACGGCATTATATCATCGCCACGAGTGAGCGTCAGAGTTGGACAAAATTTAAGGATTGATTCCCCATTCAAAATTGAATTGTATAAATGCATAATAAATTCATTATCACTTGGTCTAAAGCTCCCAAAGTTATAAAGCATTTTTAAGCATATCCATAAATGTGCAGCACTTGATACATCATTAATGTTGTAAAATTTTTGAAAAATTACCATTTTTTCACGATAAAAACGATTTTGAACAAAGCATGTCGAAAATAGAGTGTTAATTTCATTAATATTAAAAATTTTCTTCAAATATTCATATATTGAAGTGAAGCTATTCATTCTATTTTTACTCATCATAATTATGTGAAGAGCAACAAATACTTCTTCAAATGAAAGGTCTCTATAGCCCCTAAGCAACACAGAAAATCTTTCAATACCTTGAATAATATCTCTTAATGAACAATTTTCAAATAATATTTTGTTTCCAGTAAGAACTTCAATAAAATTATTATGCAGAAATTCTTTGTCTGAAAATTTTTGTGCGTAAAATTTAATTTCAGGAAGGCGTTGCAGCATTGCGTTTGCAAAGTGCTGCTTGTTTGGGAAGGGTAATTCAAAAAAAATGTCAAAAAATTTCCCCAAGTAATTAAGCCGAGTATCAATTCCTTCAGACAGATTACTTTTTAGGCCAAAAGTATGCTCAACCTGCTGTAGCAACTGCACTCCATCGACTGCTATGAGAAAAACTACATTTTTCACATTGAACAAATGCTTAATTCGTTCAAGTAACTCGATTGCGTAATCTGGGCGGCACCGATCCAACTCATCAACAATAATAACCAACGGATAATCGAATACTTCTCCGCGAATTATATGAGCAAATTCTTCAAGTTGAAGCTTAAAATCACATGAGATATTGTTAGTGATTTGTAAATTTTTTACTATATCACAAGCGACAGAATCTATAGTTTTAAGGCCTGAACCAACCACAGAGTGTCCTGTCGCTGTTGATGCTGCACTCCCCATTTTTAACAATGCAGGAACATATGTTATCATCTTACTCATCAAATCTTTTGCCTGGTCAATGAATGTCTTCTTGCTATTTTTTTCTAAATTTACATATTCATCCACAACTGCAATCAAGTTTGGTAGTGGATCACCCGAGTAATCTCTTTCCCAAGCGTTAAAATAAACGCAAAAGGCAGTGTCCTCTTCCAATTGCTTTTGCCACGTATGCAAAAAATAACTTTTTCCGCTCCCCCAAGGGGATGTGAGCCCCATTACGTATGGGCCACAAGTATTTTTGACCATCGTGGACAAATGCTGAATAAACTGTTTTCGCTCATCAAGGAGTCCCTCATATGAAGCTGTATCAGGGGCATCAGCAAGCCGAACGCACCCGATTCCAGCCTCAGACGTAACAAAATTATCTATTCCGTCATTCTGACTCATAGGAACTCCTTTAAAACTTTTTGACTTTTCTTAAAAATTATATCTACATTTATTATTTTACAATTAATTTTTTCGTGCGATCACTCCCACATCTCGGGCGGCAATTGCTGCCCCTCAACCTCTCTCTTGTAGCTTTCCAGGCAGTGGTTCTCATCGCCCAAGATGAGCGCTACGCCATCCACCAGGCGGCGTGGCCAGCTGCGCACGCCGTGGATGTGCCAACGCCAGCAGTGGGCGCTGATGGTTTCATCCGCCCACCTCAGGCGCTGATGGTTCCATCCGCCCACACCACACCCCGCCTGCTGTACGCGCGGCCACAGGGCCACCAATGCCGTCACAAACCCCATAGCGGCATTGGCCGCCTGATCCCGCGCGCGATCAGCAGCTGTCTGGCGTCTGAGATATTCATTCCACCGAACTTGCTGCGCCATTTGTAAAAGGCCGCATCCCAGATGCCATTCTGCCGGCATGGACAACGCGCACTCCTGCCTAAGTTTGCCGCAATATCCCAATAATCTGCTCTTCGGTGAATCTGCTGGGTTTCAATCTTGTGCTCCTATGTCATGAGCACTAACTTTCACTGGCATGCTTTTCGGGGGAAGGTCAGCTCTGCCTCGCCATCTACCGGGAAAGCTGTTGAAACCAACCAGCAAGTGAATGTATACGCAGCGCTATTTACGCATTGCCAGCAATGCAACACATGGCATTGATCCTAGGCCAGGTTGATGATTAGTCTTGTAAAGAAATAGCCAGAGTAATGTGTTGCTCCATATCTGCCGTAACATAATTACTATTTAGGAAAAAAGCAGCCTGCAATAGAACCTCACGGTCAAATGAATTCTTTTCCAAGCAAATAACTATCCGCAATCCCCAGGCCGTCTTTTGCGCTATTGACCAACCGCACAAAATCCGGCTTGCCGCAATATCCCAATAATCTGTTCTTTGGTGAACCTGCTACGTTTCAATCTTGTGCTCCTATGTCAGGACCACAGATTTTTTCGATGTGATGCTTTGCAGGGTGATGGGCAATATTGCAATGCGGACGTTTCTGGCGCAGCAGCAAAATTTGGGCAAGCAGGTCTGCGCAAATTGCGTCAAACATTTTTATGCGGACGCGTAACATCCATTAACCTGCGCATACTCCACAGGAAAATTGCTGTTGTCGCCATTGATACCCCGTGTCATGCTAGATCGGGGTATCTTTATTTAAAATGGTTGTGCGTCGTTACGCCTGCCGATTCCGGTCATCTGGCGGCCTCCATGCTGGCTCCGTACCGCCCGCAGCCCAAGAGCCGCAACCTGTTTTTCGCGCTTGATATATCAGCGTAGTTTTGGGTAAACTGTTGCCAGAGATTGGGGTCTGTACCCCCGCGGCATCGCCGCCCGGCCTAAACCGCTTGCACGGCAGCGACCTGCAGAGCGGGCATTGCAAAGGGCTATTCAACTCAAGGAGCATATCGTGAAAAAGTCGGTTTTGTGTTTGGCCCTGAGCCTTGCACTTGTCCTGGCGTTCGCTCCGGTTCACGCTACGGAAATTATGCCTGAATCCGAAAATTTCAAGGCAAACCCTGTGGATCAGTTTACGGGCACCGTGTGGCAAAAAACCCCTGAAACGGAAAAGCTCGCCTTTCTTTTTGGCGTGGAAACAGCCATAACCGTTGAATATTTTGTCAACGGCAAAATTGCGGAAAAGGCTGCAAAAGAAGGCAAACGCCCGGTGTACACACTTTCGCCCTTTGAAAAAGGCTGGATGAAGGCCTTTAAGGGTGTGAGCCGTGCAGAGGTCGTCAAAATGGTGGACGCCTGGTATGCGGCAAACCCGCAGCGTCTTGAACGCCCGGTCATGAATGTGATCTGGCGTGAGATCATCGAGCCCCGCCTGGATGCCAAGTAATAGCAAATCCGTTGACTGACGGGTTTTTCGGGAGAGCTTATATGAAAAAATTATTGATCATCACCCTGCTGGCAGCCGTTTTTGCCAGCGGTATCGGTTGCACCAACATGAGCAAAACCCAGCAGGGCATTGCCAGCGGCGCAGCCATCGGCGCTCTTGGCGGCGCTGGCGTGGCCGCTATCGCAGGCGGATCCGCCGCGTGGGGCGCATTGGCTGGCGCGGGTGTTGGCGCACTGGCTGGCGGTATAGTGGGGCACGAGCAGAGCAAGGGCAAGGCCTGGTAATTGGCTGAGCCTCAAGGCACTGCGCCGAATACATGCATTTATCCAGCGGGCTGTAGCAACGGCCCGCTTTTTCATGCAACAGAGGTGGGTAGCAGATGAGCGCAAGCGTTTACGCGGTATTTTTCAGCCCTACCGGCAGCAGCCGCACCATGGCGCACGAGCTGGCCGACATAGTGTCGCGCGAGCTGTCGCTGCCGCGCGCCCAGGATCGGGACTGGACTTTTCCCGAGGGACGGGCGGCGTCGCTCGGTATTGCCGCCGGTGATGTGCTGGTTTTTGCCTTTCCCGTGTATGCGGGGCGCATACCTGTGCTGCTGCACGAACCCTTGTCCCGCCTGAAGGGGCAGGGCGCAAGCGTCGTGCCCCTGGCCGTGTACGGCAACAGGCACTATGACGATGCCTTGCTGGAGGCAGTGGACACGATGCTGGAGCAAAAATTTGCAGTCCCTGCTGCCGGGGCCTTTGTGGCGGAGCACAGCTATACCCGCAAGGTGGCAACAGGCCGACCTGATGCGGCAGATATGGCCGCGCTGAGCAACTTTGGCCGCGATACGGCCCGCATCATCGCCAGAGGCGGATCGGCTGCGGCAGCTGTGCCCGGCAAGCGGCCCTACAAGGCTTTGCCGCCCCCGGCGGACATCAGGCCGCACACCAGTGAAAGCTGCACCCGATGCGGGCTCTGCGTGAGCGTGTGCCCGATGCGCGTTATTAACGAGAATAACCCGGCGGAAGTGGCACAGGGGTGTCTGCGTTGCTGCGCCTGCGTAAAAGTCTGTCCGGAACAGGCCAAATTTTTTGATGATCCGCAGACAAACAGGATTATCGGCATGCTTGAAGGCACATGCCTGGCGCGGCGCGAACCAGAAGTGTTTTTTGCGGGCTAGCGAGGCATGCGCGAATAGCTGCCACCGTCAGCTGTGATACTTTGAGCCCAACTGGCTTGCAGTGTCGGCCGAGCTTGGCTGCCTGGCTTGAAGCGTGCGCATCTGCAACCTTGCCTGCGCCAGCATGTCGGCCCCGACCAGCAAAGGCCCGGCTCGCGTGCCCGTCGAGCAGACCTACCGGCAAATAGAGCTGTGGAAAATTCGCTGTTCTGTACAAAAAAACAAGGCCGGTTCAGCTGCAACGTGCGGTTGCGTCTGACCCGGCCTGAATTTTTTTGTGATAGCTGCGCCGCAGCCAGCGGCGTGCGGCAAATATCCTGACAGACTCCTGTGGTGCCGGTGCTGCCGGTTATTCCGGCTGCGGGGCGTCCACCACCTGATCCATGTCCACCATTTGGCCGATGGTTCCTGCGGCAAAGCCCGTCAACAGCGAGTTGGTCATTTCCTGATCATAACGCGTGTCGCTAGCCAGCTCTTTGGCCGCCTGCATGATCTCCTTGCCTTTTCGGAAAGGGCGCTCGCAGATCATGGCCGCAAACGAGTCAGCCACCGCGCACAGCCTGCCCGGCTTTGTCGCCTGGTTGCCCTTGGTGCGCTGAGGGTAGCCCGAGCCGTCAAGCCGTTCGTGATGCTCAAAGCAGGCCCGCAGCAGTTCTTCAAAGGCCACATCCATCTTTTGCATCAGTTTGACGCCCACGATGGGGTGGAGAACTATTTTGTCCCTTTCTTCCTGCTTCAGGGGGCCCGGCTTGCTGAGCAAAAAAGGCGGAACCTTGCACATGCCCACATCGTGCAGCAATAGGGCCAGGGCCATGCGGTCCAGGTCTTTGCGCCGGTATTCGCCCGAATTCTGCAGCCACAACCACAGCCCCGCAATCAGGCTGTTGATGGAATGCCGTGCCAGATGGTTTTTGCGAAACAGCCGGCGCATAAATGTGTTGATGTGGTGCCTGTCGTTCCACAGGTATTCTGTAATCACCATCAGGTCTCGATACAGCGGTTCAAACAGCGCCTTGACGGGCTGTTCAAAAAAATCGCTGCAGCGCATGAGCAGGGCGCGGATGCAGATATCCGCAATTTCCGCTTCCTTGAGGTTGTTGTCCTGCAGCACAAGGTCAAGCTGCTTGACGATGTGGCGCGAATAAATGGGATGGTCAGAGCGCGATACAAACAAATCGCCCGCAGCGCACAAATTGGCCACCTCTTCCACCTGTTCGTTGCTCAGGCGAGCGCCCTTGACGCTGTAAGGCGCAAGAACGGCAATGTCCTCACGAAAGCTGAACAGATCAACAGGCGGCCGGAATTTGGGAAAGCTCGACAGAATCTCACCACTGATCTGGTAGTATTCCTCATTGATGTTCATGGGAACATCAAGAACCTTCCGTTGCTCTGGGGCCATGGGCTACTTCCAGTAAATTTTTACAAGGTTAGTTCCGCGCGGGGTGGTTGAAGACCCCTTGACCTGACCTGCAGTGATAACCGCACAGTCCTCCGGATCAAAGTCCGTGCTGTTGTGGATAAAGCTTTCGGCCCGGATAAGGTGACTGGGCTCGTCCTGCGGATTTTCAACAAATATGGGTTTGACGCCCCAGACAAAGTTGAGCGCCTTGATGGAAACGGGGTCGGGTGTAAGCGCGTAAATGTCCTGCGGGGGGCGGCGGGCAGAAACCTGCCGGGCCGAGCTGCCCGTGAGGCTGTGCGAAACAATTGCCTTGGCCGAAGCCTTGTCGGCCAGCAGGCAGGCGGAATACGCCAAAAATTCGGGTATGCCCTTGTCGCTGTCGGGTTCTTCAAGCTTGCGGTTGAGCAGCAGCAGGTGCTCGGCCTCGTCGGTGATGCGCCGCATGTAGCGTACGGTCTCGACGGGGAAGTTCCCCATGGCGGTTTCTTCCGACAGCATCACGCAGTCTGCGCCGTCAAGCACGGCGTTGGCCACGTCCGTGGTTTCCGCACGGGTGGGGGCGGGGCTGTTGACCATGGAGAGCAGCATCTGCGTGGCCACGATAACCGGCTTCGAAGCCTTGTTGCAGGCGCTGATGATGCGCTTTTGCAGGGAGGGCAGCAGGGGCAGGGGGCACTCCACGCCAAGGTCTCCGCGAGCCACCATGACAACGTCGGTCTCGTGCAGAATCTCGGCCAGATTGTCCACGGCGCTCTGGCGTTCAAGCTTTACCACCACGGGCAGTCTTTTGCCTGCGGCCGCGATCAGCTCTTTGGCTTCGCGCACGTCGTCCGCCGTCTGCACGTACGAAATGGCCACGGCGTCCACGCCCAGCTTGAGGCCGTCCGCGAGGTCTTTTTTGTCCTTTTCAGTCAGGGCCCGCACCTTGGTGGCCTTGCCCGGCAGGGCCAGACCCTTGCGCGAGGTGACAATGCCCGAGTTGTCGGCCGTGAGCAGCACAAGCCCGTCGGCGCGCCGTTCGGTTACCACAAACTGCAGACCGCCGTCGGCCAGCACCATGCGGTCGCCCGGTTCCAGGCTTTCAAGGATAACGTCGTGGTCAAAGGGCAGGTAGGGAAATTCGTCGGTGTGCTTGTCGGTGGGGCCGAGCAGCAGCTCCATGCCCTTGGTCACCGTGATGCTGGTTTCGGGCAGCACGCCAAGGCGGATCTTGGGGCCGGAAAGGTCCTGCATAATGGTGATGGGCCGCCCCAGTGCGGCTTCAACCTCGCGGATACTCTTGATGATATTGACAAAATCTGCCGCGCCGCCGTGTGAAAAGTTGAGGCGGAATACGCTGACCCCGGCCTCGGCCAGTTCATGAAGTTTTTCTTTGCTGTTGGAAGCGGGACCGATAGTAGCGACAATTTTTGTTCTCATATCTGTTCCTTTGGCTGAAACCGACGGCGCAAAGGGCGCCAGCAGGCAAACAATCGACAGTTCCGGCTTGAAGCAAATAGTCTTGGTTTTCCCGCATATTGTCAAGGCATTCAGTCTAAATGCTCCGTAAATGAACCAGTTTTGTCGCAGCGCGGAATTTTGTTTTGCACTGCGCCTTGGGGGTGTTTGCCCGCAGCAAGGGGTGGTGGGTGGTAAACCTGGAGGTAGTTTACCACCGTTTACCACCCGGTTGCCCATGCGCACGGGGGTGAAAACAGGAGGTTAATAACCTTTTTAACCGCAGATGAAGCCAATTTTACGACATTGCTTGACACCATGCGGGGGTTGGTGCATAAGTGGGAAAAAGTGGTAACAAGTAGTAAAAAGTGGGAAATTGTGAAAAAACTGTTCACTAAAAGCCTTTCCCGCAGCCTAGACCCCAAGGGGCGACTCATGCTGCCGCCGGAATACCGCGATGGACTGACCGCGGACGGCGGCTCTGGCATGTTTTGGCTTACCGCTTTTTACGGACGGCTTGTTGCCTATATGCCCGCCGACTGGGATCTGGTCACGGAGCAGCTCAGCAAAATTCCCATGCCTTCGCCCCGGCTCTCGCACTTCAAGACAAAGGTCATGGGCCTTGCCCAGGAGCTTGAACCCGACGCTCAGGGGCGCGTGCGCATCCCTCAGGTGCTCATGCGCGAGGCGGGCCTGCACAAGGATGTGATGCTGGTGGGCATGCTGAACAAATTTGAAATATGGGATCAGGACAGCTTCAATGCACTGCCGCTTGAGGATGTGTCCGAAGAACTCACCGCACTTGGCATAAATCTCAGTTTGTAGGCCGCACCATGACGGAAATTTTACATCAAAATACTGAACCTGTGCGGCATGTGCCGGTCTTGCCTGCGGAAACGCTCGAAGCCCTCGCCCCGCATGCGGGCGGTCGCTATCTTGACGGCACCCTCGGGCTGGGCGGGCACGCCTCGGCAGTGCTTGGCACGGCCAGCGACATTGAGCTGTGCGGCCTTGACCGGGATGAGGAAGCCATGGCCCTGGCCCGGCAGCGTTTGGCCCCCTTTGGCAACAGGGCGCACTTTTTTCACTGCAATTACAGCGAGTTTGCCGATCCGCTGGCAACGCTTGGCTGGGACAAGATAGACGGAGCGCTGTTGGACATAGGCGTGTCGTCGCTGCAGCTCGACGAGGCGGAGCGCGGTTTCAGCTTTCATGGCGACGGGCCGCTCGATATGCGCATGGACCAGAATTCCGGCCAGCCCTCCGCGTGGCACTGGGTAAACCGCGAGAGTTTTGCCAAGCTTAAGGAATGCATCGCCATGCTGGGTGAAGAGCCTCAGGCTGGCCGCATTGCCCGCGTTATTGTCGAGGCTCGGCAAAAGGCCAGCATAGACACCACCGCCGAGCTGGCGGCGCTGGTCGAAAAGGCCTATCCCGCCGCCTGGCGGGCCAAGGCCCGCCGTCACCCAGCTACGCGCACTTTTCAGGCCCTGCGCATGGCCGTTAACGACGAGCTGGGCGAGCTGCGGCGATTTTTGGACGCCATCCTCGCCTATCTGCCCATTGGCGGCAGGCTTGCCGTAATCACCTTTCATTCGCTTGAAGACCGCATAGTCAAACATGCCATGCGCCACTGGGCCGAGGGCTGCCGCTGCCCGCGCCATTTGCCGGTGTGCGTGTGCCACCATCAGCCCGAGGTGCGCATCCTATTCAAAAAGCCCGTAACCGCCACGCCCGAAGAGCAGGCGGTCAACCCCCGCTCCAGCAGCGCAAAGCTGCGCGCGGTGGAAAAGATAGCCGAGGCTGCCGGATCATGAAGCGCAACTCCGCCACGGGCCAACAGGGCGGCAGAGGCTGGCTGCTGGCGCTGGTGCTGGGGCTGCTGAGCTGCATGGTCATGGGCCTTGTGCTCGTGTGGAGCAACATCGAGCGTATGGACACGACATATTTTATTAACATTCAGCAAAACACCGTCCGCGAGCGCCGCGCCCTGAGGGCAAAGCTTGAAGTGGAACGCGAGCGGTTGCTTTCTCCTTACGAGCTGCGCCGCAAGGCGGATGAGTTCGGCATGCGCGAACCAAAGCCCGGCCAGATCAGACGTATGGAAATACAGTAAAAACTTCGGAACGCTCCAATGCCTGGCCGCCCGCATGACCAGGCCCGGAAAAAAGCCCGGCGTCATCACGGCGACGCCAAGTTTGGAAACGCCATGTTCAAACTCAGCTCTACCAAGCGCAACGTATCCAGTGTTGCCCCCTCCCGTCCCGCCAAACCGCAGGCCAGCCGCAACGTATCGGCGGACAAGATCGCCTCGTCGCCTTCATGGATGGGCAATGTAGACTGGGCGCGCGCGCGCATCAAACTGGTTGTGAGCATCTTCTGCATGCTGTGGGTCGGGCTGTGGGCGCGGGCATGGTATCTTCAGATGATGGAAGGGCCGCGCCTTGCGGAGCGCGCCCGCAGGCAGCACACGGCCACAGAGCTGGTTACCGGGCGGCGCGGCATGATCTTTGACCGCAATGGTCAGGTGCTTGCCCGCAGCGTAGAGGCAAAGTCCATTTACGCCCGTCCGCAGGACATCACCGATTTTCAGGCCATGGCCAATACCCTCGGCCCCATCCTGGGCATGGAGCCGCAAAAGCTCTACGACGATCTGGCGCAGACCAAGCGCCGCTTTGTATGGCTCAAGCGCAAGGTTGACGACTACACCGCCGAGGCGGTGCGCAAGGCCAACATCAGCGGTATCGGCCTGAGCAAGGAATATGATCGCGTTTACCCCTTCAAGCACATGGCGGGGCAGCTGCTCGGCTTTGTTGGCCTGGACGACAAGGGCCTTGAAGGCCTTGAGCGCTCGCTTGACTCGCGCCTGGGGTGCATACCCACCCGCCAGATAGTGCAGCGCGACGCCATGGGCCGCCGCTTTTACCTGCACGAAGAAGGGCAGAGCGAGCCGGTGGGGCAGGATCTGACCCTCACCATCGACATGCAGATGCAGTTTTTTGTTGAAGAAGCCGTGGCGCGCACCGTGCGTGAATACGACGCGCGATGGGGCGGAGCGCTGGTGGTGGACGTGGCCTCGGGCGAAATAATGGCCTGGGCGCAGTACCCGTTTTTTAACCCCAACAACTACAAGGACTTCTCTCCGCTGGTGTACCGCAACAGGTTGGCCGCCGATGCCCTTGAGCCGGGTTCGACGTTCAAGCCCTTTGTGATGGCCGCCGCCATTCAGGAACGCAAGGTCACGCCCAACACCCTTATTGACTGCGAGGGCGGCAAGTGGGTGACCAAAAACTTCACCATCCGCGATACCTCGCGTCAGGGAACCCTGCCTGCGTCCAAGGTGCTGCGCTATTCGTCCAACATCGGCATGGCCAAAATAGGCCTGACGCTGGGCGCGCCCACATTTTACAAATATCTGCACGCACTGGGCTTTGGGCAGCGCACGGGCGTGCCCGTGTCCGAGAGCCGGGGCATCCTGCGCATCCCGCGCGACTGGAGCGAAGTAGACATCATGTCCACCTCGTTTGGGCAAAGTATTTCCGTCACCGGGCTGCAGATGGCTCAGGGCTACCTGACGCTGCTCAACAACGGCGTGTACAAGCCCCTGCGCCTTACCCGCGACGACGGGGCTGTTGATGAAGTGCACCCCCGCGTGTACTCCGAAACCGCCGTGCGCGAAGTCATGCACATGATGCGCGACGTTGTTGAAGAAAGCGACGGTACCGGCAAGCGCGCCCGCGTGGACGGCATTGACGTGGGCGGCAAAACCGGTACGGCACAGAAGGCAGACCATCGGTCGGGTACATACGGCAGCAAGCGTCTGGCTTCATTTGTGGGCTTTTTCCCTGCCGACAAGCCCAAGTATTTTGTGATGGTCATGGTGGATGAACCCACGCGCAACCAGTACGGCGGCGTTGTGGCCGCCCCTGTGTTCAAGGAAGTGGCTTCGCGCATGGTGACCTACACGGGCATGTTTAATGAAACAAAGATCGCCGAGGCGGAAAAGAACGCCGCAACCGGCGAAGGCCCGGCCGTCAAAACGCGGCAGCGCGGCCTCAAGGTTGCCGCCATCGACGCTCCGTATGTTGCCGAACCCAGAAAGCTGAACGCGCCGCAACAGGCTGACGACAGCATGCGCCTGCCCGGACATCTGGCCAAGGCCAGCAGCAAGGTGCCGGACGTGATGGGCAAGTCGGTTCGCAACGCGGTAGAGCTTTTTGCGCGCGCCGGTGTAGTGCCCGAGCTCAAGGGATCGGGCAGCAGGGTGGTCAAGCAAACCCCTGCGCCGGGCGTGGCCTGGCCTGAAGAAGGCAAAAATATCGAATACATTCTCTGGCTTTCCGAACGGTAACATTGGCAGGTTGCTTCCGGCTGGCGCACGCCTCACGCGCGGGGTTGCGGGTTGATAGGCGCGCGCCGCCGGAATAATTGGCGGGGTCATGAACCCCTGATATGCAGTGAGGTTGGTATGGAACGGGAATTTGCGGCCCTTCTTGAGCAGTGCAGACGCGGCGGCATTGAGGTGCGCGTCGATTCACGGCAGGTTGCCTCCGGCGATATCTTTGTCGCCGTGCCCGGCGTTAATGAAGACGGGGCCCGTTTTATTCCCGCCGCAGTGGCCGCAGGGGCTTCGGTTGTCGTATGCCGCCCTGGCGGCGCCGAGGAGGCGGCCGCTCTTGCAGGCGGTTGCCGTGTCGTGCACCACAGCGATCCCCGCGAGGCGCTGTGGCGGCTTGCCGAGGCCCGCTGGCGCACCAGCGAACTGCCCCTCAAGATTGTTGGCGTTACCGGCACCAACGGCAAGACCACCTGCTCCTATCTGCTTGAGCAGCTGTTTGCCCAGGCAGGGCACAAGCTTGGCGTCATGGGCACGGTCAGCTACCGTTGGCCCGGCCATTCGGAGGCAGCCCCCCTCACCACGCCCGACGCGCTGAGCGTCCACGCCATGCTGGCCGCCATGGCCGCAGCGGGCGTAGATGTGGCGGTGATGGAGGTCTCCTCGCACGCCATCGATCAGCAGCGGGTGTGCGGCGTGCCGTTTTCGGGCGCGGCTTTTACCAATCTCACGCAGGACCATCTGGACTACCACAAGAACATGGAGAGCTATTTTCAGGTCAAGGCGCGCCTTTTCCTGGAATTGCCCCGCCCCGACAAGGCCATGGCCGTCAACGCCGACGACCCCTGGGGTCGCCGGCTGCTCGAGCTGTGCCCCACGGCGCTGTCGTTCGGTCTGCAGAAGGGCGCGCTGAACAAGCGCCACCTTTGGGGCGAGCTGCTCTCTGCCGGTACCGAGGGTTGCCATATGCGCATGCACCTTGAAGGCAGCAAGTGGGAGCTCCGCTCGCCGCTGGTGGGCGCGTTCAACGCTTCAAACCTGCTCGCGGTACAGGCTGTGGCCCTTGAAATGGGCATTGAACCCGAAGCCTTCAAATCTCTAGAAAGTTTTACAGGCGTGAGCGGCAGGCTTGAACGGGTAGAAAATCCTCAAGGACTTAACGTATTTGTTGATTACGCGCATACGCCGGACGCTCTCGAAAACGTGCTGCAGGCCCTGCGCGGGGCTGGATTCAAACGCGTTGTTACGGTATTTGGCTGCGGCGGCAACCGTGATCGCACCAAGCGTCCGCTCATGGGCGAGGCTGTGGCGCGCTGGTCCGACGTGGCGGTGCTCACCTCGGACAACCCGCGTTTTGAAGAGCCGGAGGCCATCTTGCAGGATGTGCTGCCCGGCCTTGCATCCGCCCGCGAGGTGATGGTTGAGGTCGACCGCCGCGAGGCCACCCTCAAGGCGCTGAAAATGCTCGGCAAGGACGATGCCTTGCTTATTGCAGGCAAGGGCCATGAGGATTATCAGATCATCCAGGGTGTCAAACACCATTACAGTGATCAGGAAGTAGTTAGGGAGTTTTTGCATTGCGCCTGACGTATAATGAAATAGCGGCCCATCTGGGCCTGAGCGCCCTTGACGGCGACATTGCGCTGACTGCCGCCATTACGGACAGTCGCGAAGCCGCGCCCGGGGCGCTGTTTGTCTGCATACCCGGCAGCCGGGTGGATGGGCACGACTTTGTACCTGCGGCCGTTGCGCTTGGCGCGTCGGCAGTGCTGGCCTCCCGGCCCCTGCCCGGCGCGGGGGTTCCCGTGCTGGTTGTGGAAGATACGGTCAAGGCCCTTGGCGGCATAGCCGCCCTGTGGCGCGACAAAACCCGCGCAAAGGTCGTGGGCGTGACCGGTACGGCGGGTAAGACCACGCTCAAGGAAGTGCTGGCGCAGGTGCTTGCCGTGCGCGGCAAAAGCGCCAAAAACGCCCTGAACAACAATAATCAGATCGGCATGCCCCGCGCCATGCTGGCCACCGACGGCGACGAAGATTTTTGGGTTATGGAGGCTGGCATCAGCCACGAGGGCGACATGGAAGAACTGTCGTCCGTACTCCGCCCCGACATTGGCCTTATCCTTAACGTGGGCGCCGGCCACACAGAGGGGCTGGGCAAAAAAGGCGTTGCCTGGCACAAATCGCGCTTGCTGACCAATCTGAAGCCAGGCGGCATTGGCCTTGTCTGCGCCGACTATCCCGAGCTTGTGCGCGAAGCCAGGGCAACCGGGGCGGAGCTGCATTTTTTCAGCGCCTCAGGCAGGGCGGTGGAGTACAGGGCGTCGTACGCGGGACCGGCCCCGGCAGCCAGCGCGGCGGCAGACGCCAGCGCTGCGGCGGCGGGTGACGCGCCCGATGACAGGCGCGGTCTGTACCACCTGTGGCTTGACGGCACGCGCTGCGTGGTTACGGCCCCCTTCAGGGGCGAGTACGGGGCGGAAAACGTCATTGCCGTGGCAGCAGTAGCCCACAAGCTGGGTCTGAGCGCAGCGGAGATTGCCCAGGGCCTTTCGCAAAGCAGTTTGCCCGTGCAGCGCTTTAACCAGACGCGCGTGGGCAAGTGGCTGTTTATCGACGACACGTACAACGCCAACCCGCTTTCCATGCGCCGCATGCTCGACGCGGCGGCAGAGCGGGCCGCCGGGCGGCTTTTTGTGCCGGTGCTCGGCGAGATGCTGGAGCTTGGCTCTCAGGCTGCGGAAGAGCACGAGGCGCTAGGACGGCACCTGGCCGACCTCAAGCCTGCAGCAATATTCTGGAAAGGCGGCCATGGCGAAAATATCCGCGCGGGGTTGACCTGCGGGGGCTATACAGGCCCATGGTTCGAGGTATATGACGCTGCGTCCTTTGCATCTGCATGGGCAGAGCTGTCCCAGGGGGCGTTTGCCGACTGCAAAACCGGGGGCGTGGCCTTGTTTAAGGGGTCGCGTGGCAACAGGCTTGAGTGCCTGCTGCAAACGCTGACCGAGCCTGAAGCCGTGCGGGGCTGATGGTGATGATTCTGCGCCGTCAGCCGACGGCGGGTATAACGGTCTGCACACGACCATAAGAACGGATTGGCTGCATGTTTTATAATATTTTTGTCCCCCTTTCGTCCGAATGGACGGTACTCAACGTTTTTCGGTACATCAGCTTCCGCTCGTTGGCCGCGCTCCTCACTGCGCTTGTGCTTTCCATACTCATAGGCCCGCGCTTTATCGCCTGGCTGCGCAGCCTCAAGTGCGGCCAGTACATTCACGAAGACGTGGCAGCCCACGCCTGCAAGGCCGGTACGCCCACCATGGGCGGGTTGCTCATGCTGTTTACGCTCTCCATCAGCCTGCTGTTGTGGTCTGACCTCAATAATGCCTATATCTGGCAGGCTGTTCTGGTTTTTGCCGGTTTTGGGGCCGTGGGGTTCTGGGACGACATGACCAAGCTGCGGCACCACAAAAACAAGGGAATTTCGGGCAAGGCCAAAATGGCCGGGCAGCTCATGGTGGCTTGCGCCGCCATGGTGCTGCTGTATATCAACCCCGACTACAGCAGCAAGCTGACCATCCCTTTCTTTAAGGAGGTGACGGTCGATCTTGGCTGGTTTTACCTGCCCTTTGGGGTGTTTGTCATGGTGGCCTCTTCCAATGCGGTAAACCTTACTGACGGACTCGACGGCCTTGCCATCGGACCCTCCATCGTGGCCTGCCTGGTATTTTCCATATTCATCTACATTACAGGCAACGCCCGTTTTGCAGGATATTTGCTGCTGCCTTATATGCCCGGCGTGGGCGAAGTGACGGTTTTTTGCGCCGCGCTTGTGGGCGCAGGGTTGGGCTTTTTGTGGTTCAACGCCTATCCCGCCCAGGTGTTCATGGGCGATGTGGGCTCGCTTTCCATTGGCGGCGTACTCGGGTATCTGGCCCTGCTGTGCAAGCAGGAACTTGTACTCTCGGTGGTGGGCGGCCTTTTTGTGGCCGAAACCCTTTCCGTTATTCTTCAGGTGGGCTACTTTCGCTGGACAGGCGGCAAACGTATTTTTCGTATGGCACCCTTGCACCACCATTTTGAACTCAAGGGCGTGCCTGAATCAAAAATCATCATCCGGTTCTGGATAACTTCCATCCTTTTGGGTCTTGTGGCGCTTTCTGTTCTCAAGCTGCGTTAGGAGAGGGGATATGGCACTGGAGAAAATTCGAGGCAAACGTATTACGGCGGGCGAGCTGGCCGTGGTTGTTGGAGCGGGGCGCTCCGGTCTTGCGGCGGCCCGTTTGCTGCGCCGCGCCGGGGCCAGGGTGCGGCTGCTCGACAGTAACCTTAAGGCCATGACCGGCAGGGAAACCCTGTTGGCGGAGCTGACGGCCCTTGGCATTGACGTGCAGCTTGGCGAGCACTCTGCCGCGCAGTTTGAGGGCGCCGTCTTTGTGGTGCCCAGCCCTGGCATGCCGGTGGCCAGGCTTGAAGGGCTTGTGGATACGCAGGTTTCCGAAATTCTGGCTGAAATGGAGCTGGCCTGGCGGTATCTGGACGACGAGCCGGTGTTGGCTATTACGGGCACCAGCGGCAAAACCACTACGGCTTCGCTGGCGGCTGCCATGCTGCACGAGCAGGGCTACGCCGTATTTCTTGGCGGCAACATAGGCACGCCGCTTTCAGAGTACGTGCTTGGCAGCAAAAAGGCCGACGTACTCGTACTTGAAATTTCCAGCTTCCAGTTGCAGGCATGCACCACGTTTTGTCCGCGCGCGGGCATTCTGCTCAATATCACGCCCAACCATCTCGATTACCACAAGGACATGGCAGAATATATCGAGGCCAAGTTTCGTCTTTTCCGCGGTCAAGACGAAGATGATCTGGCCGTGCTTGGCGAGGATCTGCACGATCTTGCCATGCAGTACGCTCTCAAGGCCCGTAAGGTTTTTGTCAAGGCGACTGACCGCTTCCCCCACAGTTGCCTTATGGGCGCGCACAACCGCATCAATGAAGAAGCGGCCTGGCAGGCCTGCCGCCTGTTTGGCGTGACCGAAGCCGCCGCTGCGCGCGCGGTTGAGCGCTTCAAGCCTCTGCCGCACCGCCTTGAGCGGGTGCGCGAGCGGGGCGGCGTGTTGTACGTCAATGATTCCAAATGCACTACGGTATCGGCATTGCAGGTTGCGCTTGAAGCCTTTGACCGCCCGGTGCGGCTGCTTTGCGGCGGCAAGTTCAAGGGCGGCGATCTGGCTGGTCTTGCCGACCTGCTGCGCGCCAAGGTGCGCGAGGTGGTGCTGTTTGGGGCCAGCCGCGAGCACTTTGAAAAGGCCTGGCAGGGTATTGTGCCCATCAGCTGGTACGAAACAATGGAACCGGCCGTGCGCTTTGCGACCGCAAACGCCAAGAGCGGCGATGTGGTGCTGCTTGCACCCGCCACCTCAAGCTATGACCTGTACAAAAACTACGAACAGCGCGGCGAAGACTTTAAACGGATAGTGGGTATGCTGTCATGAAGAACCTCTTCAGCGGCAAATCCAAGACCCCCAAGGTCAACAGCGCCATGGCGCGGGCTACGGAAGAAGGGCCGTTTGCTCCCTTTGACTGGTGGCTGTTTACCATCATGCTGATCATACTTGCCATTGGGCTTGTCATGGTGCTCTCGGCCAGCGGCATAGTTGCCGAGCAGGTCAACGGCGACAAATACTTCTTTTTCAAGCGTCAGGTCATCTTTGCCCTTGTCGGGGGCGCGGCTCTGTGGGGCGCGGCGCTTCTGCCCCGGCACTGGCTGTACCGCATGCAGTATCCCGCCCTCTTTTTTGCGCTGTTGCTGCTGCTGGTGACGCTCTCGCCGCTTACGCCCGCAATCAACGGTGCAAAACGGTGGATTCCTTTGGGCTTTATCTCCATCCAGCCCATGGAATTTGTCAAAATCGCCCTGGCCCTGTATCTGGCGTATTTCATGAGCTCCAAGCAGGAGCTCATCAAAACCTTCAGCCGAGGCGTCATCCCTCCCTTTGCAGTCACAGGCCTGTTCTGCTTTTTGCTGCTGCTGCAGCCCGACTTTGGCAGCGCCGTTGTTCTGGCAAGCATTCTGTTTTTTATGTGCGTGGCTGGCGGCACGCGGTTTATCTATCTGTTCTTTTCCGTAGCGCTGGCCTGCGGCGGTGCAATGGCGCTGGCCATTTCGTCTCCCTACCGTTTGCGCCGCCTGCTGGCTTTTCTTGATCCTTTTCAGGATGCCCACAACACCGGTTACCAGCTGGTGCAGTCGCTGCTGGCCATCGGTTCGGGCAGCTTTTTTGGCGTGGGGGTGGGGGCCAGCAAGCAAAAGATGTTTTATCTGCCTGAAGCCCACAACGACTTTATCATGGCCGTGCTGGCAGAAGAAATGGGCTTTGTGGGCGTGAGCGTGGTGATGATATTGTTCGCGCTGCTTTTTTGGCGCTGCTACAAGATCATCATGGGGCAGCGCAACCTGCGCGACCGCTTTACGGCTTTTGGCCTCACCACCATTCTTGCCATGGGCGCGGTCATGAACCTGGCCGTGGTTATGGGGGTTGCGCCGCCCAAGGGCGTGCCCATGCCCCTGATGAGTTACGGCGGCAGTAACCTTTTGGCCACCATGCTGTGCGTGGGCCTGCTTATGAATTTTTCAAGGACGGCGGACACATGGACAACATCCTCCTGACGACTGGCGGAACCGGCGGGCACATTTTTCCGGCACTGGCTGTGGCAGAGGAATTGCGGCGTCGCAATCCCAATGCCAACTTGCTGTTTGTGGGCTCGCTCTACGGGCCGGAGGAACGCCTGATGCGTCAGGCGGGTATCCCCTTTGAGGGGCTGCCCGTGCGCGGGCTGCTTGGCCGTGGTTTCAAGGCCGTGGGAGCGGGCGCGCAGATGGCTTTGGCCGTGGTCAAGGCCATGGGCATCATCCGCCGCTTCAGGCCTGACGTGGTGGCTGGATTTGGCGGATATGCGGCGTTTGCGCCCATGATGGCCGCAAGGCTGCTGGGCGTGCCCGGCGTGCTGCACGAGCAGAACGCCGTCGCCGGGGCCAGCAACCGCTTTTTGGCCCGGCTGGCGAGGCGCGTTTGTATTTCGCTGCCCAACACCAGCGGTTTTGACATGAAAAAATGCGTTTTTACCGGCAACCCCGTGCGTGCCGCCGTCAGCGAAGTGGGGCAGCTCGACCGTCAGCGGCAGAGCCGTCGCCTGCTGGTCATGGGCGGATCGCAGGGCGCGCACGCTCTCAACGCCTTTATGCTGGAAAATCTTGCGGAATTTCGTGGCGCAGGGGTGGAAATTCGCCACCAGACCGGCACCACCGACGAAGGCAGCGTGCGCGCGGCCTATGTGGCTGCGGGCTATGCGCCCGGTTGCGTCTCCGCCTTTATTGACGACATGGCCGGGGCCTATGCCTGGGCCGACGTCGCCCTGTGCCGCGCCGGAGCCAGCACGGTGGCGGAGCTTTGCGCCGCCGGGTTGCCCTCGGTTCTTGTGCCCTTTCCCTATGCCATACACGATCACCAGACCCGCAACGCCGAGGTGCTGACCCGCAGCGGCGCAGCCGTACTTGTTCCCGAGGGTCGCATGGCCGTACAGCACATGTCGGACATACTGTTGCGGCTTTTGACCATGCCCGGCGAACGCGAGCCCATGGCCGAGGCGGCGCTTTCCGCCGCACGGCCTGATGCTGCCGCGCGCGTGGTGGCCGTTCTCGAAGAAACAGCGTAGTCATTTCTCTGGGTAGCATGCAGTGCGCCCGTGGCGATATTTGTGGGAAAACTCAACCCTTCAAATTATCTAGACTTTCTTTAAAGGTATAGCATGAACAGCAAGATTCGGCGTATTCATATGGTTGGTATCGGCGGTGCGGGCATGAGCGGTATTGCCGAGGTTCTTCTCAATCAGGGCTACGAGGTCTCCGGCTCTGACATGAGTGATTCGGCTGTTGTGCGGCACCTGCGGGAGCTTGGCGCAAAGGTAGCCGTGGGCCACGCGGCGGAAAACGTGGGCGACGTGCAGGTGCTCGTCAAGTCCACGGCCATCAGCGATGAAAACCCAGAGCTGGCCGAAGCCCGCCGCCGCAATATCGCCATTATTCCGCGTGCGGAAATGCTGGCCGAGCTCATGCGCCTGCGTCAGGGCATCGCCATAGCTGGCACGCACGGCAAAACCACCACCACGTCGCTGACCGCGTCCATTTTTGATACCGCCGGGCTTGATCCTACCGTGATCATCGGCGGGCGGCTCAATGCCTACGGAACCAACGCGCACCTCGGCCATGGCGAATATCTGATAGCCGAAGCAGACGAATCGGACGGCTCATTTTTGTGCCTCCTGCCTATCATCAATGTCGTCACAAACGTGGACGAGGATCATCTCGACCACTACAAGACCCGCGATGGCATCGACGCCGCTTTTGTGGAGTTTATGAACAATGTGCCGTTTTACGGCCTGAACATCGTCTGCGGCGACGACCCCGGCGTACGCGCGTTGCTCGCGCGGGTTAAGCGCCCTGTGCTGACCTACGGCTTTGCTGAAGACAACGTGCTGCGCGCTGTGCCGCTTGAGTGCGGCGTTCGCAACAATTTTGAGGTATGGCGCAGCGGCAAAAAGCTGGGCAAGGTCAGCCTGCCCCAGCCGGGCCGTCACAACATGCTCAATGCCCTTGCCGCCATCGGCGCGGCTATGGAAGTAGACATCAGCTTTGACAAATGCGCTGAAGGCCTCAACGGCTTTGGCGGCGTAGGGCGTCGCTTTGAATTCAAGGGCGAGCGGGCAGGCGTGACCGTGGTTGACGACTACGGGCACCACCCGGCGGAAATTGCGGCCACACTTGCCACCGCGCGGCAGGTTTTTCCGGGTCGTCGTCTGGTTGCGGCGTTTCAACCGCACCGCTTCAGTCGCACGCAGGCCCATTTTGGCGAGTTTTGCAAGGTGTTCGACAACGTTGACCAGCTGCTGCTTACCGAAATTTACGCCGCGTCCGAAAAGCCCATCCCCGGGGTTTCCGGCCAAAGCCTCGCGCAGGGCATTCGTCAGGTTTCCACCACGCCTGTGGAGTATTTTCAGACGCTAAACGACATCGCCGCAGCCCTGCCGGGCATACTCAAGGCGGGTGACGTGCTGCTTACCCTCGGCGCTGGCAGTATTACCCGGCTTGGCCCCGCGTGGATTGAGGGACAGAACCATGCGTGAGATGCCCGCGCCTTTTCTTGCGCCCCGCACCACCCTGCGGGTGGGCGGAACGGCCATTGCCGAACTTGTGCTTGAGCAGCGGGAGGATGTTTATCTACTACCAGATAAATTGAAGGCTCTGGGCGGCACTCCCCTGGTATTGGGCGCTGGCAGCAATATTCTTGCGCAGGACGGCGAGCTGCCCCTGGTCTTGATACGGCCTTTTTTTTACGACGGGCCGGAGATTGCGGGCGAGGCTGACGGTAAAATTTTGGTGCGCGCAGGCGCGGGCGTTCCCATGGCGCGGTTGCTGCGTTTTTGCTCTGCAAGCGGCCTTTCTGGTCTTGAGGGGCTGGTGGGCATACCTGGCAGCGTGGGCGGGGCGGTAGCCATGAACGCTGGCTCGCACGGTACGGAAACATGCAAAAATATCCATTCTGTACAGGTAGTTATAGACAACACTATTGAGCGTATCAGCGCAAGTGCACTGCAATACGGCTACCGCACCCTTAGTATCAACGGGAAAAAGAATGATTTTATCGTCTTGGAAGCCACATTTGGCTTGACCGTTGCTGAAAGGGATGGCATCTGTAATTGCATGCGTCACAACTTTTTTAAGAAAAAGTCTAAACAACCTGTGACGGCCTGGAGCGCGGGGTGCGTGTTCAAAAACCCCTCGCCTGAAATGTCTGCCGGAAGGCTGCTGGATGAAGCGGGCTTCAAGGGCAGAAAGCTTGGGGGAATGGCTTTTTCAACCCTGCATGCAAATTTTTTGATTAACGAAGGCAAGGGCAGCGCCACAGCAGCCCTGGCTCTGTTGCAAGAGGCCCGGGAAGCTGTGCTGCAGCGGTTCGGCATTGCGCTTGAACCGGAGGTCAGGATAGTGCCATGCCTCTTGCCCTGAAAAAAAACGGTCGTAAGGCCCGCAACTCCTACACCCGGTCGTCTGCGCCCGCAAAAAAAAGCGGCAATGGTTCCGGGGTTCGCATTGGGGGAATTGTCGCGGGGGTTTTTAAAAGGCTCAAGGGCTTTAGCGGCCTGAAAAGCCTTGCAGCGCTGACAGTGCTGCTGGCCGGTCTGGGTTTGATCATTGCGGGAGTTTGCTATTCGTCGCTATGGCTCTACAACAAGGCCATTACCAGCGATTTTTTTACCACCCGCCATGTCGATGTGACAGGCAACGTGCGGCTCTCGCACGATATGGTGCTGCAGTACGGCGGCATCCGCGAGGGGGACAACAGCCTTGCCGTCAGCATCGCCAAGGTCGAGCGAAACTTGCGCAAGACGCCCTGGGTTGAAGAAGCTTCGGTCAAGCGACTTTTGCCAGACAGGTTTGTGATCAAGCTGAAAGAGCGTTTGCCTACCTTTTGGGTGCATAAGGACGGGGTGCTGTATTACGCCAACGAGCGTGGCGAGATAATTGCCCCTGTGGAAAGCAAAAACTTTCTTTCGTTGCCTACTCTGCGGGTTGAATCCGGAGCGGAAGACGACCTGCCGTACCTGACGCGACTGATGAAGGGCATGCAGAGCGGTTTGCTGCCGGTGGAAGCTGGAGCAGTTTCGTCTGTCAGCATCAGCCCAGGCAAGGGCATTGAAATTTATCTGGAAGACAGGGAACTGCGGCTCTCCATCGCCACAGATGATTGGGAGGGCAACCTTTCCCGGTTAAGTTTAACCCTGGGTGATCTGGCCCGTAGGCACGAGCTGCGCAATGTGCGCGAAATTCGGTCTGTTAACGGCAATGTCTGGGTTTTGCTTAACCAACCTGCGTAAGAAGCTTGCGGCATAAGCCCTGCGGCGTGCCGCCGTGACCCGGAGACAGGCGTTTTGAGGAGAATGGCATGAACAAGTCCGAGCTCATCGTTGGCCTCGACATCGGCACCACAAAGATTTGCGCTGTGGTGGGCGAACTGTCGGAGTCGGGTCTTGTAGATGTGGTGGGCATCGGCACCAGTGTTTCTACCGGTTTGCGCAAGGGTGTGGTGGTCAACATAGAGCAGACCGTCCAGTCCATTCGCAAGGCGGTTGAAGATGCAGAGCTCATGGCAGGCTGCGAGATACACTCTGTGTACGTGGGCATTGCGGGCAGCCATATTATGGGCATCAACAGCCACGGCGTCATTGCCGTCAAAGGCGGCGAGGTGGCGCAGCGCGATATCGAGCGCGCCCTTGACGCAGCGCGGGCCGTGGCCATACCAGCCGACCGCGAAGTTATCCATATCCTGCCGCAGGAATATATAGTTGATAACCAGCGCGGTATTGCCGACCCGCTCGGCATGGCTGGCGTGCGCCTTGAGGTAAAGGTGCACATTGTCACCGGCGCTGTTTCATCCGCGCAAAACATCGTGCGCTCCTGCCACCGCAGCCAGCTTGAAGTGGCCGACATCGCCCTTGAGTCGCTGGCTTCCGCCAAAGCAGTACTTACTGAAGAAGAGCGTGAGATCGGCGTCGCCCTGGTTGACCTTGGCGGCGGCACCACCGATATCGCCGTTTTTGCCAACGACGCCATCAAGCACACTGCAGTGCTGGCCCTTGGCGGACAAAACCTTTCCAACGACATTGCCTTTGGCCTGCGCACGCCCATCGCCTCTGCGGAAAAAATCAAGCTCAAATACGGCTGCGCCCTGGCCGACCTTGTACGCAACGACGAATTTATCGAAGTACCCAGTGTGGGCGGCCGCGAGCCGCGCCGCCTTTCGCGTCAGGTGCTGGCCGAGATATGCGAGCCGCGTATGGAAGAAATTCTTTACCTTGTGGACCAGACCCTTGTGCGCTCTGGCTACAAAGACATGATCGGCGCCGGTGTTGTGCTTACAGGCGGCACGGCCCTGATCGACGGCTGCCAGGAACTGGGCGAGCAGATATTCAACCTGCCCACGCGCATCGGCTACCCGCGCAACATCGGGGGCCTCAAGGACGTGGTCAACAGCCCCAAGTTTTCCACTGCGGTGGGCCTGTTGCGTTACGGCGCGGAGAAGGAACTTTCCGGGCAGAAAAAATTTACCACACGTAGCGAAAACGGCGTTTTTGACGGCGTACTTTCGCGAATGAAAAAGTGGTTTGCGGACATTTCATAACAACCTCAAGCGGGCATTTGAGGACAGCACAGAGGAGAGGTGCAATGGCTCAGTCTATCATAGATGATATCGATACCTCGTTGGCCAGCAATGCCAAGATCAAAGTCATTGGCGTAGGCGGCGGCGGCGGTAACGCTGTGCAGAACATGATTGCCTCTGGCTTGCGCGGAGTCCAGTTTGTTTGCGCCAATACCGATGTACAGGCGTTGAACAAGAACGGCGCTTCCGTCAAGGTGCAGCTGGGCGAAAAGCTCACCAAAGGTCTTGGCGCCGGCGCCAACCCCTCCATTGGCCGCGAGGCTGCCGTGGAAAGTGTGGGCAGCATTCGTGAAGCTATCGGCGACGCCGACATGGTCTTTGTCACCGCTGGCATGGGCGGCGGCACCGGCACCGGCGCGGCCCCTGTGGTGGCTCAGGCCGCCAAGGAAATGGGCGCGCTTACCGTTGGTGTGGTGACCAAGCCCTTCAGCTTTGAAGGCGCCAAACGCAAACGTGCCGCCGAAGCCGGGCTTGAGGAGTTCAAGCAGCATGTTGACTGCCTGATCACCATTCCCAATGATCGCCTGCTTGCTTTTGCTCCCAAAAAAGCGCCTTTCTCCGAAATGCTGCAGAAAGCCAACGATGTGCTGTACTACGCCGTCAAGGGCATCTCTGACGTTATCGTGGGTGAAGGCCTGATCAACCTCGACTTTGCAGACGTGCGCACCACCATGGCCGAAGCCGGTCTGGCCCTGATGGGCACGGGCATCGCTTCTGGCGAAAACCGCGCCCGCGAGGCCGCGCAGCGCGCCATCATGAGCCCGCTGCTCGAAGATGTTTCGCTTGAGGGCGCCAAGGCCGTGCTCTACAACATCACCGCGCCCACTGACATCACCGCTGACGAAATCGCAGAAATTGGCGAAATCATTGGTGATGCCACGCCCGAAGACGCCAACATCATATTTGGCGTCGTGTTTGACGACAATATCGGCGACGAAATTCGCCTTACGGTCATTGCCACCGGCATTGACTCTCCTCAGGTCATCCAGCCCGTGCAGGCCCCTGCCGCCACGGTCACCAACTTCCGCAAGCCTGGCCCGGACGCAGTGGTTGCCGAACCGCGCCGCGCCACCTCGCGCCTTGCACAGCAAAATATGATGGACGAGCAGGAACGTGCGGAAACGCGCCTGCCGCAGACCCCCCGCCGTGCTGAAGTGGAACGCTGGTATGATGAAAACAGCAGCCGTCCTTCGTACCTGCAGAAGCGTGAAGTTGTAGGCCAGCCGCGCCGCCGTGCGCACAATCCCGGCCATGAAGACTTCACCTATGACGAAGATGATTTTGAAATTCCAACCTTCATTCGCACGCAGGCTGACTAGTAACCGCAGCCATGGTGCAGGGGCTGGCTGGTGGCCGGCCCCAGAAGGCTCATGATTTTCAGGGCTTGCCTCTTCGGCCCTGAAATGCCCGCCGGGAGGCCCATTGGGGGCCTCCCAGAGCGGGGCGTGAATGTCCGCATTTTTGCCGCAACTCCTCGTGGGTTGCGGCTTTTTTTTGTATCGATTGTTGTTCGGTGCTTCAGCTGCTGCAAACCCGTTGGTTGCTGGCGTTCAAAGTGGTGGACCAAGATATTGCTGAAGTCATGCACATGGGTTATAGGTTGAAAATACCTGTTCTGGATATTACTTTTTCAAAAACATGAAATTTCCTTGTATGGTTGCAGCCCATGATTGAAAGCGACCGCTATTTTCCAGATATGGCGTATATGCATTATGCAACTGTTGAACGTACAGTGTCGCAGATTGGGCGAGAACACAGGTGATTGGCGCGATGCGCGTCGCTTGATAACTCTTTTGCGGTGAATTATTGTGTTGTGATAACGTGTATGTGGTTTAAATTTTAGCTATGTAGTATAGTTAGTATATTCTTTATTTTTTTAGCGGTTGCCTGTACTAGTGCGTGCTTTTTTATATCAACTGTGAAACGGTGAAGTATGAAAACATCAGTGATTATTCCCGTACATAACTATGCACAATATCTGCCTGAAACAATAAAGAATGTTCAAGATCAGGCAGGGCAATTTGAGCTCGAAATTATTGCAGTTGACGACGGCTCAACAGACAACAGCCTGAATGTTCTTGAAAGCATCGCTGAGCAAAAGGGGAGCCGCCTTCGCGTTATCAGTATTGCGCACGCGGGGGTTTCCGCTGCTAGAAATGCGGGGATTAAAAAGGCTGATGGGGATGCGGTTCTTTTTCTGGACGCGGATGATCTGATCGTCCCTGAGTATCTGAGTGCGCAGAGCGCAATGCTTCTGAATACTCCCTCCGCTGATGCCGTAATCAGTAATTGCCTTATTTTTGACAGGGAAAATCATCAGATCAGCATGTGGGGCCTGTGCAAAAGTGATTTTGCACTGCATCTTTGCGCCTCAAACATTGCGCCAATACACTCATTTATGGTGCGGCGCAGTCTTGTGGAGGATGTGGGCCTTTTTGACGAATCGCTATTGGCGCATGAAGACTACGAGTACTGGTTGCGGGCAGCGGTAAGTGAAAAGAATTTTGTAGTCAATAACAGTGCGCTGGCGCTGTACAGAAAGCATTCGCAGTCTTTGTCCACCAACAGGGAAATTATGGGGGACACGGAACTGGAGATACTTCACCGCATCGACAAAGCGTTAGAAAAAACCATGGCACGCAATGGGAACTTTCCGCCGCAAGGAGTCTCGGCTGGCTATATTGCGCGTGCGGCATCAATACTGGGCAAGGCTGTTGCCCTAAAAGACGTGTCGTATGAAGAATCCATGAAGGTAGTACGGTTAGCGTCCATATCATTGTGCAAAAGCTTGAAATTTTACATCCCGGAAGCAATCAAAAACAATGACACCCTCAAATTGTATTTATGTCACTTGCGCATGCATGCCCGGCATTTTGAAGATTGCGGCTATCTTGCCGATGCTTTGAGCGCAGTGCTTGGGAGGTTTACGGAAATTGCAATGCTCCCCTTGGACGCGCAGGTGCTCAATTCTCTTTTTGAAGCAACTGTGATCCCGAGCAGTGTTCGTGAATCGTTAGCCAGAGCATTTCTCATGAAATACCGGGCGATGATCTGACCCCATGTTGGCAGCAGTGCCGTTTTTTACAGCTGAAAAATTACAGGCGAGTTGCATTTGACAGCAACTCGCCTTTTAGTATGTAGCGGCCCAGGGGAGGCGCCGGGTTTGAAACAGCGGGGTTGAGACAGCAACTATGCCGGCAAAGCCGGTTTTTGATCCCCTGCAATCCCTCGGGCCAGGTGGACGGTGCAGATCAACGGCCGCCTAGACGTTGAACAAAAAGTGCATGATGTCGCCGTCGCTGACGAGGTATTCCTTGCCTTCCACGCGCAGCACTCCGTCGGCGCGGCAGGCAGCCTCGCTCTCGTGGCTCATGTAGTCGTCGTACGAGATCACTTCGGCGCGGATAAAGCCTCGTTCAAAATCGGTATGAATGACGCCAGCCGCCTGCGGGGCCTTCCAGCCCTTGTGGATCGTCCAGGCGCGCACTTCGTCCGGCCCGGCGGTAAAGTAGCTGCACAGGCCAAGGGTGTCGTAGCCGGTGTGGATGATGCGCACAAGGCCGCTTTCGTCAATGCCGTACGAGGCCAGCAGCTCGGCCTGTTCCTCGTCGGGCAGGCCCTGCAGCTCTTCCTCAAGCTTGGCGCAGATGCGAGCAAAACCCGCCTGACGCTCCCTGGCAAAAGCCTCAAGCGTGGCGGAAAATCCGTTGCCGTCGGCCACGGCGGCTTCATCCACATTGGCGCAGTATATGACGGGCTTGGCCGTGAGCAGCCCCAGCTCGCGCCAGGTGGTCATGAACAGTTCGTTTTCCGGCAGGCTAAAGCCGCGCGCCGGTTTGCCGTCGTTGAGCTGGGCCAGCAGGGTCTGCATTATTTCAGCGGCCGCCTTGGCGTCCTTGCTGCCCTTGGCCAGCTTTTGCAGCTTGTCCAGACGTTTTTCAACACTTTGCAGGTCGGCCAGCAAAAGTTCCGTTTCAATGGTGTCCACATCGCGCAGTGGGTCAACGTCGCCGTCCACATGCGTGATGTTTTCATCTTCAAAGCAGCGCACCACATGCACAATGGCCGCGCATTCACGTATATTGCCCAAAAACTGGTTGCCCAGCCCTTCGCCCTTGCTGGCCCCGCGCACCAGACCGGCAATGTCGATAAAATCAACGCTGGCGTAGATGGTCTTTTTGGGCTTGGCCTTGGCGGTCAGCGCGTCCACCCGCTTGTCCGGCACGGCCACGGTGGCCTTGTTGGGCTCGATGGTGCAAAAGGGGTAGTTGGCGGCCTGAGCGTTCTGGGCTTTGGTCAGGGCGTTGAACAGGGTTGATTTGCCTACGTTTGGCAGGCCCACAATACCAATGCTGAGCGACATGTTGTCTCCTTGCCGTGCGCAAAAAAGCGTATAGCCCGCAGTGGGCGGCGTGCCCGCGCGGGTCTGGCAGCCGAAAGCGTCGGCGGCCTGGGTTCAGAAATCAGCTACGGTTTTGCCCTTGCGGGCAAGACGGAATCAGGAACCATGCGTTGCCCCAAAGGCAACCCGCGCCGTCATGCAGACAGGCGCGGGCATGTTATAGACGCAAAGCGCAAGTGAAGCAAGAAGCCTGCGGGCCATACTACGATCACCCGCAGCAAGGGCGAGCTACTGCAGGCGCGTGCGCACGGTGGGCGTCAGGCCGTCGCCGGGGCCCGCCTCGCGCACCAGGGGGCGCAGATCGTCCGTAATGGGCACCGTGGCCGTGGCCATGGCCAGCACCTCGTTGCTTGAGGTGTGGATAAGGCGGATGCTGAAGCGCACCTGCTCGCTGGTGGCAATGTACGTGCCCGCCAGCACGGCCTGGCTTGTGCCGCTGGAGCTGGAAAGCTGGCGCACGTCGCGGGTGAGGATAAACTCGCCCTTGAGCTTGTCAAAGCGTATGTCGCGGCCCTTGCGCAGCTCCTGAAATCGGTAGCCCGCATTGATGAGCCAGCGCGAGATTTCTTCCGTCATCTGGCGGGCCAGGGGCGAGGCCTCGTCAAGGTTGTTGATGTTCACGGGGGTAGTGCCCATGATCATGATGCGCGCCCTGGCCAGGGATTCGCGGTCCTTGCGGCTCATGTCCTGGCTGTCGCCCGAAAAACGCATCATGAGCTGCTCGTCAAGCTGTTTGGCGAGGCTTTCTGCCGCCTTGGGCACATTGCCCGCCGCCGCTGCCGTAAGGGGAAACAGCAGGGCCGCAAGTACAAGAATGGTGATAAAAAAGCGGTTCATGTCAATCCTCAGCGCATGGTGCGCAAAAGCAGTTCAATGCCAGACAGCTCTCTTTTGATGACAGACAGGGTCTGGTCGTCAGCGCAAATGGAGAGAGCCTGAAGATACCGCTGCCGCGCAAGTTCATAACGTCCCTGTTCACGAAACTGCCGGGCCTGGTCAAGATAGGCCAGGCTGTGCTTGTTGGCGTCGTAAAGGTAGTTGGCCCGGTCCGTTGCCTCGCGCTTTGCCTGTGCGTCAGAAGCGCTCTGGCCGCTGTAGGTCGACATGCTGTCCGCCAGGGCCGGGGCCGACGGCAGCGCCGCCAGGGGCAGGGCTGCCGATACTGCAAGGCAGAGTGCGCAAATGTTGTTTAACAATGTTTTCATGGCAATTCCGGCGTTACCGGCCTTGTTTGATAGTAAGCGTGCCGCTGCTGATGCTGCTGGCAGGCGTGTAGAGCGAGGTTGGGGCTGGTCTGGCCTTTGCTGCGGAGCTGTTGTCGGCTGTCTTGACCGGCGGGGGCGTGTCTGCCTGCGCCATGCGCTCCACTATGGGCGTATTTACCAGCACAAGCTGGCCCGTGCGCAGCACAAGGCCATCACTGGTACGAACGAGGCGCGCATTGATAAAGGTGGCGTCCTTGTCTACATAATATGTGCCCACAACCACCGCAGCCCACTTTTGCCCGGTGGTGGAGACCATCTGGTTGGCTGCAAGGGCAAGATCATCACGCCCGCCCTGCACGTTGATGACGCCGTTGAGCCTGTATTCACGCGTGGGAAAGCCCCGCTGGTTAAATTCGTAAAACAGCGATTCGGCCATAAGCCTGCCCATGGGCGAACTTTGCGAGGTGTTGTTCTGGTTAACAAAAGCCGTGGGCATGGCCACAAAACCCTGTATAGCGTCGTTGGGCATGGTGGCCAGCATCTGCTCGGCCAGCTCGCGGCTTTTGAGCTTGAGCTCCACGGCATCAGTGTAGCCGGGCGAAAGGGCCGACGGGCCACTCTTGGTGCAGCCGGGTACGAGCGGCAGCAACAGTGCGCAAAGTATAAGCAGACGCGGCATGATATGCATATAAACCCCAATAAGTGTTCGCGAGCGCCCTGTGCGGTGCGGCGGGATACGCCCTGCCATGTTGCAGGCCGTCTGCCGGCGCGTTTGGGCCGTTGCCCGCAGCCTTGGGTGCAGCTCTATTCCTTATTCTTATCGTCATGATGGCCGCAAACTTGAGTGCAGACGGAAAAAACGTCTGCACGCGGCCTTTGGTCAAAAACTTTGCAAGACACGTTCCAGAGTTAACTTTTTCCCATTGCCGGGCAGGCGGGCGCAGGCAAAATTTTTACTACCTGTGGTTGCTGGGGGGGGGCAAACGGCGTACGCCGCAGCCTGTCGGCGCACTTGGCTTGCAAGGGGAAATAGCATACAAGATTCGTTTACGGAACGCTGCGGCCTGTGGCCGCAGCTCCATGATATTTTTGAGAGGGAAGCATGCACAAGCGCACAACCCGCGCCATCAAACTGGGCGGGCTTTCCATTGGCGGCGGCGCACCTGTGATGGTGCAGAGCATGACCAATACCGATACCCGCGATGCCGAGGCCACGCTGGCGCAGATTGCGCGCCTTGAAGCTCGCGGCTGCGAGGCCGTGCGCGTGGCCGTGCCCGACGAGGCTGCTGTTGCGGCCCTGCACGCCATCCGCGCCGGTACGCGCCTGCCGCTTATTGCGGATATCCACTTTGACTACCGCCTTGCCGTGGCTTCGCTTGAGGCCGGGCTTGAGGGCCTGCGCATCAACCCCGGCAATATTGGCCCAAGGGAGCATGTCGACCGCGTGGTAGATGCCGCCAAGGCCCATGGCGCGGTTATTCGCGTGGGGGTCAACTCCGGCTCGGTTGAAAAGCGCCTGCTGCAGCAGTACGGCGGCCCCTGCCCCGAGGCGCTGGTCGAGAGCGCGTTGGGCCATGTGCGCATGCTTGAGGCCCGTGGATTTTACGACACCAAAATTTCGCTCAAGTCTTCATCGGTGCTCGATACCATCGCCTCGTACCGCAAGCTTGCAGAAGTGTGCGATTACCCGCTGCACATCGGCGTGACCGAGGCGGGGGGGCTCATGCGCGGCACGGTCAAATCCGCCGTGGGGCTGGGTATCTTGCTGCACGAGGGCATTGGAGACACCCTGCGCGTTTCGCTCACCGCCGACCCGGCGGAAGAAGTAACCGTGGCGTGGGAAATTCTGCGTGCCCTTGGTCTGCGCTCGCGTGGGCCGGAGATCATATCGTGCCCCACCTGCGGGCGCACGGAGATTGACCTTTTTTCGCTCGCGCGCGCGGTGGAAGACCGCCTGGCGACCTCCAAGGCCGACATCAAGGTGGCGGTCATGGGCTGCGTGGTCAACGGACCCGGCGAGGCCCGCGAGGCCGATCTGGGCGTTGCTGGCGGGCGCGACAAGGGCATCATATTTCGCAAGGGCGAGGTCATCCGCTCGGTCAAGGGGCAGGATGCCCTGCTGGCGGCTTTTATGGAAGAACTGCAACAACTGCTCAACGAAAAGGAATCACAGTAATGCGTTTCAGCAACTGCTATATTCCCACCCTCAAGGAATCCCCGGCCGATGCCGAAGTAATCAGCCACAAGCTTTTGCTGCGTGCCGGTATGGTGCGCAGGCTTACTTCGGGCATGTACACCTATCTGCCGCTGGGCCTGCGGGTAATTGAAAAAATAAGCCGCGTTGTGCGCGAAGAAATGGCCGTCGCCAATTTTGAAGAGCTGCTGATGCCCATGGTGCAGCCCGCCGACCTGTGGAAAGAATCGGGTCGCTGGGAGCACTACGGCAAGGAACTGCTGCGCTTCAGGGACCGCAACGAGCGCGAATACTGCCTTGGCCCCACGCACGAAGAAGTCATCACCGACCTCGTGCGCGGCGAAGTGCGCTCGTACCGCCAGCTGCCCGTGCGCCTGTACCAGATACAGACCAAGTTTCGCGACGAAATCCGCCCCCGGTTCGGCCTTATGCGCGGGCGCGAATTTATCATGCAGGACGGCTACTCCTTTGACGCCACCGAAGAAGGCTCAAAGCAGAATTACTGGGCCTGTCACGCTGCCTACAAGCGTATTTTCCAGCGCCTTGGGCTCAAGTTCCGCCCTGTGGAGGCCGACTCCGGCTCCATCGGCGGCAACTTTTCGCACGAATTCATGGTGCTGGCCGATACGGGCGAGGATACCATCGCCTTTTGCCACCACTGCGACTACGCGGCCAACGTCGAGCGCGCCGAGGTGGTCTGGAACGGACAGCCCTGCACCCAGGCCTGCGCCCCGGCAGAAAAGGTAGCCACCCCCAACGCGCATACGGTTGAAGAAGTGGCGGCCCTGCTTGGCGTGGCCGCGTCCACTGTGGTCAAGACCATGCTCTTCAGGGTGGACGGCAAGCCCGTGGCCGTGCTTGTGCGCGGCGACCGCGAAGTAAACGACATCAAGCTCAAAAACCTGCTTGCCGCGCAGGATGTGGTGATGGCAGACGCCGCCACCGTGCAGGAGCTGACCAAGGCCCCCGTGGGCTTTGCCGGGCCTGTGGGGCTGGGCGTCCCCGTTTACGCCGATGCCGAGCTGCAGGCGGGTACGGATTATGTGGTCGGGGCCAACGCCGCCGACGCCCATCTTGTACATGTGGACCTCAAGCGCGACGCTGCCGTTGCTGCCTGGGCCGATCTGCGCGCCATCACCCCCGAGGACAAGTGCCCCCGCTGCGGGGGGCGCATCGAGCTTACGCGCGGCATCGAAGTGGGCCACGTGTTCATGCTTGGCCGCAAATACAGCGACGCCATGCACGCCGCATTCCTTGACGAAAACGGCAAGGAACAGATCATGATCATGGGCTGCTACGGCATCGGCGTTTCGCGCGTGGCCGCAGCAGCCATCGAGCAGAACAACGACGAGCACGGCATTGTGTTTCCGCCGCCGCTGGCCCCTTACGACTGCATCCTGCTCAACCTTGACCCGCGCAACGACGAGGTCACCGCCAAGGTCGAGCAGATCTACGCCATGCTCAGGGATATGGGCGTGGATGTACTGATGGACGACCGCGACGAACGTCCCGGCGTCAAGTTCAAGGATGCGGATTTGCTGGGTATCCCCATGCAGCTCGTGGTGGGCGGCAAGGGCCTTGCCAAGGGTATTGTGGAATGCAAGGACCGCCGCAGCGGCGAAAAGGGCGAGCTGCCCGCCGACGCCATGACGGAAGCCTTTACGGCCTGGGCCGCCAAGGTGCGCGAAGGCTGGGAACAGCAGCAGGGGTAACGCTGCCAACAGATAGGCAAGAGAACATTCCTGGCCTTTAAATCCCCCGCCTCCAGCATTGGGCCGGGCAACCGGCGTCATGCGCGCTGGGGGGGGACCGGGCTGACCAGTATTGTTGAAGGGGCGCGTACAGCGCCCTTTCGACAACGCAGCCCCAGCAAGGCCTCAATATCTGCCTTGCACGGAGCACCATGCAGGAAGCCATACTGTCTGTCCGTGAGCTTACGGAGCAGCTGCGCAAAACGCTCGAGGGGCGTTTTCCCTTTGTCTGGGTGCGGGGCGAGGTGACCAACCTTACCCGTCCCAACTCGGGGCACGTCTACTTTACGCTCAAGGATGCGGACGCCCAGTTGCAGTGCGTGTGGTTTCGCCACATGCAGCGGCAGACCAGCCAGGGCTTTGACCCGCTGACGGGCGAGGTCTTTGATTCGCCGCGCCCGTCGCCGCTGGAGCTTTTGCGCAACGGCCTTGATGTGCTGTGCGCCGGGCGCATCACGCTGTATGCCCCGCGCGGGCAGTACCAGCTGGCCGTGGAGCTGATGCAGCCAGCGGGCGAGGGGCTGTTGGCGCAGGCCTTTGAGGCCAGCAAGCGCAAGCTGGCGGCTCTGGGATATTTCAACCGCGAGCGCAAGCGGCCCCTGCCGCACGATCCGCAGCGGGTGGCGCTCATCACCTCGCCAACGGGCGCGGCCATTCACGATTTTATGGAGCTGGCGTCCAGCCGTGGCAGCGGGGCGCGCATCCGTCTGTTTCCGGCTCTGGTGCAGGGGGCTGAGGCCGCCCCGGCCATTGTGCGGGCGCTGCAGCAGGCCAACGAGCAGGGCTGGGCGCAGGTTATCGTGCTGGTGCGCGGCGGCGGCTCGCTGGAAGACCTGTGGGCCTTTAATGAAGAGGCCGTGGCCGAGGCCGTATTTGAGTCGCGCCTGCCGGTGCTGGCGGGCATCGGGCATGAGGTGGACGTTACCCTTGCCGACATGACGGCAGATTTGCGCGCGGCAACGCCCTCGCACGCGGCGCAACTGCTCTGGCCCGCGCGGGCCGAACTTTTTCAGCTGGTGGACGAGGCGGAGGCAGCCCTGGTGCGTGCCGCACGGCGGCGGCTTGAAACGGCGGGGCAACGTCTTGCCCAGTACGAAAGCGCCCTGCGCTGGTTTTCGCCCATGCGGCATCAGGCCCGCCTTTGGGAACAGCTTGAAGGCCTGCACCACCGCCTGCAGCGGGCCGCCCTGCAGTGGGTCGAAAGCGTCGAAGCCCGGCGCGACCGCCTTGCACGTGCGCTGCGGACAGCCCTGAGCCCGGCGCGGCTGGACTTGCTGGCCAGCAGGGTTGACGCGCTTGCGGCCAATATGGCGGCAGCCATGCCGCGCCTGCTGACAGCCCAACAGCAACGGCTTGATGCCGCTCACCAGCGTCTGCAAACGGCAGAGCAGGAAATGCTCGCCCGTTCGGGGCGCGAGCTGGATAAACTGGAATTTGCGCTGTCGGCGGCCAACCCGCTTGCACCGCTCAAACGGGGCTATGCGCTGGTGCGCGGCGCGGATGGCGGTTTGCTGCGCTCGGTAGCGGCAGCCCCTGTGGGCAGCGCCATATCTGTGCGGCTGGCGGACGGCAGCCTTGCCGCCGTGGTTAGCAAGGTGCAGCCGGATGCGGAACGATCCGCCGCGTCAGAAGTCGCACAGGTTGCCCAAAAACAAGGACGGAAGAGCTGATATGTCCGTATCTGTGCCTGTACGCCTCATCATGGCGCTGCTGACGTGGAGCATCTGTCTGGGAGGGACTGCCGCGCTGGCTGCGCCCTCGCTCATACTTGACGCGCCAGAGTCCGTAGCCAGGGGCGACGCCTTTCCCGCTTTGGCGGTCAGCAACGCGCCTGCCAAGACGTTTACTTTCCGTTGGCTGGGCAAAACCTATGAGGCCAGGGCCGAGCAGGTGAGCACCAACACTGCTGCCGGGGCTACCCCCCGCTGGCAGGCTGTCATGCTGCTGCCCGTGCCGCTGGAAGAAAAAGAATCGGCGCGCGATCTTGCCGTGGCCACGGGCAACGGCAAGGATGCCCCAGCGGCGACCCGCCAAATTACTTTTTTTGACAAAGACCGCCCGGTGCAAAAGATCACTGTGGATAAAAAATACGTTGACCCTCCGGCGGCTGAGATGGCGCGCATCAAGGCCGACAGGGAGCTTGTGCGTCAGGCGCTGGCCCAGCGCCTGCCTGAACGTTTGTGGGTTTTGCCCTTTGTGCGGCCTGTGCCCGGCGACGTCTCAAGCCTGTACGGACTCAAGCGAGTGTTCAACGGCCAGCCGCGCGGCGTGCACAAGGGGCTTGATCTGCGCGGCCCGCAGGGGCAGCCGGTACTTGCCTGCGCAGACGGCCAGGTGGGGCTTACGGGTAATTTGTACTTCTCTGGTAATGTAGTGTACATCAATCACGGCGAAGGGGTGTTTACCGCGTATCTGCACCTCTCTGAAATACTGGTGCAAAATGGCGACAAGGTGCGCAAGGGCCAGGTTGTGGGGCTGGTTGGCGCTACCGGGCGCGTGACCGGGCCGCATCTGCATCTTTCACTCATGGTGCAGGGCGAGTCGGTTGACCCGCAGCCTTTTTTGACCACCGCCAACGCCGTTAAGGAAAAAAATCCATGAGCGCCAAAACTGACAATACTTTTGAAAAAAAGATGGCCCGGCTTCAGGAAATTGTGGCGGCGCTCGAAAACGGCGATCTGCCTCTGGAAAAGGGCATGGCTCTGTATAAGGAAGGTGCTGCCTGCTCACGCTATTGCCGCGAGCAGCTGGAAAAAGCCCGTCACGAGCTTGAGGTCTGGCAGGATGGTCAGGCGCAGCCGCTGCAGACGCGAGCAGTGGCCGATGGCGGGCTGAACGCAGAAGAGGAGGCGGAATAGGCGATGATGTGCGTTGCTGACATGAAGGCCCTGCTGCACGCGCGGGGCAAGGATGTGGAAGCCTATCTGGCCACCTGCCTTGACGGGCGCGACATGCCCCAGAGGCTCAAGGATTCCATGCTGTACAGTCTTCAGGCCGGGGGCAAGCGCCTGCGGCCGGTTTTGTGCCTGAGCACGGCGGCGCTGTGCGGCCTTTCGCCGCAGCGGGCAATGCCTTTTGCCGCTTCCATCGAGATGATCCACACCTATTCGCTTATTCACGACGACCTGCCCGCCATGGACGACGACGACCTGCGCCGCGGCAAGCCCTCAAACCACAAGGCCTTTGACGAGGCCACGGCCATTCTTGCTGGCGACGGGCTGCTTACCGACGCCTTTGTTGTCATGTGCCGTACCCCCGAAGCGCCGGAACGCGTGCTTGCGGCTGTTGCCGAGCTTGCGCTGGCGGCGGGGTCTTCCGGCATGGTGGGCGGACAGGAATGGGACATGATCTATACCGGCGCTACCTCCATTACGCTTGAGCAGATGCGCGCCGTGCACGCCATGAAGACAGGGGCGCTCCTGCGGGCGTCGTGCCTGTGCGGCGCCATACTTGCCGGGGCGGAGCAACCCGCCCGCGAGGCCATAGCCGCGTATGGCGCTGCGCTTGGCGTAGCCTTTCAGATTGCAGACGATATACTCGACGTCGTGTCCGACACCGCGACCCTGGGCAAACCGGCCGGCAGCGACGAGGAGCAGGGCAAGAGCACCTATCCCGCGCTGCTGGGGCTTGAAAAAAGCCGCGAACTTGCGCGTGAGCAGGCGCTGGCTGCCCAGAAGGCGCTGGCCTCGTTTGACGGGCCGGAGGCGGATTTTTTGCGGGCATTGGCCGACTACACGGTAAACAGGGCGGCCTGAGATGGATACGACAGAGCAAAGCGCCTTGCTGGACGGCATTGAAAACCCGGCCCAGCTGAACAAATTTTCGGACGCGCAGCTTGCGCAACTGGCTGCCGAGGTGCGCAGCCGCATCATTGAGACTGTTTCACGCAACGGCGGGCATCTTGCGCCCTCGCTGGGCGTGGTGGAGCTGACGCTGGCCCTGCTGGCCACGTTTAATGTGGAGCACGACAAGCTTATCTGGGACGTGGGCCATCAGGCCTATGCCTACAAGCTGCTGACGGGCCGGGCCAAAAACTTTCACACCCTGCGGTCTTTTGGCGGTATTTCCGGCTTTCCGCGTATGGCGGAGAGTCCGTACGACCATTTTGGGGTGGGGCATTCCTCCACATCCATCTCGGCGGCGTTGGGCATGGCGCTGGCCCGCGACCTCTCCTGTCTCAAGCACCATGTGCTGGCCGTTATCGGCGACGGTTCACTGACCGCAGGCGAGGCCTTTGAAGGCCTCAACCTGGCCGGACATATGGGGCGGCGGCTCATTGTGGTGCTCAACGACAACGAGATGTCCATCTCGCCCAACGTGGGGGCGCTGTCGCTGTTTTTGAGCCGCACTCTTTCGCAGCGCTGGGTGCGCCAGACCCGCAAGGAAGTGCTCAATTTTTTGCGCTCCATACCGCGCATCGGGCAAAAGCTGGCGGTCTACGCCATGCGCGGCGAGTGGAGCTTCAAGTCTTTCTTTACGCCGGGCATGCTGTTCGAGGCCTTTCGCTTTAACTACATCGGCCCGGTGGACGGGCACGACATCACGAGCCTGCGCCGTCACCTCGAGATGGCCGCCGCCATTGAGGACGGCCCGGTACTGCTGCATGTGCGCACCCAAAAGGGCAAGGGCTATGGCCCGGCGGAAAAAAACCCCACCCTGTACCATGGCATCGGCCTGTTTACGCCCGAAACAGGGCAGCCGGTGGCTTCCACAGCAAAAGTGCCGTCGTTTACCTCGGTGTTCAGCAATACGCTGGTCGAACTGGCCGAGCATAACGATAAGATTATCGCCATAACGGCGGCCATGCCAGAAGGCACGGGTACGGACAAATTCCGCGCGCGGTTCCCCGACCGGTTTGTGGATGTGGGCATTTGCGAGCAACACGCCGTAACCTTTGCGGCAGGCCTTGCCAGTCAGGGATACAGGCCCGCGCTTGCGGTGTACTCAACCTTTTTGCAGCGCTCGTACGACCAGGTGGTGCACGACGTATGCCTGCAAAACCTGCCGGTGACCTTTTGCGTTGACCGGGCGGGCCTTGTGGGCGAGGACGGGGCCACGCACCACGGCGCATTTGACATCGCCTACCTGCGGCATATCCCCAACATTACCATGCTGGCCCCGCGCAACGAAAATCTGCTGCGCCACTGTCTGCACACGGCCCTGTGCCACCCCGGCCCCTGCTCCCTGCGTTACCCGCGCGGCAGCGCCTTTGGCGTTGCCCCGGACGGCGCGCCCCGTCTGCTGACCCCCGGCAGGGGCGAAGTGTTGCAGCAGGGCGAGGGCCTTGCCGTCATAGCCGTAGGCAACCGCGCCCACCCGGCCCTTGAGGCTGCGACGATTGTTGAGCGGCAGACAGGCGTAAAACCTTTTGTGTTTGACCCCGTGTGGCTTAAACCCCTGCCCGAAGAGCAGCTGGCTGATATCGCCGCATCCTTTGACCGCATCCTGATGGTTGAAGAAGGCGTGCTGGCTGGCGGTTTTTCATCTGCCGTGCTGGAATTCTGGAACGATCACGGTCTCATGCGCGGCCAGCGCATCAAGCGCCTTGGCCTGCCCGACCATTTTGTGGAGCACGGCAGCCAGCTGCGCCTGCGCGAGCTTGTAGGCCTGCGCACCAACAACATTGCCCAGGCCATGCTGGAACTGCTGGAAAAAAAATAGGGCAGCAGAGAGCTTTTTTAAAAAAACGCCGGGATGTTGAACGCTGCGTACATGCGTACGTGAGCATCAAAATCCCGGCGTTATGCATTTGGGGGTAAGGTTGGTTTTGCGGCAATGCGCCCGATTGGTCCGGTCATCAGCGACCGTCGGCACAGTAAAGATATTACGCGGCAGAGCGTTATTCCGGCTGAATGTCGTACTGCTCCAGCTTGTCCCATATAGCGCTGATGACCATGGCCATAATGGCCGCAAGGCGGGCTTTGGCGTGGTCGTCCGGCGGGGTTGCCTGACCGCGCAGGTTGGCGGCCTGCACCGCAAGGCGCTGGCAGAAAAGCTCGGGGCAGCGCACCTGCTGCTCCTGCGCAAGCAGGGGCATATACTGGGCAAAGGGGCCGTCCACAAAGGCGGTGACGGCGGCTTCCATGGCCTGTTCGTCCGCCGGGGCGTCATTGCTGCCGGCAGCGGTCAGCAGATTGCGCGTCTGCCGCAGGTAAGCCAAAAATACTGTATTGGGCGCATGCTGCATCAGGGCCGCCGTGACCACAGCATGGACAAAAGCCCGCCACTCGGAGCAAAACATCTCCGCCCCTGGGCCGGAAAGGTATTCGTCGGGCATGTGCGCGCTGCTGGCCATGTTGATGATGTCAACGGTTTTGCTGTTGAGTTCAAAGAGTATGCAGGCCGCTTGCACGCCCTGCGCGGCGCTGAGCTGTTTTTTGGACATCAGGCGTCATCCTTTTGCCGGTTTTGCGCGGCCTGCTCCTCCGCATAGGCGGTATAGCCAGCGGCGCGCAGCCGACAGGCCGGGCAGGCGCCGCAGCCGTAGCCCCAGGGCTGGCGCTGTCCGCGCTGGCCCTGGTAGCAGGTGTGGCTTTCTTCCACAATCAGGTCTACCAGGGGGTCGCCGCCAAGCTCGCGGGCAAGCATCCAGGCGTCTTTTTTGCTGCGCCACATAAGCGGCGTGTGCAGGGTGTAGTGCGCGTCCATACCGGTGTTTACCGCCACCTGCATGGCCTTGATGCTGTCGTCGCGGCAGTCGGGATAGCCGGAATAATCGCTCTGACAGACCCCCAGCACCATGTGCCGGATGTTTTTGGCATAGGCCCAGGCGGCCGCGTGCAAAATAAAGATAAGGTTGCGGCCCGGCACAAAGGTATTGGGCAGTCCGTTGGCTCCGTGCTCGTCGATGGGCGTGTCCGAGGTCAGGGCCGTATCGGCCAGCTGGCGAAAAATATCGATGTTGAGCAGGGCATCCGGCCCAAGGCGGCTGGCCCACAGGGGGTTGAGCCGCGCAAGGCCCTCGCGTACGCGCTGGCGGCAGGCGAGTTCTACAGAATGCCGCTGGCCGTAGTCAAAACCCAGGGTCAGCACCCGCTGAAAGCGGCTGAGCGCCCAGGCAAGGCAGGTGGCGGAATCCTGCCCGCCAGAAAAAACGACAAGTGCCTGTTGTTCCAGCAGCGGCGAGGTGGTGTTCATTTTACTGTAGGCCAAAAGTTGCAGGGTCTGGCCGGGGCGTACCCAGCCATAAATGCGTCCATAAGTGTGCCAAAAAACACGCGGTTACGTGGTTTTATATGCTGTACCTCGGCACAGTCGGTGGGGAAAAACCGCATGGATTCGCGGTTGCCAAGGTAGGTTTTTTTGGCGGCGGGCAGGGTGAGCAGATGCGCCCACAAGCCGCGCCGGGCCGCTATGGCCTCATGCTGGAACTTGCGCAGCCGCTCCAGAAAATGGGGGTTGAGGTCGCTGTGCGGGTAGACAAAGGCAGCGCCGTTGCGAACCAGGGTATCTGAAAGCGAGCGCCCGTCGGCAGGACAACGTCGGCCACAATGCGGCCATAATGATCCTTGCCCTTGGCGTCTACGGCCACAAGGCGCACTTCCTTGCCCTGCGCCAGTTGGGTCAGCTGGTCCATGGCCTCGCGCGCGTAGTACTGCGGCCTGGTTTTGCCATGGTCCATCTCGGGCGTATCTATGCCCGCCAGGCGAACAGTGCGCCTGTCGGTGAGCTTGAGGGTGTCGCCGTCAAAGCACTTGGCTACCTTGCCCTGCGGGTTGGCGATCTGCTCGGCGGCAGGGGCTGGCCCGGCGTAGGCTGCGAGTGCCAGCAGGCACAGGACAACCAGTGCAACGGCCTGTAGTGTAACATGATTTTTGCCGTCCCAAAGAGAGGGCCTGCGTATAAACTTTGGCATTTTGCTCAGCATGGGTGCTATGCTCATCCGTTGCTGTCGGTGTGGCGCAATGCGCAGGGGCAACAACTACCTCGCAAGCCCGGCAGCAGGTAACTCGTCGGGCTTGCGAGGAAATAATCAGTTTTCGTAGTAGGAACGCAGAGGTTGGCTGCGGACGGGATGGCGGAGTTTGCGCAGCGCCTTGGCCTCGATCTGCCGGATGCGTTCACGCGTGACGTTAAAGAGCTTGCCCACTTCTTCAAGGGTGTGGTCGCTCTTTTCTGCAATGCCAAAGCGTTTGCGCAGCACCTGCTCCTCACGGGGAGTAAGGTCGGCCAGCACGGCGGCCAGCTGCTCGGAAAGTTTGGTGTTGATGACTTCTTCAGCTGGCGCAACGGCTTTTTTGTCTTCAATAAAGTCGCCGAGGCTCGAATCTTCTTCATCACCGATGGGCGTCTCAAGCGAGATGGGCTCTTTGGCGATTTTGAGCACCTTTTTGACTTTTTCCACCGGGTACTCCATACGCTCGGCAATTTCCTCGGGGGTGGGGTCGCGCCCCAGCTCCTGCACAAGGTAGCGCGAGGTGCGGATAAGCTTGTTGATGGTTTCGATCATGTGCACGGGGATACGGATGGTGCGGGCCTGGTCCGCAATGGCGCGGGTGATGGCCTGACGTATCCACCATGTGGCGTAGGTGGAAAACTTGTACCCGCGCTGGTATTCAAACTTGTCCACGGCCTTCATGAGGCCGATGTTGCCTTCCTGAATCAGGTCAAGGAACTGCAGGCCGCGGTTGGTGTACTTTTTGGCAATGGACACGACCAGGCGCAGGTTGGAGCGGATAAGCTCCTGCTTGGCGCGCATGGCGGCGGTATTGCCACGCTTGATGCGCCACAGCACTTCTTCGAGATCAGTGACGTTGTGGCAGCATTTTTCCTGCAGGCGGCTGAGAATTTCGATCTTGCCGATGATCATTTCCTTGAACGAAAACAGCTCGTCCACACTCAGCTTGAGGTCGCGGGCCGCATCGTTGGGGTTTACCTCGCGCTTGTCCAGGCCGTCGAACATTGCCTGAATTTCCGCCTGGGTACGCCCGGTGGAAAGGATATAGGCCGAAAGGTCGCGCTGGCAGTTGTGCATCTGGCGTACGTAGTCTTCGACCGTTTCAATGATGCGATCGATGAGCGTTTTTTCCAGCTTGATGTCGCGCAGGCGGGTGACGATTTCGTCCTTGAAGCTGATGATTTCTTTTTGCACTGCGGTGACGCGGCGGTCCATGCAGGCGCAGGCATCGAGCTTTTTGTAAATCTTGCGCTTTTTCTTGAAGGTCTGTTTAATTTCGTCCAGCAGCAGAATAACGCGGGTGCGCTGGTTCATTTCGTCTTCGCTGGGGTCGTCCTCTTCAATGGTTTTGACCACATCTTTAAGCTTGACGCGGTTCTGGCGCAGGTCTTCGCCCACATTGATGAGTTCTTCAACGGCCACAGGCACTTCGACCAGGGCGTACAGCACGTCCTGCTCGCCCATTTCGATCTTTTTGGCGATAACAACTTCGCCGTCGCGGTCGAGCAGGGGCACGGCGCCCATTTCGCGCAGGTACATGCGCACGGGGTCGGTGCTGCGCGAGGAATAGTCTGCTGTGTCCTCGTCTTCAGTCAGATCCAGCGAACCTTCGGTAATGTCTTCGTCAGTTTCGGTGGTGGCGGCGGAAATCTTTTTTCCGTCCTTTTCCGAATCAACAATGACGATTTCGAGCTGTTCAAAGATGCCGATTATTTCCTCAAACTGCTCAGGCGTGCTCATTTCGACGGGCAGGGCCTTGTTGACCTCTTCAAAGGTCAGAAAGCCCGCCCCTTTGCCTTTGGCAATAAGGGTTTGTATCTGCTGGATATCTTTAAGATTGCTCATGCCCTTTCTCCAAGGTTTCCTTAAGTGCGCGAAGATAATCCAAATCAGCTTCAAAGTCACCTATGCCGGTATTGGCCCGCATGGCCGCCGACAATGATGATGCCTGTGCTGACGCGTAATATCGGTCTAGCGACTGTCGCAACAATTCCAGTTCCTTTTCGCCGCTGTCGCATGGCGCGGCTTCCGGGCCGCGACATTTGCACCAGAAGTTTTTTTCCCGTTCGTCAAGCTGATGAAACACTTCTTCCGGGCCGTGGGTTTCTATCTTGTCCCACAGCCGCCGTGCTATATCAGACCTCAGGGCAAGGTCTGCCCCCATTTCCTGCATGTCACGCAGGCGGTGGGGGTAGCGCACGGCAAACATCATTATTTGTCGGTCGCGTATATTCTGCCGCGACCGGGCAGTCGATACCGGCTGGGCCTGTCCGTCCTTGCGCTGCCCGCGCGTGCCCGCGAGGCCCTCGCGCAGGTCGGCTTCCGAAAGCTGCAGGTGCGCCGCCAGCCGTGAAATATACGGGCTGATCAGCTCGGGGATATCAAGCTGGCGCAAAAAGTTGTGCGCCCATTCCACCGTTTCGCGCGGGGCAAGGGCCTTGAGCACATCCACGCAAAAGCGCAGTCCGTCCGGGGCCTGGGCCTGCAAAGCCTCAAAGGCATCCGGCCCTGCGCCGCGCAGCAGGCTGTCTATGTCTTCACCCTCGGGCATGATTACCACGCTGCACGAAAGGCCGCGCGTGAGCAGCATTTCGCACGAGCGCAACGCCGCCTTGCGTCCGGCACGGTCGCCGTCAAACAGCAGCGTCATCTGCGATGCAAAACCCGAAAGGCGTTTTATCTGCTCGGGCGTCAGCGCCGTACCCAGTACGCCCACGGCATTGTCGTAGCCGAACTGGTGCAGGGTGAGCACATCCATGTATCCTTCAGTCAACAGCGCGCGGCCCTTGGTGACGATGCCCCGCCGCGCCTGCGCCAGCCCGTAGAGGTGCTCGCCCTTTTTATAAAGGGGCGTGTCGGCGCTGTTGATGTACTTGGCTTCTTCCTCATCGGCGATTATACGGCCGCCAAAGGCGATAATCTGGTTTGACAGGCTCTTGATGGGGAAGATGAGCCGCCCGCGAAACCTGTCGTAAGGCCTCCCGGCGCTTGATTGCCCCACCAACCCGGCCTCTGCGGCCATACGCAGGTCAAAACCCGCCCTGCGCAGGGCATCAGCCAGCGACTGCCATTCACGCCTGGCCCAGCCAAGGCCAAAGCGCTGTACAATCTCATCGCTCAAACCGCGTTTTTCTATATAGCGTCTACATTCATCAGCCTCAGGACTTTGCAGGGCCGAGGCAAAATGGCCTGCCGCCAGCTCGTACATGCGCAGCATCTGCTGCCGCGCCGAGCGCTGTTTGCGCTCCTGTCCGTCACGCTGGGGGTCGCGTGGGCCCCGGTCAATGGTAACGCCCGCCTCGGCTGCCAGCTGCTCAAGTGTTTCTTTAAAATCAAGCCCGTTGATGCGGCTGTAAAAATCAAAAACGTCGCCCGATGCGTGGCAGCCAAAACAGTAAAAAAGGCCCTGGTCTTCATTGACCGAAAACGACGGCTTGGTTTCCTGATGGAAGGGGCAGGGCGCCACCCAGCGCGGCCCGTTGCGCTTCAGCTCCACATAACGGCGCACCACGTCAACGATGTTGATGCGCTCTTTGATGGCGCGGATTGCATCCCTCGACTGCATGGGTCACACGCCCGTATGTTAGCGAAAGTTTACTATAGTCATGCCGTCGCCGCCTCGGTCTTCCGGAGCAAGGGCAAACTGCCCCACAGCCGGAAAGTCCCGCAAAAATTCGTGCACCTGCCGACGCAGCGCGCCCGTGCCCCTGCCGTGCACCACCTCTACCTCGGCAAAACCGGCAAGCAGGGCCTTGTCCAAAAAACGCTCAAGCTCGGCTATGGCCACGTCGGCCCGCATGCCGCGCATGTCAAGGCGCAATGAGGCGGCCGAATCGTCGGACGTGCGACCCACAACGCCTCTGGGGGCGCTTTTTGCCTGGCCTTGCGGGGTTGATGCCTGACCCGGCACGCGCAAGGTCTTCATCTCGGCCCACAGGTTGACGCCGTTCATGTCCAGGCGCACACGGCCACGGCGCTCGTCCACGTCTGTGATAACCCCGCGCTTGTTAAACACGGTGTGCAGCACCTGCTGCCCGGGCGCGAACGTCTGCGGCCGGGGCAAAACAGACTGGTTTTCAGCCGTTTCGTCCTGCGTGGGAGCCAGCGAGGCGCGCAGACGCGACATTTCTTTAAGCGCCTGCTTGTGGGTGGCGCGGCCTTCCTTCCAGGCGCGCATGAGCTCGCCTGCCTTGGTGCGTACCTCGTCGTGCAGGCGTGTACGCTCCTTGTCCAGCTTTTCCCTGAGGTCCTGCGTCTGACGGCGGGCTTTATCCTGCTCGCGCTTGAGCTCGGCCAGTTCTTCCTCTCGTTTGGCGGCCAGGTCGTTGAGCCTGCCCAGCAGGGCCGTGGCGTCCTGCCCGTCCTGCAGCAGATAGTGCTCGGCCCGGCGTACAATGCTCTCGGCAAGCCCGTGCTCGCGGGCCACATCAAGGGCCTGACTGGCGCCCACCTGATCATAGGCCAGCCGGAACAGGGGCTTTTTACTTTGCGGATCAAACAGCATGGAGGCCGCCCGTGCGCCTTCACGCGTAAGGGCATAGCTCTTGAGCGCGGGAAAATGCGTTGCCGACAGAACAAAGGTATGTTTGTCCAGCAATTCGTCAAGTACTGCCTGTGCAAGGGCCGCGCCCTGGGCCGGGTCTGTGCCTGCGCCAAATTCGTCAAGCAGCACGAGGCTGCTTGCGTCCAGGTGACGCCAGGCCTTGGCAAGGTGCTCAATCTGGGCGGTAAAGGTAGAGACGTTGTCGGCAAGGCTTTGCTCGTCGCCAATAAAGGCGTCGAGGCGACTGAACCAGGGCAGGTGCGAGCCAGCGCCCACGGGCACGGGCAGGCCGCTCAGGGTCATGGCCGCAATAAGGCCCAGGGTTTTGAGGCACACGGTTTTGCCGCCCGCGTTGCCGCCGGTGATGACGAGCGCACGCTCGCCAGGGCGCAGCACGATGTCCAGAGGCCGCACCTTGCTTTGTGCAGCGGCGCTGGCGGCTGCCTTGGCGTCCTTGGCTTTGTCCCTGGCACATTCGGCAGTGCGGTTGAGCAGCAGCAGGGGATGGCGCGCCTCAAGCAACTGAATGCCCTCGGCCACTGGCGTCAGGGGCAGGCAGCGCCCGTCAAAAAGTGCGGCAAGCCTGCGTTTGGCCTGCAAAACGTCGAGCTGGGCCAGCAGCTCGAGGGCCGCGCGCGCACCGGGCAGCTCGGCCTCAAGCAGGGTGCGCAGGTAGACGAGGACCTTGCGTTCTTCTTCGCGCTCTTCGCGCTTCAGCTCCTGCAGACGGTTGTTGATTTCAACCAGAAACATGGGTTCAAAATAGCAGGTCTCGCCTGTCTGCGACCAGTCGTGGATGATGCCCTGCATGCGGCCCTTGAAGTTGGCCTTGAGCGGCAGCACGTAGCGGTCGGACGAGAGCGTCATAAACTCGTCCTGCAAATAGGCCAGCATATTGTACTGCTGGGCAAAATCCTTGACCTTGCGCATGCAGCTTTGGTGCAGGCGGCGCAGTTCGCCGCGCAGGCGGTACAGCTCGGGCGAACTTTCGTCGCGCAGCAGGCCGTCGTCAGATATGCAGCGCAACAGAGCCGCGGTGAGCTGCGCAGGCAGGGGAGAGCCGTCGGCCATGGCCAGCAGATGCGGCCAGCGGGTTGAGGCTTCGGGCTGGGCAATGGCGGCGTGGGCATCCCTGGCAAGGCGCAGCACTTCACACAGCGCCCAAAAGGCGTCCACATCGGGCTGAAAGGCATGGGCGCGGCTGACAGCCGCAGCGCGCAGCAGACCGCTCACATCAGGGAAGGAGCAAACGCAAAAAACCGCGCCGCCGGTTGCCGGGCGGCTGGCCCAGTCGGCGGCTTCCTCATATATGCGGGCGGCAAGCGTCACGGCATTCGCATTTTCCAGCGGGGCAATGGCCTGGGCGCGCTCGCGCCCAACGCCCGAGAGACACAGTGAGGCAAGGTGCTCGGCAATGCGGTGAAATTCAAGAGCGGTGAGCGTGCGGGCGTGGATCATGCGGTAACTGCCTCAAAAGCGTTTGGGTATGCGCAGCACAAAGGGCTCGCGCCCGTGATGCGTGCGTAAAAGTCGTGAACCGTCGGGCAGGTCAGCCTTGCGCAAGAGCTCGGCAATCTTTACTGGTGGCTGCGCAGGCGGCAATGCCGCAAGGCGCTGCCGGGCCGTCGCCCCGTGGGCGCAAGAGAGCTGTGCAAGGCTGGCTGTTCCAAGACGAGGCGACTCCCGCAAGATTGCATGCCAACTCAAAACGGGACACGGAAACGGGGCTTTCCCCAAATGGAAAAGCGGCTGCCGCCTAAGGCTGCAAACGCTTTTTGACTGCTTCAGACAGGGCCTTGCCGTCTACACGGCCCTTGTGCCCCGCCATGATGGCAGAGATGACCTTGCCCATATCCTTGGGAGAAGTAGCGCCCACCTCGGCCACGGTGGCATCGATAAGGGTGGCCAGCTCTTCGGTCGAGAGGGGCTTTGGCAGGTATTCCTTGAGAACAACAAGCTCGGCGGCTTCCTTGTCGGCTAGATCGCTGCGGCCCGCAGCCGTAAACTGGTCGATGGAGTCCTGCCGCTGCTTGCCCTCCTTGATGATGAGGTCAAGCATCTCCTCATCGGCAAGGCTGCCGCCAGGACGTTTGAGATCCACCAGGCGATTTTTTACCGCCGTTTTGAGGAGGCGCAGTACGGTAAGGCGCACACTGTCCTTGGCTTTGTAGGCCCGGACGTAGTCTTTGTCGATCTGCTCAAAAAGCGTGGTGGTGACGGTCATGGCGGTGGTGGGGTGAAGGGTGGAGAAAAGCAGAAAACGCGGGAAGCCCGAGGGGCCTCCCGCATAACTGGCCGAATGAACAGGGGCGGCGTCAGATGCCGCGCGGCCTGCCGCTTTGGCGGGCTGTGCCCGACAAGACGGCGCAAGGCGTTGCCGCCTAGGCCATGTTCATCTTCCTGATTTTTTTCAACAGCCGCTTCCGGGCGGCGGCCTTCTTCTTTTTGCGCATAACGCTGGGCTTTTCGTAGTGCTGGCGCTTCTTCATTTCAGAAAGAATGCCGGCCTTTTCTACCTGCTTCTTAAAGCGGCGCAGTGCGATGTCGAAGTTATAGTCGTCGTCGTTAAGAAAAACTCCGGGCAAGAAAATCACCCCCTTCGGCGGTGGGGCATGGTCAACGACCATAGCCCTCAAAATATGAACTGCCGTTGTAGCTCCCCCCTGAAAAAAAGGCAAGCCCCTAGTGCGGAAAAATAAATATTTTCCACAACCAGCCTGGCAGTTTCAATGCCCGGCGCCGCAGCCCAAAACCAGACAGCCCCCCAATATGCGACTGCGGTTTATGCGGTGCGGCAAGTCAACAACAAAGCCCAACGGCCTCTCAGTCGTTGGCGCAAAGCAAAAAGCCGTTATGCACAGGGCATAACGGCTTAAACTCAGTTCAGGGAGTCCTTGAGCATCTTGCCAGGACGGAATTTGAGAATTTTGCAGGCTGGGATGGTGAGCGTGTCGCCCGTGCGGGGGTTGCGCCCCTGGCGAGCTTTACGTGTTTCGACCGCAAAGGTGCCAAAGCCCGTGAGGGTCAGCTTGGATTCTTTAACCAGAGCGTCTTCAACAGAGCCAAGAAAAGCATTAAGTGCACGTTCGGCGGCAGCCTTGGTCAGATTTGCCTTGGCGGCGATTTTTTCAACCAGATCAGCTTTAGTCATCAGCACATCCTCCTGAAAATTTCCCCGGCTTGAGTTGTTCTGTCAGCATACAGCGAGGCAAATAATGCCACGCATTACGTTTAATGGACAGTGCGTAAACTCAAAGCTTTTTATGCATTATTGTCAAGCTGCTCGGCCCAAAAAGCGGCCAGTGCCTGAAAATCTTTATTGGCAAGGGCCTCGGGCCGCAGGCTTGGGTCGAGGCCGGTTTTTTCCAGGGCCGCCTCAAGGCCGGGCTGGCCGCTGCGCCGAAAGACGCCGCCAAGCTGTTTGCGGCGCTGCTGAAAGCACACGCGCAAAAGCCGCGCCAGCACCTCGGGGTGGGCAGGCCTGCTCTCTGGCGGCAGCGGTTCAAACGAAAGCACGGCCGAATCTACCTTGGGCGGAGGGCTAAAGGCCCCTGGCCCCACAATAAACTCCATGCGCGGGCGGGCGTAGCTTTGCACCCATACCGAGAGCGCGCCGTAGTGGTTTGTGTTGGGTTGCGCCGCCAGCCGTTGTCCTACCTCTTTTTGCACCATAAATGCCGCCCGCTGCCAGCCAGTTGCGCGCGAGACAATGTCCCAGATGAGGGGCGAGGCCACGTTGTACGGCAGATTGCCGATGATCTTCCAGGGGGTTTGGGGCGTGATGCGCCGCCAGTCAAAGCGCAGTGCGTCGGTCAGCACCGCCTGGGTGCGGGCCTCGCCAAGGCGTTGGCGCTCTGCCGCCCAGTGGTTGTCTTTTTCAAGCAACAGCAGGCGGGCATGGGGCTGTTCTTCAATGGCGCGGGTCAGAGCACCGGGGCCGGGGCCGATCTCCAGCACCATATCTTCGGGCCGGGGCAACAGCAGCATGGCGATGCGGCGGCAGATATCCTCGCGCTTCAAAAAATGCTGCCCAAGGCTCTTTTTGGCGCGGGGCTGGCCGTGTGTTGATTCGTGTTGCTGCATGGTTCCTCAGGGCAGGTCAAAACGGTCAAAAGTCATCACCAGCCCTGTGCGGCCCTGCGTGGCCGAGCGCAGCGAGGTGGAAAAGCCAAACAGGCGGCGCAGGGGCGCTGTACCGCGCAGGGTCTTGCGCCCGCCATGGTCTTCCATATCCTCGACCTTGCCGCCGCAGGTCGTAAACAGTGTAATGGACGCGCCCAAAAAGTCCTCTGGAGCGGTAATTTCCACGCGCATCACTGGTTCCATAACCACAGGCGTTGCAGCCGCCAGAGCTTCGCGCAGGGCCTGACCGGCAGCCATGCGGCAACCGGGGATAGTGGTCACCCCCTCCTGCCTGTCCACAGCGGTGAGCGTGACAGCCACGTCTTCCACAGGGTAGCCCGTGAGATCGCCGCTTTGCAGGGCGTCGCGCACGCCTTCAAGGGCGGCGTCAAGGTAGACCCTGGGCAGAATTTTGCGGGCCTCGGCGGCATCCTGCGGCAAAAAATCGCCCACTTCAACCGTGTTGCCCGTGCCTCTGGCGCGCGGAGCCACGCGCAGGGCCGCAGAACCCTGATGACGCTCCTTGCCCAGCTCCTTGTCAAACACAGCGGCCGCCTCGGCCTCCTTGCGTACAGTTTCGCGCAGCACCACCTGCGGATTGCTCGCGCGGGGGCTGATGCCGTATTCGCGCTTCATGCGTTCAAGCAGCACGTCCAGATGCAGCTCTCCCATGCCGGAGACCATGCGCGTACCGGTGTCGTCGTCGAGCCGCGCCAGCAGGGTGGGGTCTTCTTCGGTATAGCGGGCGAGGGCTTCGTCCAGAATCTTGCTTTCGTCAGCGTTGCGGGGCTCAAGCGCCAGCGTGATGACAGGCGCGTAGGCGTCGATGCTCTCCAGCAAAAGCTGCCGCTCGCGGGCGGTATAGGTCTCGCCCGTGCGGGCCGAACGCAGGCCGACAACCACCACGATTTCTCCCGCCCCGGCGCATTCGAGCTGCTCGCGCCGGTCGGCGTGGGGGCGGTAGATGCGGCCAAGACGGTCGTCCTTGCCGCTTGCCGTGTTGCGCAGGTTTTCCCCTTCATGGATGCGGCCCGCGTACATGCGCAAAAAGGCCAGCTTGCGGCCGTTTTCCAGCAATACCTTGAAGACCAGGGCCACGGCGGGCGCGTCGGGCGTTGCCTCCACCACAATGTCGCGGCCTTCGGCGTCGCGGCCCACCGGGGCGGGCACATCGACGGGCGAGGGCAGCAGGCTGCACACGGCGTCGAGCACGGGCTGCACGCCCATGTTGCGCAGGGCCGAGCCGCAAAATACGGGCGTGAGCGTACGGGCAAGCGTGGCGCGGCGCAGGGCGGCGTTGACGTCGGTCAGGGTAAACGCGCCCTCGAGATAACGGTCCACAAAGGCGTCGTCGGCCTCGGCCAGTTTTTCCAGCAGGGTTTCGCGCCAGGGAGCGGCGAGGGCGGCTTCTTGCTCGGTAAACGGCGCGCGGTGCATGGTCTGCCCCTGATCAGCCTGATCAAAGGTCAGGGTCTGCTCATTGACCAGATCAAGCACGGCGCTAAAATTTTCGCCCTGGCCCAAGGGAATGGTGACCGCCACGGCGTTTGCCTGCAGGCGCTGGCGCATGGCCTCAAGCACGGCCTCAAAATCCGCGCCCAGCCGGTCTATCTTATTGATGAAGGCGATCTTGGGCACGCCAAAATCTTCCGACTGCCGCCATACGGTCTCTGACTGCGGCTCAACCCCGCCCACGGCGCAAAAAACGCCCACGGCTCCGTCCAGCACGCGCAGGGATCGCTCCACCTCAATGGTAAAGTCCACATGGCCGGGGGTGTCGATGAGGTTGATGGTATTTTCGCCCCACTGGCAGGTGGTGCAGGCGGACATGATGGTGATGCCCCGCTCCTGCTCCTCGGGCATGTAGTCCATGGTGGCCGCGCCGTCGTGCACCTCGCCCATGCGGTGGATTTTGCGGCTGTAAAAGAGCATGCGCTCCGAGAGCGTGGTCTTGCCCGCGTCGATATGGGCAATAATGCCTATGTTGCGGATATGCTTGATGCTGGGCATGGCTTTGCTCCCAAAACGTGATGTCTCTGAATGATTACGGCTTTTTCAGGCGCAGGGCAAGGATGGCCGCAACGGCTTTTCCTGGTGGGAAAGGCCGGGCAGACCGCCTGCAAGTATCCCTGGCGATGGGCGTATGCAGAAGGTAAACGACCGGACGCCGAGCACGGCGCAACCGCTATGGATTAGAGCAGCCCGAAGGCTTGCCGCTGCACGCGGAAAAAGTCGGGCGTGAGGCCGGGATGCAGCCAGAAGCCCTCGCAGCCCGGCGTGAACGCCGGCGCGCCGCTGTAAGGGAAGGGACCGGTACGCCGCTCGCGGCAATGCCCAAGGGCCGCCACTGGCGCAAGGTAGGTGGCGTCGGGGGTGAGGCGCAGCGAGGTATCGAGCGCCGCGTCCAGCGCCTCGGCCTGGGCAAAGGCCAGAGCCTCAAGGTCAAAGGCCTCAGGCTTGGGCAGGCACAGCACGGGCGAACGGCGTTCTTCATAGCAGGGCAGTTCCAGCGCCCGCGCGGCTCCGGCCACGCCGTCCAGTTCGCCCCTGTGCAGCAGCACCAGCCTGCCAGGCCCCGGCTGGGTTTCTTCCAGCAGGGTGCAGAGGCCAGCGCTGTCCATGACAAAAATATCTTCCACTCCTGCCAGCTCAAGCGTTACCAGCGCGTTGCCAGCGGGCGCGCCGCCCACGCACACGGCCCCGACCAGCGGCACGCCGCCCAGCAGGGCGGGTACGCAGGCGGCGGCAAGACGGGCTGCAGCGGCGTATGCGGGCGTAAAGGCAATGACGGCCCAGGGCGCGGGGTGCGAGATTGCGCGCCGCCAGAAGCCCAGATGCGTGTTGCGCACCTCGCTGCGCTGGCTGGCGGTGCTTTCGCCAAAGTGCATGTGCGCCAGCGCCAGCCCTGTTTTGACTGCGGCTCGCAGGTGCGCGGGGGTAGCCTCGTAGGCGGCTGCGGCCAGCGCGTCGTCCAGTCGGGCGTCTTCCGCCCACTGGGGCCAGCAGACGGGGGAGGGAGCTTCCGCCCCCTGCTCCTGCCGCAATTCGGTATCAAACTGGGACATGGCGTCTACCTCGCTCAGTCGTTATCCTTGCCGAGAATCTGGCCAAGCCAGTAGCGCATCTGTTCGAGCTGGGTTTCCACCGAACGGGGGCCTGTGCCGCCGGGGGTTTCGCGGCGGCTTACGGCTGCAGCGTATTCCAGAATCGCATACACCGAATCGTCGATACGCGGTTCAAGAGTCTGAAGCTCGCCAAGGGTGAGGTCTTCAAGGCCCTTGCCCGCCTTTTCGGCCATGGCTACGGCCTGCCCGGTGATGTGGTGCGCCTCGCGGAAGGGAATGCCCTTGCCCACAAGGTAATCGGCCAGCTCTGTGGCGTTGAGGAACCCGGCCTTGCAGGCCTCGCGCATGCGGTCGGTGCGGAAGGTCAGCTCCTGCAGCATGCCCGCCATGAGCCGCAGCGATGCCTCAACCGTGCGGTCGGCATCGAGGAAACCTTCCTTGTCTTCCTGCATGTCGCGGTTGTAGGCCAGAGGCAGGCCCTTCATGACCGTGAGCAGGCCGGTGAGAGCGCCGTAGACGCGCCCCGTCTTGCCGCGCATGAGTTCGGCCACGTCGGGGTTTTTCTTTTGCGGCATGATGGACGAGCCGGTGGAGTACCCGTCGGACAGGCGCACAAAGCCAAAAGCCGGGTTGGCCCAGAGGATGATCTCTTCGCACAGGCGCGACAGATGCATCATGATGGTTGAGCCGTCAAAAAGGGCCTCAAGCACAAAGTCGCGGTCAGATACGGCATCCATGGAGTTGGCGTAAATTTTGGCAAAGCCCACCTCGTCGGCCACGCTCTGCGGGTCGAGAGGGTAGGTTGTTCCGGCCAGGGCCGCAGCGCCGAGGGGTGAAACGCGTACGCGTTCAAGGGTGTCTTCAAGGCGCATGGCGTCGCGGCGGAACATGGAGGCGTAGGCCAGCAGGTGGTGGGCAAGGCTTACTGGCTGGGCGGGCTGCATGTGGGTGCAGCCGGGCAGGATGTCCGTCGTATGCTCCGCAGCCTTGTCGGCGAGCACAGAGCACAAAAAGGCGGCGCGCTGACGCCATGTTTCGAGCCGGTCGGCCACAAACAGCCGAAAGGTCAGGCCCACCTGGTCGTTGCGGCTGCGGCCCGTATGCAGCTTTTTGCCCACGTCGCCCACAAGCTCGGTCAGGCGCGCTTCAATATTCATGTGCACGTCTTCAAGCTCGGGCTTCCACACAAAGCTGCCCGTTTCGATTTCTTCGCGCACGCGGTCCAGACCGTTGACCAGCGCCCGCGCCTCGCTCTGGCTGATGACGCCCTGACGGCCCAGCATGCGGGCATGCGCCTGCGAAGCGCGGATGTCCTGCGCGTAGAGCGCCCTGTCATAGGACTGCGAATCAGTGTACTGGGCCACGGCTTCCTTGGGGCCTTCGGCAAAGCGGCCGCCCCAGCTCTGGTTGGTCTTCATGGTCTGTCCGTTTTCAGTAAAAAATGGATCGGGGGAAACAGCGCAGCCCGAGGCAAACGCAGCTTCCCCCGGAACCTGCTCCGTAAACATTCCGCAAGGCGGCTGATGCCGCCAAAGGCCGGGCCAGTACGGCGCAGGCTCCGGGAAAAGCGCCCGATATTTGCAGCCCCGCGCGCCCAGGCCGTAGCCGGGAGGCGCGGGGTATTCAGTCTACTTGCCCAGCTTGCCCTGCACAGCGGCGTGCAAACGCAGGCGCAGGCTGTTGAGGCGGATAAAGCCCGCGGCGTCTTTGTGATCGTAGTTGCCGCCCTCAAAGGTGGCCAGATCTTCGGAAAAGAGCGAGTTGGGGGAGGTGCGGGCCAGGGGCCACACTCCGCCCTTGTACAGCTTGGCGCGCACCGTGCCGGTTACGCACTCCTGCGACTTGTCCATAAAGACCTGCATGGTTTCGCGCTCGGGCGAATACCAAAAGCCGTTGTACACGCACTGCGAGTAGCGCACGGCCAGCATGTCGCGGATGCCGAGCAGCTCGCGGTCCATGCAGATGCCCTCGAGGTCGCGGTGCAGGGCAAACAGCAGCGTACCGGCGGGGTTTTCGTACACGCCCCGGCACTTCATGCCCACAAAGCGGTTTTCAACCATGTCGTCGCGGCCAATGCCGTTGCGCCCGGCGATTTCGCTCAGGGTTTTGATGACGGCGGCGGGGGAGAGGCGCTGACCGTTGACGGCCACGGGGTTGCCGTGCTCAAAGTCGACGCTGATGAGCTCGGGCGTGTCGGGGGCCTGCTCCACAGGCACGCAGCGCTGATGGCACGAGGCGTCGGGCGCGTTGCCGGGGTTTTCCAGCTCGCTGCCTTCAAAGCTCGTGTGCATCATGTTGGCGTCCATGCTGTAGCGCTTGGCGTCGCTCGAAATGGGTATGCCGTGCTTTTCGGCAAAGGCCGTGAGGGCCGTGCGCGACATGAGATCCCATTCGCGCCAGGGAGCGATGACCTTAATGTCGGGCGCCAGGGCGCTGACGGCAAATTCAAAACGCACCTGGTCGTTGCCCTTGCCGGTGGCGCCGTGGGCCACGGCGTCAGCGCCTTCCTTGCGGGCGATGTCCACAAGGGCCTTGGCGATCAGCGGGCGGGCGATGGAGGTGCCCAGCAGGTAACGGTTTTCGTAGCGGGCAGCGCCGCGCATCATGGGAAAGACAAAGTCCTTGGCCATTTCTTCGCGCAGATCAAGCACATAGGCCTTGGAAGCGCCGGTTTTGAGCGCTTTTGCCTCCACGCCCGAAAGGTCTTCGGGCTGGCCAAGGTCGGCTGTAACGGCGATGACCTCGCAGTGGTAGGTCTCGATAAGCCATTTAAGGATAACAGAAGTATCAAGCCCGCCCGAATAGGCGAGAACGACTTTTTTTACATTTTGCATGTGGTGCTCCCCTTGTGGATTCAAGGCAAAAATTATTGCTCAAAAAAAAGTGCGAGGCAAGGGCTTTGTGCCGCCTGTCCGCGTATGGCTGCGGGCCAGCGCCCGCAATGCGTGCGCTGCCGCGAGCGTGCGGGCGGTTTGCAAGCTTCTGTATTCATTGGCCACAGGAAAAACTTGACTTTTATACCAGCTGTGGAATAAAAACAATCGTTTTATGCAATTCGGCGCGCCTGTGCCGCGTCATTACCTCTGATCTCCAAATCCGCAGGAAAGTTCAATGCCCAAGCGTACGGATTTACACAAAATTCTTGTCATCGGCGCGGGCCCCATCATCATCGGCCAGGGCTGCGAGTTTGACTACTCCGGCTCACAGGCCGTGAAGGCCCTGAAAGAAGAAGGGTACGAGGTGGTGCTGGTCAACTCCAACCCGGCTACCATCATGACCGATCCGCATATGGCTGACGCCACCTATGTGGAACCCATCGAGCAGGAAACCCTTGCCGCAATCATCCGAAAAGAGCGCCCCGACGCTCTCTTGCCTACGCTTGGCGGTCAGACGGCTTTGAACGCCGCTCTTGGGCTTGCCAAGAGCGGCGTTTTGGCGGAATGCGGCGTTGAGCTTATCGGCGCGCGCGCCGACGTCATTGAAAAGGCCGAAAGCCGCGAGCTGTTTCGCGAGGCCATGGAAAAAATCGGCCTCAAAATGCCCGCCAGCGGCATTGCCCGCAATATGGAAGACGTGCGCCAGCTCGGCAACGTGCTGCCCTTCCCGCTGATTATCCGCCCGGCCTTTACGCTTGGCGGCACCGGTGGCGGCGTGGCCTACAATATGGAAGATCTCGAAGTCATCGCGGCCAGCGGCCTTTCGGCCAGCCCCACCTCCGAGGTCATGATCGAGCAGAGCGTGCTTGGCTGGAAAGAAATTGAAATGGAAGTAATGCGCGACGCCAAGGACAACTGCGTCATCATCTGCTCCATTGAAAACTTTGATCCCATGGGCGTGCATACGGGCGACTCCATCACCGTGGCCCCGGTGCAGACCCTCTCTGACGCCGAATACCAGAACATCCGCGACTTCTCCATCGCCATCATGCGCGAGATAGGCGTGGAAACTGGCGGCAGCAACGTGCAGTTTGGCATCAACCCCGCCAACGGCGAGGTAGTGGTTATCGAAATGAACCCGCGCGTATCGCGCTCGTCGGCGCTGGCCTCAAAGGCCACGGGTTTTCCCATTGCCAAAATCGCCGCCAAGCTGGCCGTGGGCTACACGCTTGACGAACTGAGCAACGACATCACCCGCGAGACCGTGGCCAGCTTCGAGCCCGCCATTGACTACTGCGTGGTCAAGATCCCGCGCTTCACCTTTGAAAAATTCCCCGGCGCCAAGGACGAGCTCACCACCTCCATGAAGAGCGTGGGCGAAGCCATGAGCATTGGCCGCACCTTCAAGGAGGCCCTGCAGAAGGGCCTGCGCTCCATGGAAATCGGCGCAACGGGCCTTGGCTACGGCTTTCGCTCCGAGCTGCCCGACCGCGAGACCATCCTTGAAGCCCTGCACCGGCCCAACTCGCGGCGCATTTTTGTTCTGCGTCAGGCCATTGTGGCCGGTATCAGCGAAGAAGAAATCTTTGCGGTTTCGTCCATCGACCCCTGGTTTATCCGCCAGGTGCGCGACATCGTGGATATGGAAAAGCGCATCTGCAACTTTGGCCTTGCCAACGACATGACCACCGCCAACGCGGCGCTGGCCGACATGCTGCGCGAAGCCAAGGAATACGGCTTTTCCGACCGGCAGCTGGCGGAGATGTGGAAGCTGCCCGAGGCCGAGATTCGCCATATGCGCACCGCGATGAAGGTGCAGCCCACCTATTATCTCGTGGATACCTGCGCGGCGGAGTTTGAGGCCTATACCCCCTATTTTTACTCCACCTACGAACGCGGCGAAGAAATCAAGGTCGAAGACCGCCGCAAGGTGCTTATCCTTGGCGGCGGCCCCAACCGCATCGGCCAGGGCATCGAGTTTGACTACTGCTGCTGCCACGCCTCGTTTGCCCTGCGCGACGCAGGCGTCATGGCCGTCATGGTCAACTCGAACCCCGAAACCGTTTCCACAGACTATGACACGTCTGACAGGCTCTACTTTGAGCCGCTTACCTTTGAAGACGTGATGAACATTGTGGAAAAGGAAAAGCCCGAGGGCGTCATTGTGCAATTTGGCGGCCAGACCCCGCTGAACCTTGCCGTGCCGCTCATGCGCGCGGGCGTGCCCATCATGGGCACCAGCCCCGACGCCATTGACCGCGCCGAAGACCGCGAGCGCTTTCAGGCGCTTATTGAAAAGCTTGGCCTGCTGCAACCGCCGAACGGCATTGCCATGAGCCTTGAAGACGCCCTTAAAGTGGCCGAGCGCATCACCTATCCGGTGGTTGTGCGGCCCAGCTACGTGCTTGGCGGCCGCGCCATGGCCGTGGTGTACGACGCAGCCGAACTCAAGGAGTACTTTCACGCCCAGGTTCCGCAAAAACCGGAACACCCCATCCTCATCGACAAGTTTCTTGAGCATGCGGTGGAAGTGGACGTGGACGCCCTGTCGGACGGCAAGGAAGTGTACGTGGCGGGCATCATGGAGCACATTGAAGAGGCTGGCATCCACTCCGGCGACTCGGCCTGCGTGCTGCCCTCGTACTCGCTTTCGTACGACCATGTGTCCCGTATCGCCGTGCAGGCCGAGGCCCTTGCCCGCGAGCTCAAGGTCGTGGGCCTCATGAACATCCAGTTTGCCATCAAGGGCGATGATATCTATATACTCGAAGTAAACCCGCGCGCCTCGCGTACCGCGCCCTTTGTGTCCAAGGCCACGGGCGTGCCCCTGCCGTACCTGGCTACCCAGGTCATGCTGGGCAAAACGCTTGAAGAGCTGGACCCCTGGAGCATGCGCAAGGGCGGGTTTACCTGCGTCAAGGAGGCCGTGCTGCCCTTCCAGCGCTTCCCCGGCGTGGACGTTATTCTGGGACCCGAAATGCACTCCACCGGCGAGGTCATGGGCATGGGTTCCAATTTTGGCGAGGCGTTTCTCAAAAGCCAGCTGGGCGCTGGTCAGGTGCTGCCGCAGGGTGGCAAGCTCTTTTTGTCGGTCAACGACCGCGACAAGCCCTACCTGCCCGAAGTGGCCGACATGTTCGCCAGGCTTGGCTTCCATCTGCTGGCCACTCGCGGCACCGCAGCTGTGCTGCGCGAGCACGGGCTTGAGGTGGAAGAAGTGCTCAAGGTTTACGAAGGACGGCCCAACATCGTTGATCTGCTCATCAACCACGAGGTGGCCCTGGTTATCAATACGGCATCGGGCAAGCACACGGCCAGGGATTCCAAGGCCATCCGCCACGCGGCCCTGACATACAAGGTCCCTTACTGCACCACCATCGCCGCAGCGCGCGCCACGGCCACGGCCATTGGTTCGCGTCGGGCCGAGACCCATGTGGAAAGTCTGCAGGAATACTACGCGCGGGAAGCGCGGGGGTAAGTTATGAAAGCATTGCTGGTGCTGGAAGACGGTTTTACGTTGGAAGGCAAATCCTTTACCGGAGACTTTGAAACCGGTGGTGAAGTGATTTTCACCACGGGCATGACTGGCTATCAGGAAGTGCTCACCGACCCCTCCTATTACGGGCAAATGGTCTGCATGACCTATCCGCTGGTGGGCAACTACGGCATCTGCGCGGCTGATATGGAATCGGCCCGCGTGCACTGCAGCGCCTTTCTGGTAAAGGAATGCTGCAAGCAGCCCTCCAACTGGCAGTCTGCCATGGCCGTGCCCGCCTTTTTGCAAAAGTACGGCACGCCGGGCATGGAAGGTCTGGATACCCGCGCCCTTACGCGCCACCTGCGCATCAACGGGGCCATGCGCGGCATGATTTCCACCAGGGAACTGAACCCGGCTGCCCTGAAGGAAAAAGTGCTCGCCCAGCCCACCATGAAGGGCCGCAACCTTGTGCCCTTTGTGGCCGCGCAGGAGCCTTACGCCTGGTTTGACAACCAGCCGCAAAAGGTAAGCCTTGGCGCGGACGGCGCGTATGCGTGGCGCGGCACGGGCCTGCCCCTGCTGGTGTACGACTACGGCATCAAGTGGAACATCCTGCGCCGTCTGTGCGAAGCGGGTTTTGAACCCCTGGCCGTGCCGCCGAACTTTAACGCCGCGCGGGCCAAGGCCAGCGGAGCCAAGGGCGTTTTTCTCTCCAACGGCCCCGGCGACCCGGCGACCCTGACGGCAGAGATAGCCCTTGTGCGCGAGCTTGTGGGCATGTTTCCGGTTACGGGCATTTGCCTCGGGCATCAGCTCATCGGTCACGCCCTTGGCGGCACCACCGACAAGCTCAAGTTTGGCCACCACGGCTGCAACCACCCGGTGAAAGACCTGACCACTGGCCGCATCGAAATATCGTCCCAGAACCACGGTTTCCATGTGGTGCTGGACGGCGTCAGCGATGTAGAAGCCACGCACGTCAACCTGAACGACAACACGCTCGAAGGCCTGCGTCACAAGACCCTGCCTGTCATGAGCGTGCAGTACCACCCTGAAGCGGCTGCCGGCCCCCATGACGGGCAGTACCTCTTTGGGCGCTTTCGCCAGCTGATCGGCGAAGCCGCCGGGGCATAACCCCGGAACACTGATGCGCATATACGCGGTGCGCAACGCACCGTGCAAATAAAGACCGGCTGTCCGCAAGGCAGCCGGTCTTTATTTGCACGTATCCTGTGGGAGGGATGGCTGAAACTATTTCGTTGCCTGACGCGGCCTTGATTTAGTCAAGGCGCAGTTGGCGCGCAGCACCGGCCCCATCCCCCGCGTCAGACAGATAGAACGGCAACCGGGAGCGGTCGCCGTTTTGCCGTTACGCGCCCACGCGTGACATCAATTTTGACATGCGCTATGCTGGCAGACAAATCCGCGCAGGCTAACGTGTCGCCAACTGCGCGTAATCAGAGGGTTTCATGCCGCCTATTGTTGTCATTGCCCCAGAGAGCACCAGCTACCAGATCGTGCAGCGCGTTGCTACCGAGCTGGGCATTCAGGACAAAATTCTTCTGCAGCTTACGGGCCTCAGCCGCTCTCTCAGCGTTGCCCGCAAGGCGGAGGAAGAGGGCGCGTATGTCATTGTGGCGCGCGGCTGGTCTGCCAACCAGATTGTGGAGGCGGGCATACGTACGCCTCTCGTCTTTTTGCCCATCAGCATGCAGGACCTGGTCTACGTGCTTGATCAGGCGCTTACCAAGGCCCAAAAGCCCAACCCCCGCGTTGGTTTTATCGTCTACCCCCAGCTGCAGAAAGAACTGGTTGCCCTCAGCAGTCTGCTGCATGTGGATTTGCGCATCTATCCCAGCGGCAGCAACAGGGAGGATATGCGGCAGGCCATTGCCCAGGCGGTGCGCGACAAGGTGGATGTGTTTATCGGCGGCGAGACCTCCATCGGCATGGCCGAGAGCATGGGCTTGTGCTGCCAGCTGCTGGTCTGCGACGAAATGTCCATCCGGCAGGCCTTGCTTGAGGCCAAGCGCATTGTTTACGCCCGTGAGCTTGAGCAGGCCCAGAGCCTCAAGTTCAAGACCGTCATTGAGCATTCGCACGACGGTATTGTCTCGCTCGACGCCGAGGGACGCGTGCTGCTCATCAACCCTGTGGCGCGGCGCATGCTGCGGCTCAAAAACGACATCACGCACTTCAGTTACCGCGCCATACTCGACCTGCCGCAGATCGACCGCTGCCTGCTGCTCGGCAACAGCATTGAAGACGAAATGGCCGAAGTGGAGGGCAGAAAACTGCTGTTTTCCGCCATTCCCATCCATGTGGGCGATACCGTGCACGGCGCGGTCATTACCTTTCAGGAGCCAAGGGCCATTGCCGCCAAGGAGAGCAAGATCCGGCACGACGCCATGCATGCCGAGATGCTGGCGCAGCACAAGTTTGAAGACATCATCGGCATCTCGCCCTCCATCACGGCAGCCGTTGCCCGCGCCCGCAAGTTTGCTCCTTCCGCGCAGCCTGTGCTTATTCAGGGTGAAACCGGCACGGGCAAAGAGCTTTTTGCCCAGTCCATCCACAATGCCAGCCCGCGCAGCGATCAGCCCTTTGTGGCCATCAATTGCGGCGCGTTGCCGCAGTCGCTGCTCGAATCAGAGCTGTTTGGCTACGAGGAAGGCGCGTTTACCGGCGCAAGTCGCAAGGGCAAGCCAGGCCTGTTTGAGCTGGCCCATAACGGTACGCTGTTTCTGGACGAGGTGGCGGAACTTGATCTGCGTGCGCAACGGCGGCTTTTGCGCGTGCTCGAAACGCAGCGTGTGCTGCGCATCAGCGGCACGCGCAACATCTGCGTGGATGTGCGCATCATCGCGGCCACCAATGCCAACCTGTGGGAGAGGGTCAAACGCAACCAGTTTCGCGCCGACCTGTTCTACCGGCTCTCTGTACTGGTGGTTTCGCTGCCGCCCCTGCGCGAGCGCGAGGGCGATGTGGAACTGCTCATGCGCCATTTTCTCGCGCAGGGCGACGACACGGTGCTGCGTGGGCAGGTCATGGACCCCAAGGCGCAGGAAATGCTGAGCCAGTATGCTTGGCCGGGCAATATCCGCGAGTTGCGCTACTTTATCCACCGGTTATGCGTCACCATGCCCGAAACTCTTGACGCCGCCACCATCGAGACTGAACTGCTCATGCCTTTTGCCTGCCGCCAGACCGACTGCCGCAAGCCGCCGAACGTCTGCGCGGACCCTGGCCAGGACGTGCAGTCCGCCGACACGGCCCCGCCAGCGGCGGAAGGCGAACGGGAGCGCATTGTGCAGGCTCTGCATGCCAGCCACGGGCATCAGGGCAAGGCAGCCCTTATGCTGCATATGAGCCGCAGCACGCTGTTTCGCAAAATGCGTAAGTTCGGCATACGCTAGCGACCTTTTCCCCGCCCCAAAAGGCAGCCTTTTGCCCGCATGACTCAGGCGTATCAGCCAGTTGCCCGCCAGATTTTTTTCTATACCGCATACGCCTGCCATGGCCGTCCGACTGCCTGTCCATCTGGCAGGTTGTTTTGCGCGCTGCCTGCCCCGACCGCACCCGCCATTTTGTCCTCGCCTGACGCACGCCGCGCCAGCACTGCCGCATTTTGCCAAATGGCTGAGAGCTTGTTGATCTACCTGGTATTAATTAATAATATCAGGCAGATTTATTAGGTGCATAGGATAGCCTGGCATCAGCAGGGGGGACTTTGCCGTCTGGCTTGCGCGCTCAAGCCTGCGGGGTAGTGCCTTGAGTGACCAGAATGACCGAAAGTGAAACAAAATGTGTCAGTTTGTGTGCAAAATGTGTCACCTGTGCAACATAGCGTGCTATTGATACCAGGCGCATCGAGGGCATAGCCTGATTATATTGACAATTTTTTTGCAGCGGCCAGATGGCATAGAGATTGCTTTAGGTGAGTCTTGTAGACGAATAAGGTTGTTTTTATATCTTGAATGGACATTAGTGGCATGGGAAAAATTGATGGTTTTGGCTTTGCCTTAAGAGTTTGGCTGTTTTTTACGCAGTAAAAAACTTGTTGCTGCGTATTGCAGGTGCAAAATTTGTTTTTTATCTGTTTCAATAGACTGTTTATGTAAACAGTCTATTGCAAAGTTAAACCGCAATGTATGTATTTTAATTTTAATGAAGCGTAATGCAGTTGTTGTTTTTGTATAGGCGCGTCCTGATTACGCTGCTTGCACAGCCGGTTTCGCTACCGGGCAAGGCAGCGGCAAGCAAGGCAGGGGGCTTTTGGGCAAGCATAATGAAAAACAGGCAAAAAGCATCAGCACACGCTGCAGCTACCGAAAACAGGGATACAGCTCAGATTGCGCGGCCCGGCCGCGCTACGATAACCAGCCGGCTATCGGCACAAACCCGCATGGGGAATGATGATGGTGAACATCAACCGCCAATGGTGTAAAGGTTGCGGCATCTGCGTAGCCTTTTGTCCCAAAAAGGCGCTGTCCTTGGATGATGAGGGCAAAGCCTGTCACAATCCGGAGCTTTGCGTGGAGTGTGGCATGTGTGAACAGTATTGTCCTGATCTGGCCGTCACGGTTGAAAAGACCGGTAAGGCCAAAACCGGCAAGGGGGCAGCGGCATGAGCCAGCAAGATATCCTCTTTGTGCAGGGTAACGAAGCCTGCGTGCGCGGGGCCCTGTATGCCGGGCTGCGCTTTTTTGCAGGTTATCCCATTACCCCTTCAACTGAAGTGGCCGAACATCTGGCCGAGCAGCTGCCCCGCGTGGGCGGCAAGTTTATTCAGATGGAAGACGAAATAGCCTCCATGTGCGCGGTTTGCGGCGCATCGCTGGCTGGTTCAAAAGCCATGACCGCCACGAGCGGCCCCGGTTTTTCCCTCAAGCAGGAGGCCATCGGCTACGCCGTGATGGCTGAAATTCCCTGCGTTGTGGTCAACGTGCAGCGCGGCGGCCCCTCCACCGGTCTGGCCACCAAGGTGGCTCAGGGCGATGTGAACCAGGCCCGCTGGGGCACGCACGGCGACCATTCCATCATTGTGCTCACGGCGTCGAGCATTCAGGATGTGTTTCAGATCACGGTCGAGGCCTTCAATATGGCTGAGACCTACCGCACGCCGGTCATCCTGCTGTTCGACGAGGTTATCGGCCACATGCGCGAAAAGCTGGTCGTACCTGCGGCGGGCGAGCTGCCCGTGGTGGAGCGGCTGCATACCGAGGTCCAGGCCGGGGTCAACTACTACCCCTACCTGCCCCGCGAAGACGGCCGGTTGCCCATGTCCGACTTTGGCGGCGTGCACCGCTACAACGTCACGGGCCTGTACCACGACATCTGGGGCTTCCCCACTGAAAATCCCGAACAGGTCAGCAAGCTTGTGTACCATCTGGTGGACAAGATCGAAAACCGCGCTCACCTGCTGGCCCGCTGGAAGGAATATTATCTGGACGACGCCGAGCACGTCATTATTTCTTACGGCTCGTCGGCCCGCAGCGCCCGGCATCTGGTGGAGACCCGCCGCTCAAAGGGCGACCGCATCGGCCTGCTTGAACTGCAGACGCTCTGGCCCTTCCCGGCGCAGCTTGTGCGTGAAAAAACGGCCCATGCCCGCAATATTTTTGTGGCAGAGATGAACATGGGCCAGATCACCACCCAGGTAAAGCAGGTGGTGCAGCGTCCCGACCGCGTGTTCCTGGTGAATCGCATGGACGGTCTGATGCTCAACCCCACCGATATCGGCAAGGTCATGCGTGTTATTGAAGGAAGGGGGTTCTAACATGAGCGTGCAAAACATCCGCGAACGGTTTTTTCCCCATATCTGGTGCCCCGGCTGCGGTCACGGCACCATCCTCAACAACCTGCTGCACGCCGTGCAGGAAATGAACATAGACCCCTCAAACATGTGCATGGTTTCGGGCATCGGCTGCTCGGCGCGCATATCGGGCTATGTGGACTTTCACAGCATGCACACCATGCATGGCCGCGCCCTGGCCTGCGCCACGGGCATCAAGATGACCAAGCCAGAGCTTAACGTGGTGGTTCCCATGGGCGACGGCGACGCCATGGCCATCGGCGGCAACCATTTTATCCACGCCTGCCGCCGCAATATCGATATGGTCGCCATCATCATGAACAACCGCATCTACGGCATGACCGGCGGCCAGTATTCTCCGCTTTCGGGCGAGGGCATTCTGGCGACCACCGCTCCCTACCGCAGCATTGACCACGAGTTTGACACCGTAAAGCTTGCCATGGGCGCGGGAGCCACCTTTGTGGCCCGCACCACGACCTTCCATGTGAAGGAAATTGTCACGTTGCTCAAAAAAGCCTTTGCTCACAAGGGGTTTTCGGTGCTGGAGATACTTACGCAGTGCCCCACCTATTTTGGCCGCAAAAACAAGCTGGGCGGCGCTGTGCAGATGCTCGAATGGTATCGCGACAACACCGCCCAGCTTGGCTCCAAAAAACTGGAAGAAAACCCCCATCTGATTCCGCGCGGCGTTTTTGTAGAGGAAGACCGCCCCGAATACTGCACGGAATACGCCAAAATCATCGCAAAGGCCCACAAGGAGTAACGTCATGGAAAGATATCGCTTTCTCCTGTCCGGATCCGGCGGGCAGGGCATCATTACCATGGCCATTCTGCTGGCAGAAGCCGCCGTGCTGTATGAAGGGCTGGTGGCTGTGCAGTCGCAGTCATACGGGCCCGAAGCTCGCGGCGGCGCGACCCGCTCGGACGTGATTATTTCCGACAGCGAGATATACTTTCCCAAGGTAAACCAGCCCAATGTGCTTGTGGCCCTTACCGACGAGGCTGCGGGCAAGTATCTGCCCCTTATCCGCCCCGGCGGCATGTGCCTGTACGACAGCGACCTTGTGCACCCCTCAAAGCGTATCGACGCCGAGCGTGTGGGCCTGCCCATGCTGCGCAGCGTCAAGGAGACCTTTGGCGGCAAAACACAGGCTCTCAACATCTGCGTGCTTGGCGCGCTGGCGGCCATAACCGGCGCCGTGCGGCTTGAATCCATCGAAAAAGTGCTGGAATCGCGCTTTGCCGCCGTGCACCACGAAAACAACAAAAAAGCCCTGCATCTGGGCGCAGGCCTTGCTGGCGAGGTCAGGCGCTGACGGCGTTTTTACGCAGCGACGGGGGCGCACCCTCTCCCTGTCGCTGCCATAAACGCTGCCTGGCGGCTGTGCAGGCGGCTGTCAGGCGCTGATGGACCTCCCGTGGCGGAAACTGATCCGCCGCGGGAGGACCAAAACCTCAGACTTGCGCATGATCAAGGGGCTCAAGCGGCGTTTTACGGTGCGCTGCCCCCTTGCAGCATGCAGGTTTACGCCTCTCTCAAAACAAACTTCGAGGATATGCATGAACATCCACGAGTATCAGGCAAAAACTCTTCTGGCCCAGTTCGGCGTACCCGTACCCCGTGGGCTGCTGGCTGAAACCCCCGCCGAGGCCCGGCAGGCGGCGCTGCAGATACCCGGCCCCGTCTGGGTGGTAAAGGCGCAGATACACGCGGGCGGTCGCGGCAAGGGCGGCGGCGTTGTGGTGTGCAAAAGCCCCGACGAGGTCGAGGCCGCGGCGCAGCGCATTATCGGCATGCAGCTGGTAACGCACCAGACCGGGCCGCAAGGCAAAAAAGTGCACAAGGCCTGGGTAGAACAGGGAACCAACATCGCCCGCGAGCTGTATCTGGCCGTGGTGCTTGACCGTGGCGCGCAGTGCCTCACGGTGATGGCCTCGCCCGACGGCGGTATGGATATTGAAGAAGTCGCCGCAAAAACCCCCGAGCGTATCTTTACCACCCGTCTTGACGGCGGCCACCGCATCTGGCCCTTCCAGGCGCGCGCGCTGCTGTTTGGCTGCGGGCTGACGCCCGCCCAGGTCAATGCGGGCACAGCCCTGCTGCAGAATCTGGTGCGTCTGGCGGCGGAAAAAGACGCCGTGCTGGTTGAAATCAACCCGCTTGCCGTCACCGTCGAGGGCGAGCTGATGGCGCTGGACGGCAAGATGGACTTTGACGAAAGCGCCCTCAAGCGGCACCCCGACATCGCAGCCCTTGAAGATCCTGAAGAATGCGACCCGCTGGAACGCAAGGCCCGCGAACTTGGCGTAAACTACGTGCGCCTTTCGGGCTATGTGGGCACCATGGTCAATGGCGCTGGCCTTGCCATGGCCACCATGGACGCCATCAAGCAGGCCGGGGCTGAACCGGCCAATTTTCTTGATGCCGGCGGCGGCGCCAACGAGCAGATGGTGGCCGCGGGCTTTGAGGTAATGCTGTCCGACCCCAACGTGCGGGGCATACTCATCAATATATTTGGCGGCATCCTGCGCTGCGACATCGTGGCCCAGGGCGTCGTGAACGCGGCCCGCAAGGTGGACCTCAAACTGCCGCTTGTGGTGCGCCTTGAAGGCACAAACGTGGAAGAAGGCCGTCGCATCCTGCGTGAAAGCGGGCTGAACTTTGAAACAGCGGCCAGCATGAGCGAGGCGGCTCACAAAATTGCGGCCCTGACCGCCGGAGGTGCGGCATGAGCATACTCGTCAACGCACAGACAAGGGTGCTGGTGCAGGGCCTGACAGGCCGCGAAGGCATGTTCCATACCGAGCAGATGCAGGCTTACGGAACCAGGGTTGTGGCGGGCTGCACGCCCGGCAAGGGCGGTCAGAGCGTTCTTGGCGTGCCGGTGTTCAACACCGTTGCCGAGGCCGTGCAGCAGACCGGAGCCGACGCGAGCGTCATCTTTGTGCCCTCAGCCGTTGCGGCGGACGCCATCTGCGAAGCGGCAGACGCAGGCATAGGCCTTGTCATCTGCATCACCGAGCATATCCCCGTGCTGGACATGGTGCGGGTCAAGGCTCGACTCAAGGCCACAGGCACGCAGCTTGTGGGTCCCAACTGCCCCGGCGTCATCAGCCCCGGCAAGTGCAAGATCGGCATCATGCCCGGTTACATCCACAAACAGGGCAACATCGGGCTTATCAGCCGTTCCGGCACACTCACCTACGAGGCGGTGCATCAGCTTACCTCGCAGGGGTTGGGGCAGAGCACCTGCGTGGGTATTGGCGGCGACCCTGTGCCCGGCCTGTACTTCACTGATTTGTTGAAGATGTTTCGTGCCGATCCCGCAACCCAGGCTGTCTGCGTGATCGGCGAGATCGGCGGCGATGGCGAGGAGCTTGCCGCCGCCTATATCAAGGAAAGCAGTTATCCCAAGCCGGTCTTTGGCTTTATTGCCGGTCTTACCGCCCCCAAGGGCAAGCGCATGGGGCACGCCGGAGCCATTATCAGCGGCTCAAAAGGTCGCGGCGAAGACAAGATCGCGGCCTTGGAAGACGCTGGTGTTAAAGTAATACATGAACTTGGTTTGCTGGGCGAAACCGTTGCAAGGTTTATGCGGGGGTAAGGTTATCCACCGGTAATAAAAAGATAATATGCATAGATTCTGGTAGATTCGGGCGGGCGCGCCCGCCCGATATAATGTTTAACCTGAAAGCAAGGGTGCGTATGAAAACAAGGCAGCTCTTTTCTTTGCTAGCGGCAGTTGCGGCCATGCTAGGCATTGCTTTTCTGGTTCCTGACCTGCAAGGGTTGGATGCCAAAGGGCGGGCGGCGCTTGGGGTCGGCGTGTTTGCCATTATCGTATGGGTGACGCAGGCACTGGATGACGCCCAGAGCGGCTTTTGCATCGTTACGTTTCTTGTTTTGCTGGGCGCGGCCAAGGTGGGCCCGGCGCTTTCCGGCTACGCCAATACGGGCGTGTGGATTGTGGTGCTGGGTCTGGTCATGGCCGCAGGTATGGAAGTAAGCGGACTGTCGCGGCGCATGGCGCTAAACATGGTAAGTCTTGCGGGGGCCTCGCCGGTAAAGATGTACTGGGCAGTGGCCCTCATTACGTTGGTAATGACGTTTTTTATCCCTTCGCTTGGGGCCAAGACCCTTTTGCTCATGCCCATCATCGCCCAGATGGGGCACGCCTTTGGGGCGGAGAAGGGCAAGAGCAACATGGTCAAGGGCCTCATATTTGTGGTGACCATCACAGGCACCATGTACTGCCTTGGCATCATGACCTCGCATGCGGCCAACCCCATTACTGCCAGCCTGCTTGAAAAAGCCACCGGCCAGCCTGTGACCTGGGCGCAGTGGTTCAAAATTGGCGCGCCGCCGGCCTTTGTGTGCGGTTTGCTGGCCGTGCCCATCCTGCTGTGGATGTGGCCCCCGGAAATTACCGACATCAGCGCCGGGCAGACCTATGTGCGCAAAGAGCTTGATGCCCTTGGCCCCATGAGCCTTGTTGAAAAGTACACCATGGGCGTTTTTTTGGTGACCCTCGCCTTGTGGGCCACGGATACCTTTCACCGCATCAACCCCACGCTGGTCGCCATGATGTCTGTTCTGGCCATGATCGCGCCCGGTCCGCAGCAGATCATGACCTGGAAACAGGCGGAAAAAAAGGTTCCCTGGAACATTTTTATTGTTTACGGCGCTGGTCTTTCCATGGGGGCTGTGCTCGTTTCGTCCGGCGCGGCGGCCTGGATTGCCAGCACGTTTTTCAGCCCGCTGGCCTGTTTTGACATCAAGCTGCAGGTTGTCATTCTCATCTGGATCATGCTTGTTCTGCAGTGTCTGTTTACCGGGGCAGGGCCCAAAACCACCGCCCTTACCCCTGTGGTTATTGCCTATGCCACAACCCAGGGCATTGATCCCACGCCTTTTGTTCTGCTTGTGGGCATGAACATGCTGCACCAGTACCTGCTGCCTGTTTCAAACCTGCCCAACATCATCGGCCTTGCAACGGAAGAAATCACCCCCGCCGAACTCATCAAGACCGGCGCGGTCATGAGTTTGTTTGGCGCAATTTTTATGAGCATCATGGTCTACACCTACTGGACGTGGATCGGCATGTTCGGGTAACGCCGACGCTGACATTTCTGTAGAATCGAAGGCGGGCCGTTGCGTACCAGCGGCCAGCCAGACGGGATATTTGCGTGTGCGGCAAGCTAACATCACTGGAGGAAACCATGGCAGGGGAATACCTAACTTCGCTCACCCCTGAGCATAAGAAGTTTCTTGAAGAGTTGTTCAAGGACGGCGTGTCGTTCGACCCCAAGGTGCTGCGCGTATACGCCTCTGACGCCAGTCTGCTTACGGGCACGGTGCTGGCCATGGTGCGCCCCCAAAACGCCGGACAACTGTGCGAGTTTATGCGCTGGGCCGATGCCGAGCGCGTGGCCGTGCACCCGCGCGGGCGCGGTACCAGCCTCTCCGGCGGCTGCGTGCCTACGGTTCCCGGTATTGTTGTTTCCATGCTGGGGATGGATAAAATAATCGAGATAAGCAAGGAAGACTTTGTGGCCGTGGTGGAACCGGGCGTGAACACGGCCCAGTTTCAGGCCGAGTGCGAAAAGCTGGGCATGTTTTACCCGCCTGACCCGGCCAGCGGCAAGGCGACCAGCGTGGGCGGCAATGTCATAACCTGCGCCGGAGGCCTGCGCGCCGTGAAGTACGGCGTCACGCGCGATTATGTGCTTGGCGTCGAGGCCGTCTTGCCCGGCGGCGAGCTGGTGAAATTTGGCAGACGCACCCACAAGGACGTGATAGGCCTTGACCTTGGGCGGCTGTTTGTGGGCAGCGAGGGCACGCTTGGCATCATCACCAAGCTTATCGTCAAGCTGTTGCCCAAGCCCGAGGCTTCTGCCTCGGTACTGGTGGGCTACCCGTCGCTGGATGCGGCTCTGGCTTCCATGGGCAAGGTTTTTGCCGCAGGCATTTTGCCTTGCGCCGTGGAATTCATGAACGAAACCGTGCTGGAAATCCTTACCAAGACCGGCGAGGTGCCGTGGCCCGACAGCGTAAAATCGCTGCTGCTGTTTCAGGTGGACGGCAGCAAGGACTCCGTGCCGCTTGAAAACGCCCGCCTTGCCCGACAGCTGGACGATGCCCTGTGGCGCATGGAAGGCGTGGGCAAGGAAGAGGAAGACAAGCTGTGGGCCTACCGGCGCAGGGTATCGGCCGCATCGTACGTGCTTGGACCGGACCGCATCGGCGGCGACATGGCCGTGCCGCGCGGCTCCATACTCAAGGCCGTACGCCGATTTGAAGAAATTGCGGCCAGCAACGGCAAGCGTCTTATCGGTTTTGGGCATGCGGGCGACGGCAACATCCACGCCAACCTGCACTACGACGCCTCCGACCCCGACGATGCCCGGCGCACGCAAAAAACCCACCACGAGCTTGACGCGGCGGCCCTGGAGTTTGGCGGCAGCCTTTCCGGCGAGCACGGCGGCGGCTGTCTGAAGGATGTGGGCAGGCAGCTGGGGCAAAAGGAGCACGCCCTCATGCAGCGTCTGCGCCGTGTATTTGACCCCAACGGCATTCTTAATCCCGGCAAGGGGTACTGACATGAAACGCGGATGCACGCAATGCGGCGAATGCCTGAACGTGTGCCCTGTGTACGCGCTCTATAAACGTGAGGAATATTCCCCCAAGGGCAAGCGGCTGCTGCTGGAGGCCATTGACCCCGAATTTGGCGGCAACCCCGATTCTTCCATGCCCTGGGACGACATACGCACGCTGGCGCGTCTGTGCGCCGGGTGCGAACGCTGCCAGCGGGCCTGCGCCCGCAAGCTCTCCACCTGCGATCTGCTGGCCGAGGCCCGGTCGCGTAATCCGCACTGGACGCAGGCAGTTTGGGATTTGTGGATACGCCGTGTTGGCCCCCTGTGGCCCATGGCTGGCAAAATCGCCATGCTTGCCCCTGACGCGGTCATACCCGGCGTGCTGCGCTCGTCGGTCGATACCGCCCGCGCCCTGGTTGACCTGCCGCCCTGCGACCCATGGGTGGCGCTGCGGCCACGGCAAAAGGTCAACGGCGTCAAGGTGGCCCTGTTTAGCGGCTGCACGGCAAAAAACGCCCGTCCCCGCTGGATATCCAAGGCCCGTCAACTGCTTCAGGGCTGGGGATACGATCTTGTGGACACTGCTGATTTTGCCTGCTGCGGCGGCACGTTGCACCATGCCGGGCAGCTGGGTGCGCTGGCCGAGGTGCGCGAGCGCAATCTTGAACTCTGGCGCAAGGCGGGCAAACCCCTGATGGCGAGCTTTTGCGCCTCGTGCAAGCACAGCCTTGACGGCTATACAGCCGTTATGTCGGCGGAAGAAGGCAAGGAATGGAAGCAGAAATGCGTAGGGCTTTCGTCTTTGCTTGTGGAGCCGCAGGCAACGGCTACGGGCCATGCCCCGGCGGTTGTTGGCTACCATCAGCCCTGTCACTGGGGCCTGGCCGACCCTGACCTGCCGCTGCTCAAAAGCTGGTTGCCCGGCCTGCAAAAGGGAACCGCCCTGTGCTGCGGCATGGGCGGCATACTGAAAATGAGCAACCCGGACCTGTCCGCAGACATGGCCCGTAAATGTATGGAAGGCTTTGCGCCTGAGGTCAGGCACATAGTCACCGGCTGCAGCGGCTGCGTGATGCAGCTGGCGTCGGTGGCGGGACAAAACAGGCAGGTGCGTCACTGGCTTGATGTGGTAACACTGGAGGAAGATCGGTAGAGCGGGACAGACCCCCATATGGCAAGCACACCCTAATGGATGCAGGGGCCGCCCGCCTGGGTGAAGCCCGTGCTGGCGCAAGAGGAGGTTTTCATGGCCAACAGATTTGAGGAGTATGGTAAGAAATACGGCACGGTGGTGGCGGTTGCGGTGGCCCTGTTGGTGTGGCTGCTGCCCACGCCCGATGGCATGAATATAACGCAGCACAAGCTGCTGAGCATATTTTCCGGCGCGGTGGTGCTGTGGATCACCCTGAGTGTCTCGGTGGCGACGAGCAGCTTTATCATTGTCTCCCTGCTGTATTTCTGGGTGGGCAATGCCGAGGGAACCGTCAAAAATGGCCTACTGGTGCATAATGCCGGGTTTTCGCTGTCGGGCTTTTCCTCTCCCGCCCTGTGGCTGCTTATTACCGGCTTTGTCATTTCCATTGCCATGACCGAAACGGGCATGGCCCGTCGCGTGGCCCTGCACCTTATGCGGCTGTTTGGCAAAAAACCGGGCGGGGCCATCCTATCGCCCATGATCGCCAACCTGCTTGTTGCGCCGCTCACGCCGTCAAACACCGCCCGCACGGCAGCCATGCTGCCCATTGTGGAGGGTGTCGCCCAGGCCTACCGCGTCGAGCCAGGCAAAAGCAACTTTGGCAAGGCGCTGTTTATTGCCAACACCTTTGCCTCCAACATCACGGCAGGCGGCTTTTTAACGGCGACCATACCCAACCCTGTGGCCATCGGCATGATGATTACGGCCATGGGCGGCGCTGCCGTGGCCACCTCATGGGGCTTCTGGGCGCTGGCGGCCCTGCCCACCACCCTGATTGTGCTTGTGGGCAGCCAGTATGTGGTGCGCTGGATATTTCCGCCCGAGATGAAGGACATCCCCGGCGGCCTCGACTACATAGAAAAAGAACTGGCGGCCATGGGCCCCACCACCGGGCGCGAAAAAAAGGCCATGCTCTACTTTTTGCTGGCCCTTGTGCTGTGGTCGACGGACATGTGGCACCACTTCAACTCCACCATGGTGGCCTTTGTGGTCAGCACGCTCATTCTTGTGCCCGGTATTGGGGTGCTCTCGTGGAAGGACGCGCAAAAGTCCATACCGTGGGAGCTCTTTGTGTACTTTGGCGGGGTCATTACCCTGAGCGACGTGCTCATGAAGACCAAGGCCTTTGAATGGGTCATCAAGAGCGGCCTCACCGCCATGGGCCTCACGCAAGTCAACATGCTGCCGCTCATGATCGGCCTCATGGGCTTTACCATTTTCAGTCACGTCATCTGGTCCACTACCACGGCCATGGCTGGCGTCATGATACCCATCTACATCGGCCTTGCGCAGACCTTTGGCTTTCCCATTGCAGGCTTTGTGCTGCCGCAGGCCATCCTGATGGGGTATGCGCTGTTTTTGCCCTTTAACACCATGGGCAACATCATCATGTTTGGCGCGGGCTACTACACGGTCAGCGAGCAGCTCAAGGCAGCCTTTGCCGTGGGCATATTTGCCTGGCTGGCCTGGGCTGCTACGGCTCTGGTGTGGTTTCCCGTTATCGGTCTTATTTAAGCAAACAGGAGCAGACAATGACCACAACCCGCAGGCCCCTGCCGCCCATGGCGCGTATTCGCCAGTCTTTTGTCAGACCAAGGGTGGGGGATGCCGCTGCTGAAATGACCGCCCAGATGGAACTGCTCGCCCCGCGCATCAAGGCGGGCAGCACCGTGGGCATCACGGTGGGCAGCCGGGGCATACAGAATATCTGCGCCATGCTTGAGGCGGCCATAGCGGTTGTGCGCCGCTGCGGCGCAACCCCGGTTTTGCTTGCGGCCATGGGCAGCCACGGCGGCGGTACCCCCGAAGGGCAAAAAGAGGTGCTGGACAGCCTGAACATTACCGAAGAGCGGCTGGGGGCCAAGGTGGTTACCTGCGCCACCTGCCGCAGCATAGGGCAGACCCCCGACGGTCTGACCGCGCACATGCTTGATTCCGCCTTTTCGGTCGACGCCATTATCCCCATCAACCGCGTCAAGACGCACACGTCCTTCAAGGGCTGCGTGGAGAGCGGCATGTGCAAGATGCTGGTGGTGGGGCTGGGCGGCCCCGGCGGGGCGGGGCAGTTTCACAGCCTTGGGCAGTCGCAGCTGCCGCGCCTGCTGGTGGACGTGAGCCGCATTATTATTGAAAAAATGCCCGTTATCGGCGGCGTGGCCATTGTGGAAAACGCCTATGAAGAAACCGCCCGCATCCAGGCCCTGCTGTCTGAGGAAATGATCGAACGCGAGATCGAGCTGCTGACCTGGTCAAAAACCCTCATGCCCGCACTGCCCGTGGACAGGCTGCACGGCCTGATAGTGGAAGAAATGGGCAAAAACTTCAGCGGCACGGGGGCGGACACCAACATCATCGGCAGGCTGCGCATTCAGGGCGAGGCGGAAATGACCAGCCCGAGCATCCGCTATGTTTCAGTCATGGACCTTTCGGAAGAATCGCACGGCAACGCTACGGGTATTGGGCTTGTGGACTTTGTGACCCAGCGGCTCATCGACAAGGTCGACCGCAAGGCCACCTACCTCAACAACCTCACCACCACCTTTGTGACACGCGCCTTTTTGCCCACATGGTACGATACGGAGCAGGAAGCGCTGGAAACCATGATGTTTTGCCTGCGCAGCATCCCGCAGGACGAGGTGCGGCTGGTGCACATACCCAACACGCTGTACCTGACGGACTGCTTTGTGAGCGAGGCGGTGCTCAGGGAGCTGACCGACACCAAGCGCTTTACCGTGGTGCACGGGCCGCGCCCGGTGCTGTTTGATGCAGAGGGGCAGCTGGCCGACCGCATCGGCAGGCCGCACTGATCAGAAGCGGACAAATAGCTGATATGCCCATAGGGGTTCAGGCAAAGGGGTCGCCGGGCGGCCCCTTTTGCGTGGCATTTTATCCGCAGCATGCCGAAAAATAAGCCGAAAGACCTGTCCTGCACTGGACGAGCGGTGGGCTGCAGTATAGTATGCCGCAACATGCACTCCTGTATTCGGTGAGCCTATGCTCAAACTTCGGTCCCCCAAATTTATCATTACTGCCGCTCTTGCTGGGTGCATGGCGGCCCTGTTGGCGTATCTGCTGTGCTGGACGCACGGCTGGAATCCCGCCTGGGCAGAGGCCGTAAACCCGCAGGCTCCGGTAATTGCAGGCAATGCGGATACAGGCAATGCCGCAGTACCCGAGTCCCCGGCTGTTTCTTTTGACTCGGCCAGGGGCGACGCGACCCTGAACAGGGTTGAAAGGGGGAATGCGGAACAAAACGGCGCAGGTGATGAAAATAGCGCCGGCGTTGAGCCGCAGCCCGGCCAGCCGTCTGGCCAGACGGACGCGTCCGCCGGGCAGCAGCCTGCACAACCCTCTGATCAGCAGAGGGGCCAACCCGCCGATCATACAGCGGAACAGGCGCCATCATATCTAGCGCAAGACCATGAGCAGAACCTTGCGCCAGACGTAGCCGCAGACGGCGCGCCAAATCAGCCAGCCAATCATGCCAGCGGGCAACCCCATGATGCGGCCAGTGCGCCCGACGCCTCCACCGCCGGGCAACAGGCGGGGCAAAAAGCCGCGCAACCCGCGATACCCCAGCCCGACCAGACAGGCGGCAGCAAGGCCGCGCCCGCCGCACCCTCTGCGTCAACCGCGCAGGCTGCCACAGCGCACGACCCAAAGATACAGCTTTTTGGCACAGTTGAATTCAAACGTCCGCTGTCCACCTTGCCGGGCTGGCTTGATCTGCTCAAACGCAATAGGATGGACCCTGTCTTTGTGCCCGGAAAGGTCTTCAAAAAAAGCGTCACCTGGGACAATTTTAAGTCCAAGGCTCCGGTAAACAACAAGATGGAGTTGCTGCGCTATGTCAATTCATTCTGGAATACCTGGCCGTATGTGGAAGACATCGTCAACTGGCGACAGGAAGACTATTGGGAAATTCCCGCCGAATTTCTGAAAAAATCCGGCGACTGTGAAGATTATTCCATCATCAAGTATTTTACTCTCAAGGAATTGGGCATTGCGCCCGAAAACATGCGTATTGTGGTTGTACGCGACACCATCCGCAACTTTGCCCACGCCGTCCTGGTCGTGTACCTGAACGACGACGCTTTTGTGCTTGATAATCTGAGTAATTCTGTGCTGTCGCATACCAAGGTGCGGCAATACAGCCCCCAGTATTCGGTCAATGAATTTGGTCGCTGGGCCCATCTGAAGGGCCGCAAAATAGAGTAGAGACGCTGAAACCGTACGACGCGCTTCGCCAGCGCTGCAGGCATGGCCCGCAGCCGCGCTGCGCCAATCGTGCCATGCAACAGGATACGCCTATGAAAATGCAGGAACTTGACGAGCAGACCGTTGCCGGGCGCTATCGCCTCAAAAAGGCGGCTGTGGCGGCTGTGAGCCTGACGCTGCTGGCTGTGGCCGCAGCCGTTGCGTATGGTCTGTGCACCTTGCAGCTGAAAAACGTCACGCAGGATATTTTGAACAACCAGCGCGAAGTGCAGCAGTCATGGGTGGACAAGTCGCTGGAGTCCATACGCGCATGGCACGCCTCTGTTGTCGAGCAGGCGCGGCTTGTAAGCAGCGCCGAAATGTTCCGCCTGTTCGCGGTGGATGTGCGCAATCTGGGCGCGGACGGGCAGGCGCGGCTTTCCGCGCCTGACGCCATGGACAACGGCGACGAGTCGCTGCGCAACATGGCGGAGCAGATGGGCTACATGCAGGATCTGCTGCGCGACTTTACCCGTAGTAAAAGCTGGGTTTCCGCCAGAATAGTTTCGCCTGCCGGCAGCCCCTATGTGGCGCAAAAGGATGATGCGCCTCTGGGCGACGCTCAGGCGGCCCTTGTGGCGCGGGCCGTCACGTGCAAGACCGTTGTTTTTGGCCCTGCGCGCCTTCTTGGCGACGCCATGGTCATGGATTTGGCCGACCCCATGTACGAGGTGCTGGGGCGCGGCGAAAACGCCCCTGTCGCCGTGCTTTTTGCCACCATTCCCATGGATGGCGTGCTGGCGGGGTTTCTTGCCCTGCGGCAAGACCAGTATGGCGGGTATTTGACCTGCATATTGCAACACGCGGGCAACCGCACCGAGGCCGTGCTGCTGCGCGATGGCAAAGCCGTTCTGGAACCTGTGCGGTCGTTACCGCTGGCCGAAGGCCTTGTTTTTAAACGCAGGCGGGCACTGGTGGAGGGCGGCGAGGCCTATTCGCTTGGCAGCTATACCAAAAGCCTTGGCTGGCTTGTAACCCTTGAGGCCCCGGCCGATCTGGTTGACGCGGTTGTGGAAGGTCAGGCCTGGCAGGTATATGGGCTCGGCATTTTGGGCAGCCTTGGCACGGCGCTTCTGCTGGCCTTTATCTGGGCTTCGCTGGTGAGCCGTTCGCACAGGGCGACGGCGCGACATTTTCAGCACTTATATGCGGTCATCCGCCAGCAAAAGATCATGCTCGACAGCGTGAACGCATCGCTGCAGGTCGGGCTTATGCTGATGGACAAAAATGGCCGCCTGCAGATGTGCAACCCCGCCTTCAGCCAGATGGCAGGCAGGGACGAAGCCGAGCTCGCGGATGCGCCGGTGGGCGACGTGTTGCCGCCAGATGCCGCCGCCCGCCTTATGGACGGCATGGCCCAGGTCACCGGCAGCGGCAAGGAGGACAGCATAGAAATTTCCATTCCGCAGCCTGGTGATATACGCCTTTTCCGCGTGACGCTGTTTCCTTTTGAAGAGGGCGACACCCCTGGCACGGCAGGCCGGGGCGGTTGCGTGGGCATTTTTCAGGATATTACGGAGTTTCGCCGTCGCGCCGAGGCCGCGCGCGAGCGGCAGGCCAACAGCATCGCCGCCCTTGTGCGGGCTATCGAAAGCGTGGATGTGAACCTGATCGGCCACTCCCTGAAGATGGAGCATGTGGCCGACCTGCTTTCCGGCTCCATGAGCCTGCCCGACAAGGACAGGGAAACCCTGCGCCTTGCCGCCCGTCTTTCGCAGGTGGGCAAGATTTTTGTGCCGCGCGAGCTGCTCACCAAAAAGGGCAAACTCACGCCCGCTGAGCAGGCCGAAGTCATGCGTGCGCCGGAATACGCCTTCCGCATCCTGCGTGACATGCAGTTTAACCTTCCCGTGCCGGAAGCCGTGTTCCAGATGGGCGAACGCATGGACGGCACCGGCCTGCCCCAGCATCTGGCTGGCGAAAACATTCATCTCAATGCCCGCATCCTGGCAGTTGTCAACGCTTTTTGCGCCATGGTCAGCCCGCGCTCATACCGCGCGGGCATGCAGCCGGCAGAAGCCGTTGCCCTGCTGATGCAGGACAAGGGCTTCGACAACGAAATTGTGGTTGCGCTGTCGCATGTTTCCCCTGCCGCGCTGCAGCAGGCCATAGCAATGGCCGATGCCGCCAGCAAAAAGTCCGCCCAACCCGCAGGTACAGCAGCGCCCGCGCCTGCGGATTCTGCCGCAGCGGGCTAGCCGCCGTAATATCATGCAGAAAAGCGTGATGCATACTGCAACGGAGGCGGGCGAGGCCGAAAAGATCGACGTGGCGGTGAATATTTTTGCCAAGCCGTATCAGACCGCCCTTTCCATCCTTTCGCTGCTCAGGCAGAGCGGCAAACATGTGGGCAACATCTGGCTGCAGTTTGAGCCATACGGCTCGCAGTACGACATCGTCAGCCCCTATGCGGTGGCGCAGTACCTGAGCGGTCAACTTGGCGAGCGCTGTCGGGTGTTTCAGCCTGATTACTGGCTTGATCTCAAGGCTGCGGATCCTGAGCGCTTTCATGAGGCTTCATACCGTTACGGCATCCGCTACCAGTATGCCTTTGAGCACAGCGCAAGCCGCAAGCTTTTTTTGATGCACAATGATGTGCTCGTGTTGCAGGATGTACTGGGTTTTTTGCTCGGCCAGATGGGCAACGCCGTGGCGGTGGGGCATCTTGGCCAGTGCTGGAATTGCCCGGCCCATGTGGAGGAGCTGACGCGCGAGGTTATGGGCTGCGGGCCTTGCAGCCCGCAATCGTATCTGGATTTTCGGCCTGAATACGGGCAGTTGCAGCAGCTTTACGCTCTGGCGTACCAGCGCGGTATTTTTGCAAGGCCGTATCAGGTGGGGTTTGCGGGTATTTTTGACCAGCAGCCATGGCCTCTGCCAGAGTGCCGCATCAACGAGTGGGCCTGCCTGCTTGATCTGGAGGCCTCGCGCCCCTTGTGCGTGCCGCATGGCCCCATTTTACCCCCCGGCGCTTACCGGCAGTGCGGGCCGGTCTGCCTTGATATTGGCGTGGAGTGGTTCAGGGGCATGCACGCCCGCGGCATGGTTGCCCGGCACGTCGATCTTTCGCGCCATCTCAAGCACTGGGTCGGCACTGGCAAGGTCACTGCCCGCCGCTATGCCCTGGCGGAAGAAAATGCCCTCAAGATTCTGCTGACCAGCTTTCCCGCCTATTGCGACTGGCTGCGCGGCACCATCGACAACAAACCCCTGGGCGTGTGCGACGTACGCTGAGCAAGCTCACCAGCGCGCGGCATTGGGCCGTCTTTTTTAACCCGTAGTGTTGGCTGCGGTTTTTTTATGCCCGCAGTACTGCAGCCTCGCCACCAAAAAGGCGTCGCCCACAATGGACGACGCCCGACACGGGAAAGAAAGGTTTGCAGCGCTATCCCCAACGCTGGGAGGGCCTTGCGGCCCTCCGGCCTTCTTTCAACTGTAATCTCTATTGCTTACCGCTTCATGCCGATAACTGTTTCAAGCATGCTGTCTACGGTGGTTATGCTTTTGGAGTTGGCCTGGAAGCCGCGCTGCGTGGCGATCATCTGCACAAACTCGCGCGACATGTCCACGTTGGACTGTTCAATGTTGTAGGCCTTGGTTGAACCAAAGCCGTTGTCGCCAGCAACGCCCTGCCGGGCAACGCCCGATTCCTTGGTTTCGGAATAGAGGTTGTTGCCTTCCCTGTACAGGCCCTGCAGGTTGTCAAAGTCGTACATGGAGATCTGGTACAGGGCCATGGTCTGGTTATTGTCGTACTTGCCGTAAATGACGCCGTTTGTATCAATGCTGAAGTTGTTCAGCACGCCAGCAGGATAGCCGTCGGCGTTGGAGGTTCGTACGGAGGAGTTGCCCGCTGCCGCAACGCTGGCGGATGTGCCGCGCACGGTTGTGGCCATGGTTGCCGCCCTTGTCGCGTAGTCGATGTTGCCAGCAGCTACCGTGAGACTTGCCAGCGAGGTGGCTGTACCAGGGTTGTTCCAAGGTACGGAGGCCGTATCCTTGAGGCCGAGGTTCAGTTCAATGATGCTCTTTTCGGCAATGCTGTAAGGCGTGCCGCCGTTGGCGGCTGTTTCGGACACGCTGTTGGACAGGGGCGTTCCGGTAAAGTTTGCATTGAACACGGGCAGGCCGTTGCTCGAAATTTTGGTGGGCTGCCAGGAGGCGAGCGCTGACGGATTAAGGTTGCACGGCGTGTCGGCTGCGGGCGTATCCTGAGCGCCATAGGTGTAGGCGGTCTGGTTGACCAGCTGGCCGCTGGCGTTGAAAATCAGCTGACCCGTCATGAGCACGCCAGCCTTGCTGGTGCCCTTGAAGGAGGTGCCGCCGGTAAGAATGGGGTTGCCCTGCGCATCATAGGTCACCGTGCCGCCGTAGGTGCGGTTGTCTTCCGACGGGGGAATGGTCACCATGTATTCGTACATTGAATAGCCCGACGGAAGATTCTGAATGGTGTACGAACTGCTGCTGGCGTCCACCTTGTCGTAGTAGACGGTGAGGTTGTGCTTGGTTCCGCCCTCGTCGTAAACATTGAGGCTTGACTGCGTGGCATAGGCAGAGTCGGCAAGCGGCGTAGTGGACGTGCCGTCCCACTGCATGAACAGCGCGCTCATGGGGTTGGTGGCGCTTGTCGTTTTGTCCATGCCGGCGTCAAGCGAAAGCTGCATGGTAAAGGAGACGCTCTGCGTCTGCTTGGGCGGCAGGTTCCAGCTGTCGAGCACGATATCCTTGGGCGAACCACTGCCCTTGTATGTAGAGGAAGTCGCGGTGGTGTTGCCGATGCTGGTGGATCCGGAGTTGAAGACAACCGACGAGCTGGTGTTGTCGACCTCCCAGCCCTGCATGATCATGCCTTCGGGGTTCTGCATGGCGCGGTTGGCGTTAAAATAGAAGTCGCCGGCGCGGGTGTAGTACATCTGCTCGCTGTTGGGATTGCGCACCTTGAAGTAGCCGTTGCCGTCAATGGCAAGGTCCGAACCGCTGTTGGTCGATTCAAACGAACCTTGCGAAAAGTCGCCAAGAACAGCGTACGTGCTGACGCCCTGGCCTATCTGCGTAGTGCCGCTGACGCTGCCGCCGTCGGTGTACAGGTAGTCGCTGAAATCCGCGCGCTGGCCCTTGTAGGCAAGAGTGCTGACGTTGGCGATGTTGTTGCCGACGATATTCATTTTGTTGCCGTGCGCCATGAGGCCGGAAACGCTTGTCCACATGCTGGATGAAAGACTCATAAGTTCCTCCGTGTCTCGGGATAGGGGGATATTTTTTTGGCTAGCCGGCTCGTGGCCGCCTATCCGTTATACCAATCAGTATCTCTAGCTTGTTGATGTATTTGTACTGGTGCTTGTGGGTACGGTAACCTGACGCACCTTCGAGAGTTCCATCAGCTGTCCGCCGTCAAGGCCCAGGTAGACCGTCTTATTGTTGTTGACCACGCCTGTTACCTTGGCGTTTACCACCTGATCGGCAAGTACGGCTTCGCCCTTGGCGCTGAGCAGGGACAGGTTGACCGTGTAGACGCCGTCAGGGGCAACTGTTCCGGCGCTGGTCATGCCGTTCCAGTCAAATTCATAGGTCGTGCCAGCCGCCTTTGAACCAACATCCTGCGAGTAGACGACGTTGTTGTCGGCATCACGCACCGTGAGCGTGCCGCTGGCCACATCATCGTTGGGCGCGTAGCGGAACTTGGTTATGGACATCGTCTTGGCCGTGGTGTCGGTCACCTTGCCTATGCTGTTGCCAGAGACGGTCACCTCCTTGCCAATGTAGGAGGTGGCATTGATCATCTGCTCGTTATTGGTGGCATCAGTAAGCGAGGTCATGCTTGTATTCAGGTTCATGAGCTGCTCAAGGCTGGAGAACTGAGCCATCTGGGAGACAAATTCCTTGTCGTCCATGGGGTTCAGCGGATCCTGATACTTGAACTGCGTAACCAGAAGCAGCATGAAGGCGTTCTTGTCGAGGTTGGCGCCGCCTGACTGCTTGCCAACAACGGCGTTAAACTCGTTGTTGGCCTGAGTGATTGCGGATGCAACGCTGGTGGACATAGGTCATTCTCCCCACGGCCTTGTTCAGGCAACCACGTTGAGGTTGCTTGTGGCATATATTGCCGTGTTCCCAAGAGAATGCACAGGCTGTTCCAATGTTGTCATTGTCGAATTTGATGTGGAATTTCTTACGCTTGCCAGATTCTTCAGACGGGCAAGTTCTTCCCGGCGGGCATCTTCTTCCTGCCGCGCATTGTGCTGGGTAAAATCCTGCCAGCTGGCGCTGTTCTGATCCTGGCGGGTGTCCTGGCGCACTTCGACCTTATCCACCTTGATGCCCTGCTGTTCAAGGTTGCTGCGTATGGCGTCGACCTGACGGTTGATCATGTCGGTGGTTTCGGACTTTTCGGAGCGAATGATGGCGCTTACCTCGCCATTGCGCACAGTGAGCGAAACATTGATGGAGCCAAGCTCCTGCGGGTTAAGCTGCAGATCAAGTCGCGTGCCGCCGCCCTTGAGGCTTGAGAGCATGCCCTGTTCGACCTGCTGGGCCACCTGACGGGCGATGGGGGCAACCGCAGCCGCATCCTGCAGGTCAGCAGTGGTCTGCGCGGTTTGCACAGGCTGGGCCGCGTATGCCGCAATGTTGCCGCGCCCTGCGGCCGAGGCGGCCTGGGCGTCTATCTTGCCAAGCAGTTCGCTCCACGACGACTTGTTCTTTTGATCCTTGTCCGTGTCGCCCTGGGCGGGGTTTTTCTGTTCCTTGTCGTCCAGCGCCCTGGCCTGCTGGGTGGCGGACTGCGCAAGCGTCTGATTGGCGGCAGTGTTCTTGCCCGTTTGCGCGGCAGTCTGCGGGCCAGAGGCGACTTCAGAAACTTTTTCCGCCAGAGGCGAGCGCTGGTTTGCAGCGGTCTTGCTGTCCGTAGCGGTGTTGCCGCCGGTCTGCTTGGAGCTGGTCATGTCCTTGCCGATCATTTCGCTTTGAGCGGCGATCTTTATGTCGTTGGCGGAGGCTTGCTGACCTGCGTCGAGCGTTTCGCCAAGAATATTGTTGGTCTTCTGCTGTACAGTCTTGTCGATAAGCACCTTGCTCTGCTGGGCGGTGCGGCTGCGCAGGGCATTGGCCTGCTTTTCCTTTTCCGTGCGAGTGCGGGCCTTGCTGATGCGGGGTTGCAGCGTGGTCTTGAGCGCTGTATCCAGCGTCTTTTGCGCTGCGGCCTGCGTGGCAAAAAAGTCTGTAACCGGCGCCATCAGGGCGCCAAACTGCTCGTTGAGGCAGGTGAGAGACGCGCTGCCCCCAAAGCTGTTGGCCAGGGTCTGCAGGTTGCTCGAGCCAAGGCCAAGGCCTCGTCCCAGCGAAAGAGCTTCACTCTGGGAAACCTCGATGCTGCCCGCCGGGTCAAGCTTGCTCATAAAGGTAGATATGGCGTTGTATGCCTGCTGCGCGTTGCCCTGCATCATCATGGCCTGCACCGTAGTGTCCAGAATGCCGGAGGGGTCGATCTTTTTGAGCAGCGAGGTGATGTTGGCCTTGTCGTCGTCGGAGAGCACGGGTATGCCCCCGCCGCCTTTGACGCTGGCCTTGACCTGGGCCAGGGTTGCGCCATCGGGCATATCGGCAAGAGAGGCCAGCTTGGCAAGGCTTTCGGGTGTGGCTCCGGCCTTGATCAGGTCCTTGTACAGGGTTTGCACTTCCTGCTTGGTAAAGCAGACTTCGTCCAGCGTGTAGGTTACGCCGTTGCGGCTGCTGCGCGAGTAGGGGCTCTCGACCTGCACCGCGGCTTTTGCGGTAGAGGCGCTGGAGGAAACGGGGGTTTCTTGCGTAGTGGGGGAGTCAGCAGGCGTTGACGCAGATTCTTCAACCTCTCTCAGACTCTTGTTGAGCTCTTCCATGAAGGAAGACGTGTGCTGGTCGTCTGGGCGGTTGTTGCTGGCGGCGTCCCAGAGGGTCTGGTTGCTGCTTATGCTTGTGGGAAGAATCTGCATTGTTCACTCCTTGCGCCCATAACTATTCAAGGAGTGTTCCAATTTTATTTTTTGTGTAAATTCAAAGTATTAAAAAATTCGATGGGCGGATGAGGGGCAATACTTGCCGTATCAGGCCGGGGTGGCAAAAAGCGGGGTCAGGGCCGCAAGGCGTTGCAGGGCCGTGCGCCAGCCCTGTTCGCCAAAACCCTCGTTTTGCAAAAACATGTGCAGATGCCCCGTAAACAGACGCATCATGCCGGGTTGTCCGCGCCAGAAGTCGTCGCTCAAAACACCGCGCTGTTTGAAGCGCTCGCCGCACTGGGCAAACAGCCGGGCAAAACGGGCCGCAAGGCGGCTGGCAAGCTGGGGGTGCCCGGCCTGCAGCCGTGCCAGGCGCTGTCGCAGCAGCGGCTCCAGTGCCGGATCATACATGAACAGAAAGACCGCCTGCCAGACGTCTTCAAGCAGGGGACGGCAGGAGGCCTGCGGGGCTTCATCTGTGCGCGCGAGCGTGTGCAGGCCAAGGGTGTCGCGCCCTGTACGGTACAGGGCAAGACCAGCGCAGGCGGCAGGCGCGGCGGCGTTTGCCTTTGTCAGGCCTGAATGAATATCCGTAATGATTCTGGCGACAGGGGCGGGCATGAAGGCCTGTTTGCAGTACAGGCGTCCACGGCTGCATTGCCAGCAGCCCACGCAGCTCATGGCGGCCCGCAGCACCCATTGACCAGGGGCGCAGGGGCCGGTCTCGCGGGCGTGTACAGGGCCCATGGACAGGTTGAGCACAGGCACGCCCAGATAGTCGGCCAGATGCATGGGGCCGGTGTCGGGCGTTATGCACAGGTCCAGCGTGCGCATCAGTGCCGCCACCTCGCTCAGCGACAGTTTACCGCAAAGATTGGCCTGACCAAGCCCGCATCTACGGGCAACTTCCGCGCCCAGTTCTTCTTCGCTCTTGCCGCCCAAAAACACGGGCGTCAGGTCGGCACTGGCCAGACGCGCGGCCAGTCGGGCCCAAAATCCCGCATCGGGACGTTTGGCCGCCTCGCTCGCCCCCAGCACCAGCCCGACGCGCCGGGTACCGGCAGGGGCAGGACGCGAATGGCCGACAGCGGCAATATCTGGCCGGGGCGAAAGGTCAAGCAGATGCAGGTCGGCCCAGTGAAAGGCGTTGGCATGGTTGTTCTGCGTCAGGGCGGCCCTGTACAGCTGCCAGTAACCCTTGATGTGCAGGCCTGCGCCGTCGTCCATAGGCCCAAGCTTGACGGGCGACCTGAGCGCGGCCATGGTCTGGGCCGCCAGCGGGCTGCTGCTCAGGTTTATGGCGGCCGCATAACTTTGCTGGGCCAAAGTGCCGCAGTGCGAAGGGGGAAAAAACACCACGCCGGGCGCAAGCGGCATGAGCTGCTGAAAAAAAACCGGCTCGGCCACAACCCACAAAGGGTTGTCGGGCCAGAGCTGGCGCAGGCGCATAAGCAGCGGAAAAGTCAGAATAAGGTCGCCCATGCGGTGCAGTTGCAGCACCAGAACCGGATCAGCCGCCATTGTCAGCCTCTGGCAGCGGTGCTGTCCGCGTTGCGCGCCGCTGGGGTTCCGTAGACCTCGCGCATGTGCCGCAGCATGGTCTGCAACCTGTGCTGCCAGGTGTGGCAGGCAAGCACGCGCTTGCGCGCCGCCTGCGTTATGCGCTGGCGTTCCTGCGGGTGGGCAAGATAATGGCGCACAAGGTCGGGGGCTTCGTCCGGATCGCGGTAGCAGACCATTTCGTCCGGTTCAAAAAGCTGCCCCATCTGCTCGCGCCAGTCGGTGAGCACAAAGCTGCCTGCCGCGGGTACGTCGAAAACCCGCTGGTTGACGGCCCCCTTCATCTGCTTGCTCGTGCAGTTGAAGTTGACGACCGATTGGCTGTAAAATAGCGGCAAATCCGAATAGTAGCTCAGCGCGTCCATATAACGGGGTTGCAGCGGCTCGTGG